>NZ_JBBKZT010000004.1:0-495388 GCF_037889975.1 Variovorax rhizosphaerae | reverse complement strand
GGTTCGTCATGGCTTGTTTCCTTTGGGTTTCAGTTGGTATGGACGTATCTTCCCGCTGAAGGCGTAGTCGGCAAAAGCTAGAACCGGTCGATAGTTGGAGTGGATGCTCTATTGGCGAATCCACGAATGGCGCCTCAAGCAAGCGCACGACCCGCCAAGCACGCGAACCCGCTCGGCCCTGTACGAAATAGAGCACGAGCCGTACCATTCGATCCGGCCGGGAATCTTGCGGACGCTGCGTGCCGATTGCCCGGCAGATGCATGGCACAAGCTGGTAAAGTCCCCGCGCCCAGTCCTCGTAGTTCAATGGATAGAACGGGGTCCTCCTAAGACTCAGATACAGGTTCGATTCCTGTCGAGGGCACCAACTTCGGACGCAGTCGCCACGCTCAATCGAGCCCTCGGGAAGGCGCACCTCGCCCCTTCGAAGCCCGCTGCAGCGCCACTTCCCGAAACCGGATCGCCGCCGGATTGAGCGTGTCGATACGCGTTGCCATCGCCAACGAGATCCCTGCTGAAGCCGGCAGCCCCTGCACCGGCCGGAACACCACATCGCGCGCCGCCAGCCGCGCACTGACCGATGGCACCAGCGCCACTCCCATGCCGCTCTGCACCAGGCTGATCACCGTTTGCACCTGCGTGGCTTCCTGCGCGACCCGCGGCGTGAGACCGGCCTGCTGGAACACCAGTATCACCATCGCGTGCAGGCCGGGAACGTGCGTCGAGGCGTAGTCGACGAAAGGCTCGCGCGCGAGTTCCTGCAAGGTCAGGCGCTTCTTGCCTGCCAGCGCATGCGTTGAGGGCAGCACCGCGCAGAACATATCGCGCTCCACGATCTCGACGACCAACTCGCTGGCGGACCCGGTCGGATGGCGCACCAGCCCGACATCCAGCTCACCGCTCTCGACCATCGCCAGCAGTTCCAGGTTCGCCGACTCGCGCAGCACCAGTTCGACCTGCGGATAGCGCGCGCGAAACGCCGGGAGCAGGCCGGGCAGCAGCGCATAGGTGGCCGACCCGACGAAGCCGACCCGCAACGTTCCCCGCTCGCCCCCGGCCGCCGCCAGCGCCGCCTCGCGCAAGGCTTTTGCATCGTTCACACAACGCCGCGCCAGTGCCAGTGCGGCGGTACCCGCCGCCGTCAACGCGACGCCGCGCGGCTGCCGCTCGAACAGCGGCGCGCCAACTTCCTCCTCCAGCTTGCGGATCGCCACCGAGAGCGGCGGCTGCGCCATGTGCAGGCGCTCGGCGGCCCGGCCGAAGTTGAGCGTCTCGGCCACGGCGATGAACTGGTGCAGCTGGCGCAACTCCATGAGGCTTACTTCACATGTATGGCAAGTGACATGAACAGTATTGGACGCGTTAAGGCTCCACTTCTACGATTCGTGCATACCCCAACAGACGAGCGGCCCGAGACACCGCCAGCCACCATGACCATCGCCCCTGCGCCCAACCTGCCACTCGAAGGCGTCCGCGTCCTCGACCTGAGCGCGGTCGTGCTCGGCCCCTACGCCAGCCAGAACCTGGCCGAGTACGGCGCCGACGTCATCAAGATCGAGCCGCCCGAAGGCGACTCCACGCGCCGCACCGGCCCCAGCACCGAGCCCGGCATGGGCGCCATCTTCCTCGGCGTGAACCGCGGCAAGCGCAGCGTGGTGCTGGACCTCAAGCAAGCGGACGCCCGCGCCGCCCTGCTTACGCTGGTCGACACCGCCGACGTGCTGATGCACAGCATCCGCCCGCAAAAGCTCGCGGCCATCGGCCTGGACCCGGAAACGCTGCTCGCACGCAATCCGCGCCTGGTCTACGTCGGCCTGCATGGCTTCGCGGAGGACGGCCCCTACGGCGGCATGCCGGCATACGACGACATCATCCAGGGGCTCTCCGGTTGCGCGGCGCTGATGGAGCGGCAGTCCGGCGCACCGCAGTACTTCCCGACGATCGCAGCCGACAAGACCTCCGGACTCGTCGCCACCCACGCCATCCTGGCCGCGTTGTTCCGACGCGAGCGCACCGGCAAGGGCGGCTATGTCGAGGTGCCGATGCTCGAGTCGATGGTGTCCTTCAACCTGGTCGAGCACTTCTACGGCCATCACTTCTCGCCGCCGCTGGCCGACACCGGCTATCCGCGCCTCTTCGCCAAGCACCGCCGGCCCTATCGCACCGCGGACGGCTACCTCTGCGCCATGCCCTACACCGACGCGCACTGGAAGCGCTTCTTCACCGAAGGCGGCATGCCCGAGGCCGCGGCCGATCCGCGCTTCGCCGACATCACCGAGCGCACGCGGCACATCGATGCGCTCTACACGCTGGCCGCGCAGGTCATCGAGACCCGCAGCACCGATGAATGGCTCGAAGTGTTCGCGCGCCTCGAAGTGCCGGCCTCGCGCATGAACCGCCTCGAAGACTTGCCCGACGACGCGCACCTCAAGGCGACCGGTTTCTTCAAGACCATCGACGACCCGCGGATGGGCACATTGCACTTCCCCGGCGCACCGGTGCGCATCGATCGACAACAGCTGCTGGTGCGCATGGCGCCGCGCCTCGGCGAGCACACCCACCAGGTACTGAGCGAGGCCGGCATCGCGCCGCTCGGCGCCGAACAACCCGCATTGCAAGGAGCACCGATATGACCGCCGCCCAGCGGCCCCAAGGTGCTCGCACCGCATCGCACAACACGGAGATTCGCCCATGACCGCACCCGCCGCCAAGTACCCACTGCTCGGCCACGGTTTCTTCTGGCAAGACCTCGAGGTCGGGCAGAGATTCCAGACCTTCAACCGCACCGTGACCGAGACCGACCTGGTCAACTTCATCTCGTGCACCGGCATGCTGGAGATCATCTTCATCGATGCCGCAGGCGCCGCCAGCGCCATCGGTGGGCGTCCCGTTCCCGCTGCCCTCACTTACTCGCTCATCGAGGGCTTCATCCTGCAGACGATGATCCAGGGCACCGGCATGGCAATGCTCGAATGCACGCAGAAGGTGCTCGGCCCGGTGCGCGTCAACGACACCATCCACGCGGTCGTCGAGGTCGCCGGCGTCAAGCCCACGTCGAAGGGCAACCGCGCCATCGTCGACTCGAACATCGACGTCTTCAACCAGCGCGGCGAGCCTGTGCTGCGCTACACGGCCCGCCGCATGCTCGCCGGCCGCCCCGAATCCCATTGACTCCATAGAGGCCCGAATCACAATGACCGCCGCTGTCCAGACCCGCCCCGCTTCCGTCCGCGATCGCGTGAGCGACGCCGAATGGAAGGTCCGCACCGACCTTGCCGCCTGCTACCGCCTCGTCGCGAAGTACGGCATGAGCGACATCATCTACAACCACATCACGGCCAAGGTGCCGGGCGATGCGAAGCACTTCCTGATCAACCCGTTCGGGCTGCTGTACACGGAGATCACGGCCTCCTGCTTCTACACGCTGGACCTCGATGGCAACGTGGTCGACAAGCCCGATGGCGAGTTCGGCGAGTTCCCGGTGAACCGCGCGGGCTTCATGATCCACAGCGCCGTGCATGGCGCACGGCCCGACCTCAAGTGCGTGATGCACACCCACACCCGCGCCGGCATGGCGGTGTCGGCGATGAAGCAGGGGCTGCTGCCGCTCACGCAATCGGCGATGCGCTTCTACGGCGCCATCGGCTTCCACGACTACGAGCAGCCCACGGTCGACATGAGCGAGCGCGACCGCATCGCGCGCGACCTCGGCCCGCACAGCACGCTGATCTTGCGCAACCACGGCCTGGTGGCCTGCGGCCCGAGCGTGCAGGACACCTGGAACCTGATGTACTGGCTGGAGACCGCCTGCCAGGTGCAGGTCGACGTGCTGGCCAGCGGCGCCGAAGTCAGCATGCCCAGCCCGGAGCTGGCCGCCCAGATGGCCAGGCGCTACGGCCCGCAAGGCAAGGTCAATTTCGCGCCGATGGAATGGCCTGCGCTGCTGCGCCAGCTCGACCGCGAAGACCCTTCCTACAAGACCTGAGCGGCCGCGCTCACCTCATTTCAAGACTGGAGACAACCGTGTTCAAGACCCTCGCCATCGCCCTGGCCGCCACGGCCGCATTCACATCCCCCTTGCTCTCGCATGCCGACGACAAGTACCCCTCCAAGCCGGTGAAGATCATCGTGCCCTATGCACCGGGCGGCCCCAACGACATCGTGGCCCGCTTGCTCGCGTCGAAGCTCGGCGAGATCGAGAAGCAGTCCTTCATCGTCGAGAACAAGCCCGGCGGCGGCTCCAACATCGGCGCCGACTTCGTCGCCAAGGCGCCGGCCGACGGCTACACGCTGCTGATTGCGGCCACGTCGCATGCCATCAACATGTCGCTGTTCCCGAAGGAGCAATTGAAGTACGACCTGCTGAAGGACCTGGCGCCGGTCTCGATGATCATGACCGGCCCACTGGTGCTGGTGACCCGGCCCGACTTCCCGGCCAACAACCTGAAGGAACTCGTCGCGGCCGCCAAGGCCAAGCCGGGCGAGCTGTCCTTTGCATCGTCGGGCAATGGCTCGTCGACGCACCTCGGCGGCGAGATGCTCAACAGCGTGGCGGGCATCAAGACCATTCACGTGCCCTACAAGGGCAGCGGCCCCGGCCTGACCGACGTGATGGGTGGCCAGACCACCTACATGCTCGACACCATGATCTCCGCCACGCCCTTCGTGACCTCCGGCAAGCTCAAGGCGCTGGCGGTCACCGGCAGGAAGCGCTCGGCCGTGCTGCCCAATGTGCCGACCGTGGCCGAGCAGGGCTATCCCGACTTCGAGGCGGTCGCTTTCATCGGCATGATGGCCCCGGCCGCGACACCCAAGCCCATCGTCGACAAGATCAACGCGGACATGCAGAAAATCCTCGCGATGCCGGAGATCAAGGACAAGCTCGCAGCGCAGGGCTTCACGGCGGAATGGATGAAGCCGGCCGATTTCGGCAGCTACCTTGCGAAGGAGGTGCCCAAATGGGGCGCGATAGTGAAGAGTGCGAATGTGAAGGTGGATTGATACGCGCGCCGTGGCAATCGCGCGCCCTCAACCGGGCAGCGCCGGCAACCCGTCCCGCGCACGCTGCACCCCGGCCTCGATCGCACGCAGGGCCACCGGGTCATCCACGGCCAGCAAGGGCGTGAGGTTCGCCACCGGCAGGTCCAGATGGTCCAGGCAAGCGTTGCGCCAGGACCATGGCAGCGCCTCGTCCTGGCCGGTGCTCAGCAAGGTTTGCAAGACGCGCAGGTGCACTTCCCTTGCGGGGCGGATATCGCGGCGGGCAATCGCCAGGCCGGCTTTCACGTACAGGCGGATGTAGCCGGAATGGTGCGCGTAGAGGCCGCAGCGCACGTACATGCGCAGGCGGTTCCAGCGCCGCAGCAGGAGATCGTCCTCGGCTTCGGCATCGAGTCGTTGCATGGGCACTCCGGTCAATGCAGGGACACACCGCGCGCGCCGGGAGACATCTCGTCCATGACGGTGTCTTGCGCCGCAATCGACGTCGGGCGGGCCAGCGCGATCCACCGTTGGTGCGCGTGCGCCATGGCCTCGCGCAGGTGCGGGCTCAGTCCGGGATGGCTCCGCAGGAAGTACAGGTCGCTCATCACCTGTCGCGCCAGCAAGGCGCGATAGGCCTCGGGCTGGCCTGCGTGGCCGGGGCTGGGACCGGCCCATTCGGTCATCAAGGTCACGGCACGTGCCACCAGCGCACAGGCGCAGGGGGCGTCATGGACGTCGTCGTCGGGGGATTCATGCATGGCTTGCTCCGTCAGCGCATCAGGTCTCCCCCGCAACGAATCGCGGGGGCGGGATTGGGGCTGGCGGCGGCTTGCCTTGGAGGGTGGACGGTGTCGGGCGCCAAGTCCGGGCACCCACCGTCCGATCGTGGAGTTTAATGAGAATGTTTCTCATCCACAAGACCTTGCGATTGCGCAGCCCGCCTCGTCTCAAACTTCGGTGACCCGAACCTGGCCGCCCTGTCGGGGCTGAAGCTGGCCAGCGTGAACCGGCCTGTGGATTCGACCACCGTTGTTCGAGGACGCGCCTTGTGCACCCGGCCGGCGCAGAATCCACGGCGCCTGCATCGCCGGGCACCCCCCTCCCCTTCAACGACTCCCGAAAAAACATGACAGAACGCAAGGCAGCCATCGTCACAGGCTCTGCAACCGGCGTCGGCGCCGCAACCGCGCTCGCATTGGCGCGTCGAGGCTACGACGTGTTGATCAACTACTCTCGCAGCGAACGCGAGGCCAGGGAATCCGAGGCGGCCTGCCGCGAGGCCGGCGCCGACACCTTGCTCGTGTGCGGCGACATCTCGGACGATGCCGCCTGCCGCGCGATGGCCGAGGCCGCCATGGCGCGCTGGAACCGCATCGACGCACTGGTCAACAACGCGGGCATCACCTCCTTTGCCGGCTCGGCCAACTGGGATGCGTTGGACGCCAAGACCTTCCAGCGCATCCTGGACGTGAACGTGATCGGTGCGTTCCAGATGGTGCGCGCCTGCATGGCGCACCTGAAGAGGTCGCCCAACGGGTCGATCGTCAACGTGTCGTCGATCGCGGGGGCGCTCGGCATCGGCTCCTCCCTGGCCTACATCGCCTCGAAGGGCGCGGTCAACGCGATGACGCTGAACATGGCGCGCTCGCTCGCGCCGGAAATACGCGTGAACGCGGTCTGCCCCGGCATGATCACGACGCGATGGTTCGCCGACGGCATCGGCGAAGAGAACTTCCAGAAGCTGAAAGCGCAATACGAACAGTCGACGCCGCTCGGCCGGGCCTGCTCGGCCGAAGACGTGGCCGAAGCGGTGCTGTGGCTGACCGAAGGCGCCCGCACGGTCACGGGCGAATTGGTGCTACTGGATTCGGGGACGCACCTCGGCCGTCCGCCAGCCGTGGTGCAGGCGGCGAAGTAACGGGGGCACGCCCGCTGTTCCAGGGATGGCCCGCGCGCGCAAGGTGCGCGGGCTTTTTTGTCCTGCGCGCGTTCGTCGGCGGGCGCGTTCAGGCGAGTCTGGCCTCGCATTGAGGCCGGTCCGGGCGCCGCGCTCGATGAGAGGAAATCCTCGCGGCACTAGCGCTGTTGGCGCCTGTGGAAAGGTGGACCGTAACGCCTTCGCTGCGCACTGTACCCGCATGCCCGCGCTCACCGTGCTACCGGATTCCGTCGTCTTCCGCGATACAAATAACACTTATTTACTTTGGTAAAAATTGAATTGACGGTTGGCGCGAACGGCTACATTACGCACCTCCAACCGACTGCCGATGTCTGATTTCTTGCGCGACGACATCCTGTGAACCAACGGGACCCATGATCAGTTCGACCCAGCGCCGGGACCTGCTCAAGACCGGCTCGCCCCATGGTGTCATGGTGCACCTCGTGTTTCTGCTGCTTGCCTGTTGCCTGTTGCCGGCCACTGCGAACGCCGAGCCGGCGGGCCGGAATGTGCTGGTGCTTTTCTCCGGCGACCGGCAGGCCGCGGCCAATGTCGAGATCGAGCGTGGGCTGCGGGAAAGCCTCGGCGACCCGATCGACCGGGAGGTCGACTTCTTCACCGAATTCCTCGACGAAGCCGTCTTTGCCGGCGACGCCTACGAGCAGACCGTCACCACCTACCTGCGCGACAAGTACGCCCTGCGCAAGCCCGAAGTCATCGTCGCCGGCGGCCGGCCTGCGCTCGACTTCCTGTTGCGCCATCGCGCCGCCCTGTTCCCGGACGTGCCCGTGGTGCATGTCGCCGTCTCGCGCAGCGCCATCGCCACGGCGCAACCGCTGCCCGCCAATGTGGTCGGCATGCCGGTCGACGACGACTTTGGCGGGACCATCCGCCAGGCCTTGCAATGGCACCCTGCAGCGCGGCGCGTGGTGGTGGTCACCGGGGCCGGTCCGGCCGACCGGCAACCCGCCACCGATGCGCGCGCAACCATCGCCGGGCTCGACCTGCACGTGCCGGTCGAATACCTCTCGGGCCTCTCGGCCGATGCGACGGCCAGGCGTCTGCGGCAGCTCGGCGCCGACACCGTGGTGTTCACGCCCGGCTACGAGCAGGACGGCGACGGCCGCATGTTCCGCCCCCGCGAATCGACCACGCTGATCGCCGAGGCGTCACGCGCGCCGGTCTACGCCCCCTACAGCGCACTCATCGGCACCGGCATCGTGGGCGGCCTGATGCCTTCCTACCTGGAGATGGGCCGGCAAGCGGCCAAGGCCATCGACGGCCTGCTGGACGGCGCGCTGCCCGAGGCGCTGGCGCTCCCGGCCAGCGTGCCGGTGCACCTGCAAGTCGACTGGCGCCAGGCGCGCAAATGGGGCCTGCCCGTCGACAGCCTGCCGGCCGATGCCATCGTTCATTTCAGGGCTCCGACCTTCTGGGACCGGTACCGGGACCAGGCGCTCGTCCTGTCGGGCGTGGGGCTGCTGCTGGCCATGCTGATCACGGCGTTCTTGCTCGAATGGCGCCTGCGTCGGCGGACCATCTTCGCGCTGGAGGAAAGCGAGCGGCGCATGAATCTCGCGGCGCGCGCGGCCCGGCTGTCGATGTGGATTTGGGACGTGGGCCGCGACAAGATCTGGCCGCTTGCCGAGTTGCGCGAGTACGTCGGCCCGTCGAAGGAGAAGCCGGTGCGCTTCGACCGCGTGCTGGACACCGTGCACCCGGCCGATCGCGAAGGCGTCGACCAGGCCGTGCGGCGCGCGGTGGCGCAGGACGTGGAAGTCGACGTCGAATACCGCGTGCTGGAGCCCAGCGGCGGCGTCCGGTGGATCGCCGCGCGCGGCCGTGCCGAAGCCGGCTCCGACCACCGCATGACCGGCGTGGCGCTCGACATCACCGCGCGCAAGGAAGCCGAGCTGCAGGCCGAGAAGGACCGCGCCGCGCTGACGCACATGACCCGCGTGTCGATGATGGGCCAGATGTCGGCCTCGATCGCGCACCAGTTGAACCAGCCGCTGGCGGCCATCCTCGGCAACGCGGAGGCCGCACGCAAGATCCTGCGGCATGACCAGCCCGACCTGGCGGAAGTGCGCGAGATCTGCGAGGACATCATCAGCGAGGACCGGCGCGCCGCCGAGATCATCCGGCGCCTGGGTGCGCTGTTCAAGCACGGCGAGATGCACTTCACGGCGCTCAGCCTCAACGAACTGGTGACGGAGACGCTGGACCTGGTGCGCACCGAGCTGAACCGCCGTCACATCCACGCCGCGACCGAGCTTGCGCCCTGGCTGCCGCTGGTCGAGGGCGGCCGGGTGCAACTCCAGCAGGTGCTGCTGAACCTCATCCTCAATGCCGCCGACGCCATGAACGAAGTCGACACGTGCCGGCGCCGCTTGAGCATCCGCACCGAATGCGACGACACCCACGTGCGGGTCCATGTGGTCGACCGGGGCACGGGCATCGACGTGCAGGACATCCGCCGTGTGTTCGAGCCGTTCTGGAGCACCAAGGCCGGCGGCACCGGCATGGGCCTGGCGATCTGCAAGTCGATCATCACGGCGCACCGGGGCACGCTCACCGCCGGCAACAACCCGGAGGGCGGCGCGACCTTCGTTGTCACATGGCCGTTGCGACAGTCCGGTTGAATCCAAGGCCATGGAAACCATGCCCGAACTGGATACCGTGTTCCTTGTCGACGACGACCCGTCCGTGTGCAAGTCGCTCACGCGGGTGTTGCGCGGGGAGGGATGGCGCGTCCACAGCTTCACCTCCGCGGAGGCCTTCCTCACGCGGCCTGATCCACGCACGCGCGGCTGCCTGGTGCTGGACGTGACGATGCCCGGGCTCGACGGGCTGGAACTGCAACACCGCCTGATGCAGACCGGCCATCCGCTGCCCATCGTCTTCCTCAGCGGACATGGCGACATTCCCATGACGGTGCAGGCGATCAAGGCCGGCGCCGCCGACTTCCTCACCAAGCCGGTCAGCGCCGCCACCCTGGTCGAGGCGGTGCGAAGGGCCGTGGCGCAGGATGCGTCGACCTGCCAGGCCAACGCCGAGGCCGCCGCCTGCGAGGCCCGGCTGGCCACGCTGACTGCGCGCGAACGCGAGGTGCTCGCCGCCGTCGTCAAGGGCCGCCTCAACAAGCAGATCGCCAATGATCTCGGCATCGTCGAGCAGACCGTCAAGTTCCACCGTGCGCGCATCATGGAACGCATGCAGACGCGCACCGTGGCGGAACTGATGCACGTGGCCGCGAAGCTGGGGTGGTGAATTCAGCAGCGCCGAGAAGGCGTGAAGATTCCGTAGCGAGGGCGCCAGCCGGGAGGTCGGGCCGCGCACCGCAGTCGCACTCTCGTGCGGCGAGGAGCGCAGGCCTGAGATCGGTGGCCGCAGTAGGAATATTCGCGCCTTCTCAACTTGCTCGGCGGTCCCGGTAGTACGTCGTCGTCTGGTTCGTCCACTTCCGGAACGCCTTGCGGAAGTTCGACACATCGGAGAAACCGGTGCGCTCCGCGATCTCGCCGACCGAGAGTTCGGTGCGCTCCAGGAACTCGATGGCCAGGCGCTTGCGCACGCCGTCGATGATGTTCTGGTAGCTGGTGCCGGCCTCGAACAGGCGGCGGTGCAAGGTCCGGGTCGACAGGTGCAGCCGGTCGGCCATCTGCTCCGCGCGGGGCAGGCCACCCGACGCGTTGAGGCAGATTTCCTTGATGGTCAGGACCAGCGGGTTCTCTCCGCCAGCGGCTTCCAGCATGCGGCTGCAGAAGGCCGATGACACCTCGGCCGTGATCGGATTGGCATTGGGCAGCGGCAACTCGAGCAGGCGGGCGTCGAAGTGCCACTGCATGGCCGGCGAGTCGAAAGCCACCGGGCAGCGAAGGATCTCCTCGTAGCGCTGCGCGCTGGCCGGCGCCGGGTAGGGCAACTCCAGGCGCAGCGCCTCGAAGGGCCGCTCCAGCACGCGGCTGATCAGCATTTGCATCGAGCTGAACCAGAACTCCGTGGCCAGCGGCAGCAAGGGGCCCAGGTCGATGACGTCGTGGCCTTCGAAAATGGCGACGTTGCCCGCGACCCGGAAGGTCTTCTCGATGACCGGGCCGGCCAGGCGCACGTGCTTGACGCCGAAATCGATGGCCTCGCCAAAGGTCGCGCTGCTCAGGAGCGCATAGCCATAGACGCCGAAGTCGGACAGGCGCTGGCGCTGCCCGGCCAGCAGGCCTACCGCCGGGTCATTCGACAGCTCGCGCACCTTGCCGAAGAGCGCAATCTTCTGGCGGTGCGAGATGCGGGCCTGCGAGTCTGAAACGGCCTGGGGTGCGATGCCGGTGCCCGCAAAAAGCCGCTCGACGCCCACCCCCTGCGCGGACATGGCGTCGACCAGGGCATTGAGGCCCAGCATGCTGTGCAACGGGCGGTCCAGATCGCTGCCGTCGCGCACGGTGATTCGCCCCGCGGGAGCCTCAAAGGCGATGGATTTGCGCACGATCAAACAGTTTGTTGGGTCTTGGCGGATTTTCACCCGAATGTGGCTGAGTTCAACCTAGGCGCGACCCCCGGTGCGGCCCTACATTCGCGGCAGTCACGTCGCAGGCCCCGCCCTGCGACTTCAGGAATTCCAGAGCACAGATTCACCACAACTCCGAGAGACAAGCATGAGCATTGAAGAATTTGACTATGTCGTCGTTGGCGCCGGTTCGGGCGGCTGCGTCGTTGCATCGCGATTGAGCGAGGAGTCCGCCACCACGGTGTGCATGCTCGAAGCCGGCGGGCCGGACACCAGCGTGATGATCCACGCCCCGCTGGGCGTGGTGACCATGCTGCCCAGGCCCTTCAACAACTGGGCCTACGAAACGGTCCCGCAGAAGGGCCTCAACGGCCGCAAGGGCTACCAGCCGCGCGGCAAGACGCTGGGCGGGTCGAGCTCGATCAACGCGATGGTCTACATGCGCGGCAACCGCTGGGACTACGACCACTGGTCGGCACTCGGCAACGCCGGCTGGTCCTACGAGGACGTGCTGCCCTACTTCATCCGCGCCGAGAACAACGAGACGCACCGCAACGACCCGCTGCACGGCACCAGCGGCCCGCTCAACGTGGCCGAGCTGCGCAGCCCGAGCCCCATCAACAAGGTCTTCCTCGAAGCCTGCCAGCAGCAGGGCATTCCGCTCAACAGGGACGTCAACGGCGCCGAGCAACTCGGCGTGCAGATCTACCAGGTCACGCAGAAGAACGGCGAGCGCCACAGCGTGGCCAAGGGCTACATCACGCCCAACCTGTTCCGCCCCAATCTCTCCGTGCGCACCAACGCCCTCACCTCGCGCATCCTGTTCGAAGGCAAGCGCGCGGTCGGCGTCGTGTACACGGTGGATGGCGTCGAGAAGCAGGTGCGCGCACGGCGCGAGGTCATCCTCTCGTCCGGCGCCTTCGGCTCGCCGCAGATCCTGCTGATGTCGGGCGTGGGCCCTGCGGCCGACCTGCAGAAGCTCGGCATCCCGGTGGTGCATGACCTGCCCGGCGTCGGCGAGAACCTGCAGGACCACATCGACCATGTGCAGAGCTACAAGACCTCTTCGCCGAACGAGACCTTCGGCGTCTCGGTGCGCGGCGGCATGCGCGTGCTGTCGGCCATCCCCGAGTGGAAGAAGCGCCGCACCGGCCTCGTGACCTCCAACTTCGCGGAGTCCGGCGGCTTCGTCTGCTCCTCGCCCGACGTGAAGGTGCCCGACCTGCAACTGGTGTTCGTGGTGGCGGTGGTGGACGACCACAGCCGCAAGATGCACACGGGCCAAGGCTATTCATGCCACGTCGACCTGCTGCGCCCCTACAGCCGCGGCACCGTGAAGCTGGCCAGCCGCAATGCGACCGTGGCGCCGGTGATCGACCCCAAGTTCTTCGACGACGAACGCGACCTCGACACCCTGGTGAAGGGCGTGCAGTTGCAGATGGGCATCCTGGAGGCTCGCCCCTTCGACGCCTACCGCGGCAAGATGCTCTACAAGGTGGACCGCAACGACGTTGCCGCCATCAAGGAAGACATCCGCAACCGCGCCGACACGCAGTACCACCCCTGCGGCACCTGCAAGATGGGCCCGGCGAGCGATCGCATGTCGGTGGTGGACGAGCAGTTGCGCGTGCGTGGCATCGAAGGCCTGCGCGTGGTCGACGCCTCGGTCATGCCGACCGTCATCGGCGGCAACACCAATGCGCCGACGGTGATGATCGCGGAGAAGGCGGCGGACATGATCCGCGGCGTGCCGGCGCAAGCCAAGGCAGGCGCTGCAGTGAACATCGCCACGAGCACCAGCGTGGCGCCGGCCGCCGCCGAGGAAGCTGTCGCCGCATAAGGCAAGCGCTTCGTCGCAAGTCCCCCTGTACAGCCCCCGTTGCAACCGCAGCGGGGGCTTTTCTGCATGGGCCGGGGCTGCACCAAAGGCCAGTAGCCGCCGCGTCGGCTTGAGGTACAACATCCGCTTTGCAACATTGGCTGTGCGATTCCCGGACGACAACCTGCGCCGGTCGGTCGCGTGCTGCCATCGGTCACCAGGAAGCTTGAATTGAACGATCTTGTGAAAACGGAGCCGGCGAAGGCGAAGGCGCATGCGGCGCCCGGCGACAACATGGCATGGATCCCGGGCGGTACCTTCCGCATGGGGTCGGAGAACTTCTACCCCGAAGAGGCGCCGGTGCATCGCGTGGCCGTGGACGGCTTCTGGATCGACCGGCACACCGTCACCAATGCCGAGTTCAAGCGCTTCGTCGATGCCACCGGCCATGTCACGCTGGCCGAGCGGCCGGCCAACGCGGCCGACTATCCGGGCGCCGACCCGGCCCTGCTGGTGCCGTCGTCGGTGATGTTCCAGAAGGCTGCGCAACGCGTGGACCTGAGCAACCACCACAACTGGTGGACCTATGTCGCAGGCGCCAACTGGAAGCATCCGCGCGGACCGAAGAGCGGACTTCAAGGCTTGTGGAAACATCCCGTGGTGCACGTGGCCTTCGAGGACGCGCAAGCCTATGCGACATGGGCCGGCAAGGACCTGCCGACCGAGGCCGAATGGGAGTTCGCCGCGCGCGGCGGGCTGGACGGCGCCGACTACGCATGGGGCGACGAACTGACGCCCGGACGCCGCCACATGGCCAACACCTGGCAAGGCGAATTCCCGTGGCAGAACCATCTCGAGGACGGCTATGAATGGACGGCCCCCGTGGGCTCCTACCCGCCCAACGGCTATGGCCTCTACGACATGACCGGCAACGTCTGGGAATGGACCACCGACTGGTACCAGGAGCACGGCAAGATCGCGCATCCCTGCTGCACGCTCGACAACCCGCGCGGCGGCACGCAGGAGGACAGCCCCAATCCGAGTGCATCGGCCGGCCTGCGCATTCCGCGCAAGGTCATGAAGGGCGGCTCGTACCTTTGCGCACCCAACTATTGCAAGCGCTACCGGCCGGCCGCGCGCATGCCGCAGGACATCGACACCTCCACCTGCCACCTCGGCTTCCGCTGCATCTCGCGCGCGGCAGGGCCAACATAGGAACGACACATGGCCGACGGGCAATTCGACGCTACGCCAGGGAAGCTCAAGCACAGCGGCTCCTCCGAGGAGGCGTCCACCGAGTTGTCGTCGCGCCGCACCGGCATGTCCTTCCAGCGCACGCGCATGAGCGCGGACCGCACGCTGATGTCGGTGATCCGCACCTCGTTGTCGCTGATCGGCTTCGGCTTCACGATCTACCAGGTGTTCCAGAAGATGCGCGATGCGGACATGCTCAAGAGCGCCGCGGCGCCGCGTCTCTTCGGTGAAGCGCTGGTGTGGCTCGGCCTCTTGATGCTGGTGCTGGGCATCATCTATCACATCGGCTTCATGCGCGGCCTGCGCAAGGAGCGGGCGGAGCTGCATGCGCAGGGGTTGGTGCATGCAGAGAGCCATTTCCCGTTGTCGATGACCTTCATCGTCGCGATCCTGTTGCTCGCGCTGGGCCTCGTGGCCATCTTCGGCATGAGCTTCAACATCGGACCGTTTCACTAGGGGGCTTGCAGATGGAACTGGAACACCTGGAAATCACGCTGCGCGAGATCGCCCACCTGGTGTCGCTGGTCATCGAGACCTGCGCAGTGCTGTTCATCGCCATCGGCGCGATCGCGGCCCTGCTCAAGATCGTGCGCGTGGGCATGGGCAAGCGCACCGACGACGCCGATTACCAGCGGCGCGCCGTCTGGCTGTCGTTCGCGCGCTGGCTGGTGGCGGGGCTCACGTTCCAGCTGGCGGCGGACATCGTCAACACCTCCTTCTCGCCCACCTGGGAAGAACTCGGCCACCTCGCCGCGATCGCGGTGATACGGACCTTCCTCAACTTCTTCCTCGAGCGCGAGGTGGAAGAAAAGATCGAAATGCAGGAAGGCTTCGAGAAGCGTTCCGCTTGACACACAGGTAACGGTGTCAGCCCGATTTCCGGGCGCGAAATGCCTCGTCCGGCTGGCACAAATGCGCTCGGGCGCTTGACGGACAAATCCGACTTTTTCCGTAGGAATTTGTCACTCAATTGTTTCACCAACTATTTGCTTCGTGCGAAGTGGGCGTTAACCTGCATCCACAACAACCCGACGAGGTGGCAATGTCATCAACTGAGAAGTTGGAAAGCGGATGCAACAAGTCATCCCGCTCAAAGCCCCGGATCCGTCGAACGCCGACCCGCAGCCTGAGTGCCGTGTCGGCCAGCATCCTGATGATTTGCGGCGCATTGAACGGTTGTTCGATCACCCCGGCGATGCTTGATGAGCAGAAGCACAAGGACCGGTCCGCGGCCCTGATCTCGCGCATGGCCGCGGACCAGGAACCGGTCTCGGCGCCGGTGGACCTCTACAACGCGATGGCGCGCGCCATCAAGTACAACCTGGACTATCGCGTCGAGGTGATGGACCAGGCGCTGCGCACCAAGGACCTCAACCTCAAGCGCTTCGACATGCTGCCCAAGGTGATGGCCGACCTGGACTACACCGGCCGCAGCAACGATTCGGGCGGCTTCAGCCGGTCCTTGCTAACCGGAAGGATCAGCCTGGAACCATCGACCTCCAGCGACCGCGATGTGTTCGCGCAGGACCTCACGCTGAGCTGGGACCTGCTCGACTTCGGCCTGTCCTATGTGCGTGCGCAACAGGCTGCCGACGAGGTGATGCTGTCGGAGGAACGCAAGCGCAAGGTGATCAACCGCATCGTCGAGGACGTGCGCTCGGCCTACTGGCGCGCGGTGAGCGCGCAGCGCCTGCTGACCAAGATCACCGACCTGGAGAGGGTGACGCAGGAGGCCCTGCAGCAGGCCGAGCAGCAGCAGAGCACCGGCCTGACCGCTCCGCTCTCCGCGCTGAGCTACCAGCGCGAACTGTTGAGCATCCGGCGCGAGGCACAGACGCTGGCTCGCGAGCTCAGCGTGGCCAAGCAACAGCTCGCCGCCCTGATGAACGTGCCGCCAGAGACCCAGTTCCAGGTCGTGCTGCCGCCGCGCAACACGCCGTGGCAACCGGTTCGCATGCAGAACGCCGAGATGCTGCGCATGGCGATCGAGAACCGGCCCGAGTTGCGCGAAGTGGCCTACCAGATGCGCAGCAACGACCGCGAAGGCGTGGCCGCCATCCTGCGCACGTTGCCCAGCCTGCGCGTGTTCATCGGCGCCGACTGGAGCGACAACAGCTATCTCTACAACAACAGCTGGACCGGCTACGGCGCACGCGCCAGCTGGAACGTGCTGAACGTGTTCCGCCTGCCGGCCGACCGGGCCCGCGTACAGGCACAGAACGACCTGCTCGACGAGCGTGCCAAGGCGCTGACCATGGCCGTCGCCACGCAGGTGCAAGTGAGTCGCGCACGCTATGAGTTCCGCCTGCGCGAACTCGACACCGCGCAGCGCTACCTGGCGGTGCAGGGCAAGATCGAGAACCAGTTCGATGCCGGCTTCAAGGCCGAGAAGCTGAGCCGCCAGACGCTGATCCGCGAGCAGATGAACACGGTCGTGTCGGAGGTGCGGCTGGACGTGGCGCTGGCCGATCTGCAGAACGCCTACGCCAACATCTATGCCTCCATCGGCATCGACCCGATCGACGTCAGCATGAGCAGCAGCGACTCGGTCGAGGTGCTGTCGAACAAGCTGCGCACGCTCTGGGCGCAGCGCGATGACGCGCTGGCCGCGACCTCGATTCGCCGATGACCTTGCATTCCCTCCCACGTGGCGCCGGCGCGCTGGGCCTGCTGCTGGCCGGCACCCTGGCCCTTGCACAAGGCAGCGGTGGTGGCGGACCCGATGCCAGCATCGCGCGCGGCGTGCTGCGCGCGCAGAACGAGGCGGTGCTGTCGAGCACGCTGTCCGAGGTGATCCTGAACATGCCGTACCGCGAAGGCGATCGCTTTCCCAAGGGCGCCGCGCTGGTCACCTTCGATTGCAGCCGCCTGGCCGCCGACCTTCGCGCGGCCCGCGCAGGCGAGGCCGCGGAGGCGCGCAATGCCACGGTGCAGGCCGAGTTGCTGACCATGGGCGCAACGGGCCGGGCCGATGCCGACATCGCGCTGCTCAAGCAGAAGGAGCGCGGCGCGCAGGCGCAGACGATCCAGGCGCGCATGGCGGGTTGCACCGTCGTCGCGCCCTTTGCGGGCCGCGTGGTCGAGACCATGGCACGCAAGCACGAGGCGCCGCCGCCCAACGAGAAGCTGATGCGCATCGTCAGCGACGGGCCGCTGGAGCTGTACATGGTGGTGCCGTCGAAGTGGCTGAGCTGGCTCAAGGTCGGCTCCAGCTTCGACTTCAAGGTCGACGAGACCGGCGCGACCGTGAAGGCCGTGGTCGACCGCATCTCCGGCGCCGTGGATGCGGTGAGCCAGACCGTGAAGATCATCTGCAAGGTGCCGAACGTGCCGGCCGGCGTGCTGCCCGGCATGAGCGGGGCGGCCCGGCTGGAACAAGGCGCGGGCGCATCGCCAGCAGCAGCTCCCGTGGCCGCGCCTGCCGCCGTTTCGGCCTCGCCGGTCACTGCCCCCGCCCGACCCTCGCCAGGCACTGCACCGGCAACCTCACCACCACCCAAAGGGAGCAGCGGCACGAGTCGCTGAAACACACCGTGAGCCAGCCAAGCGAAGTCCAGGGTACTGAGGCGATCGATGCTGGCAAGCCGACAGGCAAGCCAAGGCTGGTCGTACGCGAGGGCAAGTCCGCCGAGGGCGAAGGCACCGCACCCCTCAAGGCGAAGGTCGGCGCCACGCCCGGCGGTGGCCTGGTGCACCTCATCAGCGTCGAAGGCGGCTTGCGCCAGTGCACCACGTTGAAGGCACTGTGGTCGCACCTGGCGAACGAGCCGGTGGCGCTGCTGCCTTTCGGGCAGGCGCTGGTCTTCGAGCCGGTGCATCCGCTGCGAGAGACCGCCGGCAAGGACAGGTCCGGCGGCTGGCGCGCGGCGGCCGTATCGGCACTGTCCACGGTCAACCGCGACTCGCCGATGCTGCGCTGGTACGAGGACATGGCCGGCCGGATCTGGGCCGACAGCGAGGACCGCGCCGCCATCGAGACCTTCACGCTGCCCACGCATGCCGATGCCAGCGACCCCTGCACGGCCGAGGCCGCCTTGCGCCACCTGATGTGGGTGCCGGTGGCCGACGTCGCGCAGCCGCCGCATGCCGGCTGGCTGCTGGCGCGCGACACCGAATGGGAGGAGTCGCACCGGAAGCTGGCGAACGCATCGCGCAGGCTTATGGCCACGGCGCCAGCGCCATCCTCGGGCGCGCCAAGCCCACGCGCGACTGGGGTCGGACCTTGCGCCGCACCGGCCTCGTGCTGGCGATCATCGCGGCGGCGCTGGCCTTCATCCCGGTGCCGCTGACCACACTCGCGCCGGTCGAGGTCACGCCGCTCGATCCCTTCGTCGTGGCCGCGCCGGTCGCTGGCGTGGTGGAGCGCATCTTGGTCGAACCCGGCGCGCAGGTGAAGGAAGGCGACCCGCTCGTGCAGCTCGTCGACACCGCCCTGCGCAGCGATGCCGAGGTCGCGCAGCAGAAGCTGGAAGTGGCGCGCGCCAAGATGCTGCGGCTGCAACAGGCCTCGATGGACGACTCCACCGCCAAGCGCGAGCTGGCCATCGCGCAGACCGAGGAAACCGTGGCCCGCGCCGAGCGCGACTATGCCCGCGCCATGTTCGACAAGGCCGTGATCAAGGCGCAGCAACCCGGCGTCGCGCTGTATGGTGACCCGCGCGACTGGGTCGGCCGTCCGGTGGTGGTGGGCGAGGCCATCATGCGCGTGGCCAATCCGTCGCAGGTCGAGTTCCAGCTCAAGGTGCCGGTGGCCGATGCGGTGAACCTGCGCGAAGGCGCGGAGACCAAGGTGTTCCTCGATGCCGCGCCGCTGCGGCCGGTCGATGCCACCGTGGTGCGCGCCGCCTACAAGGCCGAGACTGATCCGGCCGGCGTCGCCAGCTTCATCGTCACGGCACGGCCCACCGACACCTCGGCACCGGCCGCGCGCCTGGGTTTGCGCGGCACGGCGCGCGTGTACGGCGAGCAGGTCACCCTGTTCTTCTACCTGCTGCGCCGCCCGATCACCGCCTTGCGCCAATGGACGGGGATGTGATCCATGGACGACATCCTGTCTCCGGGCGACGCACCCGCGCCGCCCCTTCCGAAGGCCATGCAGATGGACCCCGGCGAGCGGCCCCTGCCGCCGCTGCGGCCGGACCTGCGCCTCATCGAAGGCGATGCCGACCATCCATGGAAGATCCACGACCCGCTGGCACAACGCTTCTTCGAGATCGACCAGGACGCGGTTGACCTGCTGGCCTGCTGGGGCGGCGGCACGCTGAGCGAGTTGCGTGCGCGCGCCAGCGTGAAGAGCGGCCGGCCGGTGTCGGAACAGAGCGCGGTCGCGCTGCTGGAATTCCTGCTGCGCAACGAGCTGGTGCAGTCCATCGGCCACGTGACCTATGCGCGCGCGCAGCAGCATGCGGCACGGTTGCGGGAACGTTCGATCTGGCACCGCATCGTCCACAACTACCTGTTCCTCAAGGTGCCGCTGGCCCGGCCGGACCGCTTCCTGCGCGCGACGCAGCACCTCACGACCTTCTTCTTCACGCGCACTTTCTGGTGGCTGCTGCTGGTCGCGGGCCTTGCGAGCCTTTACCTGGTCTCGCGCCAGTGGGAGGCCTTCCGCAGCACGCTGCCGGAGATGTTCACCGCCTCCGGCGTGGTCACCTTCGGCATCAGCCTGGCGCTGGTGAAGACGCTGCATGAACTCGGCCATGGCTATGCCTCGGTGCGCATGGGTTCGCGCATCACGACCATGGGCGTGGCCTTCATCGTGATGATGCCGGTGCTCTACACCGACACCACCGATGCCTGGCGGCTGCGCGACCACCGCCAGCGCGTGCTCATCGACGCGGCCGGCATGGCGGTGGAGCTGATCGTGGCGGTGATCGCGACCTGGGTCTGGGTGCTGGTGCCCGACGGGCCGGTGCGGCACGCGGCCTTCGCGCTGGCCACCACGGGCTGGATCCTGAGCCTGGCCATCAACCTGAATCCGATGATGCGCTTCGACGGCTACTACCTGTTCAGCGACCTCATCAACGTGCCGAACCTGCAGGAGCGCTCCTTCGAGATGGGCCGCTGGTTCCTGCGCGAACAGCTGTTCGGCTATGGCGACAAGCCACCCGCGGTCGTCGGCCTGCATTCGCGCGCCTTCTTCATCGGCTTCGCGTTCGCGACCTGGATCTACCGCTTCTTCCTGTTCCTCGGCATCGCGCTCTTGGTCTACCACTTCTTCTTCAAGATCCTCGGCATCGTGATGTTCATCGTGGAGCTGGCCTGGTTCATCGCGTTGCCGATCTGGCGCGAGGTGCGCGTGTGGCTCAAGCGCCGGCGCGAGAGCGGCGCGCGCGTGCGCGTCACGGCGCTGGTGGTGCTGACGCTGCTGGCGATCTTCGTGGTGCCGCTGCCGTACCGCGTGCGCATTCCCGCGGTGCTGACGGCGGCGCAGCAAGTGCCCTCCTTTGCGCCGCGGCCGGCGCGCATCGACGCGATCCTCATCGAACCGGGGCAGGCCGTGAAGGAGGGGCAGGTGATGATGCGGCTCGGCGCGCCCGAGCTCGACCAGCAGCTCGAAAGCGCGCGCGACCGCGCCCGCCTCATCGAGGAGCGCCTCGCGCGCCGCACCTCCGACACCAAGGACCTGGCCGACAGCCTGGTGCTGGTGCGCGAGCTGCGCATGGAGCGCGACCGCATCGACGGCTACCTGCGCGAGCAGGCGCGCCTCGTCGTGCAGGCACCGATGGACGGCATCGTCATGGACATCACGCGCGAGATGCACAAGGGCCGCTGGGTCGATGCGCGGACACAGCTCGTGCTGGTCGGCGTGCCCTCCGTGGTGGAAGCGCGCGGCTATGTGGATGGCGACGACCTGGAGCGCATCGGCGAAGGCGTCAAGGGCCGCTTCGTCGACGAGGAGAGGCTCACGCCGCCGCTCGACGTGCAGGTCAAGCGCATCGGCGCCGCGGCCTCGGACACGCTCGACAACTGGGTGCTGGCCTCGGTGCATGGCGGCCCCGTGGCCTCGCGGCAGGACGGCAGGAAGGCGAAGTCGGAGCACTCGACCTTCGAGGTGTCGGCCACCGTGATGGAAGGCGGCGCGCAGATGCCGACGGAGGTGCGCGGCGAGCTTCAGTTGCGAGGCGCATTCCAGAGCCTGGCCGTGCGCGTGTTCGAACGCGTGGCCCATGTGCTGGTGCGCGAAGGCGCCGCGTGAGCAGACAAGGAGTGCGACATGTTCAAGAGAAACGCCAGAGCGAAGCGTCATGCCGGTATCGACTGGGCACGTCCCTCGATGGATCTCGCGGGGCCGATGCTGCTGCAGGCACTGGAGCCGCGCGTGCTGCTCGATGCGGCCGCCGCGGCAACCGCGACCCACCAGGTGGCGGATGCGCAGGCGCTGGCCGTGCAGGCCGCCCATGACATGCAGGTCGAGGCCGCCGCACTGGTGCAAGCGCTGAGCCAGGCGATGGCCCAGGCCATGACGCCACCGTCCGTCGTACCACCCGCCGTCGCGCAGGAAGGCCCCGATGTCTACTTCATCGACGCCGCCCTGCCCGACACACAGCAACTCGTCGCGGCCCTCCCGGCCAACGCCGAGGTGCACCAGATCGCACAAGGCAGCGACGGCGTGAAGGACATCGCGCTGGCCCTGCAGGGCCGCAGCGGCATCGGCGCCATCCATATCCTCAGCCACGGCTCGGCCGGCATGCTGGACCTGGGCAGCGCCGTGCTCACGACGGACAGCATGCGCGGCCAGTACCACGACGACCTGGTGGCCATTGGCAGCGCGCTCACGGCCGATGGGGACATCCTGGTCTACGGCTGCGACTTCAGCGCGGGCACCGCGGGCATCGAGGCCACCGACACGCTGGCCGCGATCACCGGCGCCGACGTGGCTGCGTCGAGCGACAACACCGGCGCCGCAAGCCTGGGTGGCAACTGGACGCTGGAAACGCAAGTCGGACCCATCGAGGCGCAAAGTGTCGCAGCGGCAAGCTGGGGCTACGCGCTGGCGCCCGGGCCAGCCATCATCGTCCTGTGGGATCCGGCCGACAAGAACATGGACGGCATCGTCAACGGCACGATCACGCAGACACCGGCGGGCGGGACGCCCCGCACGATCGACATCAAGATGACCACCGCGCCTGACTACGGCAACGGAAAGTCGGGTTACGGGATTCCATGGGACACGCTTCCCGAATCCAATGGCATCGCTGCAGGCGCGATCAACGCCGGCAATGTCGTCGGCAACTCGGAATTGCATCAAACCCCGAGCGGCGCGCCCGCCAACACGAGCATTGTCTTCTCGCATGCGTCGGGCCATTCTGTCCAGGTCACCAACCCGGTCCTCCTGGCGGCGCAAACGGATCCACCCGGCAAGTACACCTTCACCGACGCCGGTATCACCTCGATCACCATCGTGGACCAGGCCGGCATCAACGGCACCGTGTCGGGCAAGGTCCTGAGCTTCAGCACCCGCACGGGCGGGGCGGACCTCGGCTTTGCGGTCCGGGCAGTGGGCACCGTCACGGGCTCGTTCAACTTCTTCACCACAACGACCACCGGCCTTGCGGGCGACGGGGTCGACCTGGGCTTGCTGCTGACCGACGTCGAGGTGCTCGGGTCCGTCAATGTGGTGCCCGGCGCACAAAGCGCGGTCGAGGACATGCCCCTGGTGCTCGGCGGCGGCACGGCCATCAAGGTGGTGGACATCGATGGCCTGGACCCGGTCGGCGTCGACCGCGCCACCACCGTGACCCTCACCGCCACCAACGGCACCATGAGCCTGTCGGGCATCGCCGGCCTGACCTTTACCGCGGGCGATGGCACGAACGACGGCACCATGACCTTCAGCGGGCCGCGCAGCCTGGTCAACGCGGCGCTCAATGGCCTGACCTTCCGGGGCAACCCCGAGTTCAGCGGCGCCGCGCAGATCCAGATCGTCTCGACCACGGCGGACGACCCCGGCGTCCCCAACACCAACATCATCCCCATCAACGTCGCGCCCGCCAACGATGCGCCGGTGCTGGACCCTTCGCCGGTGTTCACCATGCCTCCGGTGGCCGAGGGCGGCGGTCCGCCCGTGGGTGCGGTCGGCTCACCGGTCTCAAGCTTTGCGGGCGGCAACATCACCGACGTGGATCCGGGTGCCGTCAAGGGCATTGCCATCACCTCCGCGCCCACGACCTACGGCGTCTGGTACTTCTCGGTCAACAGCGGCACGTCATGGACGGCCATGCCCGCGGGATCGAACGCCGATGCGCTGCTGCTCTCGGCGTCGGCGACGAACCGGCTGTATTTCGCGCCAGCCGCGGGCTACAACGGCGCGCTCGACCCGGGCCTGACCTTCCGCGCGTGGGACACGACCAGCGGCACCAATGGCGGTCGGGCCAGCACGGCGGCCAATGGCGGCGACTCGGCCTTCTCGCTGGCCACGGACACCATCCAGCCCGCGGTCACCCAGGTCAACAAGCCGCCGGTCAACACGCTGCCGGCCACGTTCACCGGCAACGAGGACGTGTCGCTTCCGCTCACGGGCCTGCAGGTGGCCGATCCCGATGCGGCCGGCGGCATCATCACCGTCACGCTCAGCGTCAACGCCGGCACGCTCGTCGCAGCGTCCGGGGCCGGCGTCAGCGTGGCGAGTTCCGGCACGTCGTCGATCCAGTTGTCGGGCACGCTGGCCAGCATCAACGCCTACCTGGCATCGGCCGCCGCGCCCAACTACATCTCCGACACCAACGGCAACGGCACGGTCAGCGGCAGCGTGGGCTATCGCTACACGCTCACCGAGGCGGTCAACAACACCACGCCGCAGTCCGACACCGTCCAGCTCACGATGACCGATGGCGCCGGCAACAACACGGCCGCCTTCCCCAAGACGATGGCCATCAACATCGTCGACGACGTGCCGCTCGCGCAGAACGACACCGCCGCCATCACCGAGGACGCGGTGCCCAACATGGTCAGCGGCAACGTCATGACCAACGACCGGCCGAGCGCCGATGGCAACGCCGCCACCATCGACAGCATTTCCGCCGGCTTCACGCCCGCGGCTGGTGGCGTGGGCGTGGCGGTGGCAGGCACCTACGGCAGCATCACCGCGCAGGCCGATGGCAGCTATGTCTACACGCTGGACAACGCCAACCCCACCGTCAATGCGCTCAACGTGGGCCAGTCGCTCACCGAGGTGTTCACCTACACGCTGACCGATGGCGACGGCGATACCTCGTCGGCCACGCTCACCGTCACGATCAACGGGGCCAACGACGCGCCGCTCAACACCGTGCCCGGTGCGCAGACCGTGGGTGAGGATGTCGCCCTCGCTTTCAGCGGCGCGAACGCCATCAGCGTGAACGACGTGGACGCCAACCTCACGAGCGTGACGCTCACCGTCACCAACGGCAGGCTCAACGTGAGCCTGTCCGGCGCCGCCACCTTCAGCGCCGGCGCCAACAACTCGGCCACCGTCACCATCAGCGGCACGCAGGCCGACATCAATGCCTCGCTGGCCACGTTGGCCTACACCGGCAACACCGATTTCAGCGGCAGCGACACGCTCACCGTGCTCTCCAGAGACAGCGGCGGCCTCACCGATTCGGACACCGTGGCGATCACCGTCACGCCGCTCAACGATGCACCCATCAACACCGTGCCCGTCGCCGGCTGGACCACGCCGGAAGAAACCAGCGTGGCCCTCACCGGCCTCTCGGTGGCCGACGCCGATGCGGGCGCAGGCGCCATCACCGTCACGCTCTCCGTGCCCACCGGCACGCTCACCGCCACGGCGGGTGGCGGCGTCGGCGTGACCGGCTCCGGCTCCGGGTCGCTGGTGCTCACCGGCACGCTGGCGAATATCAACGCCTTCCTCGCTGCGACCGCGCCGGTGTATGTGCCGGTGCTCAATGCCAACGGTGACGTCACGCTCACGATGCTCACCAACGATGGCGGCAACACCGGGCCCGGCGGCCCCTTGACCGACAGCGACCCGGCCGTCATCGACGCCGGCCTGGGCATCGTCACCGTGCAGTTGTCGGTCAACTCCGGCACGATGAGCGCCAGTGATGCGGGCAACGTCACCGTCACCGGTTCCGGCACCGACACGCTCCTCTTGACCGGCACGCTGCCCGACATCAATGCCTACCTCGCGTCGATCGAAGCACCGGTCTACACGCCCACGCTGGACGCCACCGGGACCTTCGCCTTGACGATGGTCACCGACGACCTGGGCAACACCGGCGCGGGCGGATCGCAACGCGACATCGACACCACCACTGTCGCCATCAACATCGGCTCGTTCGACGATCCACCGGTCAACACCCTGCCCGCCGCCGGCTGGACCACCGACGAAGACACCGCCATCGCGCTCACCGGCCTCAAGGTCGCGGACGTGGATGCGGGCCTGGGCCTCATCAGCGTGCAACTGAGCGTGGACGCCGGGACGATCACGGCCAACAACCTGGGCGGCATCACCGTCACCAACTCCGGCACCTCGTCGATCACGCTGACCGGACGGCTCTTCGGCATCAACCTCTACCTGGCCTCGCCGGCCGCGCCCGTCTACCACCCTGCCCCCGATGGCAATGGCACCGTCACGCTGACGATGCTCACCGACGACAACGGCAACACCGGCACCGGCGGCCCGCTCAGCTACACCGTGAGCGACGGCAACGCGACCGGCAGCGGCGCACTGAGTTTCAACACCGTGCCGAACACACCGCCGGTGGCGCAGGCCGACATCGTCGCGCTCGACGAGGACACGCCCCTCTCCGTGCCCGCCGCCTCCGGCCTGCTGGCCAACGACAGCGATGCCGATGGCGATGCGCTCGCCATCACCGGCTACAGCGTCGCCGGCCTGGGTGCCTTCGCCCCCGGCACGCCCGCGAACATCGCCGGCGTCGGCGTGCTCACGGTCAACGCCGACGGCAGCTACAGCTTCGTGCCCGCGCCCGACTACAACGGTCCGGTGCCTGCAGTGAGCTACACCGTCAGCGACGGCAGCACGACCCGCACCGGCACGCTGAGCCTCAGCGTCACGCCGGTCAACGATGTGCCGGCGGTCGGCAACGGCGGCGGCGCGTTGCCGGGCGGCGGCACCATCATCGTGGGCGCCGACTCCGGCCTGCTGGCCGGCGCCAGCGACATCGACGGCGACCAACTCGTCATCACCAGCTTCACCGTCGAAGGCGTCCCGGGCCCGATCCCGGCCGGCACACCGGCCAACATCCCCGGCGTGGGCGTGCTGACCATCAACCCCGACGGCAGCTACACCTTCGTGCCGGACGCCAGCTTCTCGGGCCCCCTCCCCAAGACCATCTTCACGGTCAGCGATGGCGAGGGTGGCACCGCCACCGGCGAGCTGTCGCTGGACGTCGTGGCGCAACCGCAGCCGCCCGCGCCCTCGGGGGATGCACCGGTCAACCCCACTTTCGTCTTCGTCTACGCCCCCGGCGACGCCACGCAGGGCCCGCTGGCGCCGGACGCCATGCACAATGTGACCGGCGCGGTGCTCGGTGCGGTGGCCGACCTGGGCAACGTCGGGATCTCCACGCTGCTAAGCTCGGACAACGTGATCCTCAAGGCGGTCAACGACATGGGTTCGCTCAACGGCACCCATCTGACGGGCGAGGATACGGTGCTCGGTTCACCCGCGGGCTACAACGCCATCTCGCACGCGACAGGCCCCAACGCCCCGCTGGCAGGCAGCAGTCTCGGCGGACCGGGCGCACGCGCGATCGACGCCGGGAACCTCGACTTCGCCGCGCTCAACAGCGGCTCCTCCCTGCGCCTGCTGGCCGCACCGAACCGCACCGACGTGATCCTCGAAATGCAGACCCGCGGCCGGCAGATCTGGATCGGCGTGGACGACACGCTCGACACCGCACGCTCGCCGATCCTGCGCGTCGCCGTCACGCTCGCCGACGGCAGCCCGCTGCCACCGTGGATCCGGGTCGACGCCAGCGGCCTGATCCTGATCGAGGCACCCGCGGGCACCGAGCTGATCGGCCTGCGCATCACCGTGCTTCGCCGCAACGGCGAAACGCACACGCACACCGTGGATGTCGACGCCAGCGCCAACCAACTGCTCGATCGCACGGCCACCGCGCCGCAGCGGAGCGCCAACGGCACCCGCGCCGATGCGAAGCACATTGACCATCCGCGCGATTTCGCCACCCAGCTCGCGCAGGCCAGCCGCCGGCCCGCTTCGGTCGATGCGGAATTGCTCGAAGCGCTGGCTTGAGCGCGGGCGCCAGAGCGCGCGGCAAGCGTGAGCAAGGCTCGCCGCGTGAGGTGGCAGTCCGCATTCGAGCGAAACGTCTTGGGTCGCGCGGAAGCGGTGGCTACGATGCCCGCATGGCATCACACCGCCCCCGGAGACAGCGACGCGACACGCGGCAGGAAGCAGCGGCGCCTATGGAGACAAGCCGATGAAACAAGACCTCGACGTCGTTCACACACTGCGGGCCTCATCGCTCAACGCGTGGGCGGCGCATGGCGATCCGCTCCGGACGGTGCGTTGGCAAGCTGATCCGATCGTCATCCCTCCCGACAGCGTCGACCTCGGATGACGAAGCAAGCCAACTGCGTCATCGGCGTGGACGTCGGCACCGGCAGCGCGCGGGCCGGCGTGTTCGACCTCGACGGCAACATGCTCGGTTCCGCCAGGCAGGACATCACGCTGTTCCATGCGCCGGGCTCCATCGTCGAGCAGTCGAGCAACGAGATCTGGCAGGCCGTGTGCACTTCGGTGCGCGGGGCGTTGGCGGCGTCCGGCGTTGCCACGGAGCAGGTGGGTGGCATCGGCTTCGACGCGACCTGTTCGCTGGTCGTGCTGGGCGAAGGCGGTCGACCCTTGCCCGTGGGCCCCAGCGGGGAAGCCGAGCGCAACATCATCGTCTGGATGGACCACCGTGCCGTGGCGCAAGCGGACCGCATCAACGCCACCGGACATGACGTGCTCAAGTACGTCGGCGGCCGCATCTCGCCCGAGATGGAGACGCCGAAGCTGCTCTGGCTGCTGGAGCACAAGCCCGAGGTCTTCGCCGCTGCGTGGCAGTTCCTCGACCTGACCGACTTCCTGACCTGGCGCGCCAGCGGCGACCTGTCCCGCTCGACCTGCACGGTGACCTGCAAGTGGACCTACCTCGCGCACGAGCAGCGTTGGGACCCGGGCTACTTCCGCGCCGTCGGCCTCGGTGTGCTGGCCGACGAGGACTTCAAGCGCATCGGGCAGGCCGTCGTGGCGCCCGGCACCGCGCTGGGCCGTGGACTCACGCCAGAAGCTGCAGCGGAACTGGGCCTGCGGCCAGGCACCGCCGTCGCCACCGGCATCATCGACGCGCACGCCGGCGGGATCGGCACGGTCGGGCTGGAGGGCGATCCTTTCGCCTGCCTGGCCTACGTGTTCGGCACCTCGTCCTGCACCATGACCACCACCCGGGAGCCGGTGTTCGTCCCGGGCGTCTGGGGGCCGTATTTCGAAGCGATGGTGCCCGGCACCTGGCTCAACGAAGGCGGCCAGTCGGTGGCCGGCGCCGCCATCGAGCAGTTGCTGGCGATGCATCCGCTCGCGGCCGAAGCACGCGCCCAGGCGCAAGCCCGGGGCCAGTCCTTGCCGACGATGCTGGCCGCGCTGGCCGCGGAACGCACGCGCAGCCTGTCGGACGCCGTGACCCTGGCGCACGGCCTGCACGTCGTGCCCGAATTCCTCGGCAACCGCGCGCCCTTGGCCGACCCGCATGCGCGCGCGGTGATCGCCGGCCTGGGCATGGACAACGACATGGACAGCCTGGTCGCGCTCTACATCGCCGGCATCTGCGGCATCGCCTACGGCCTGCGCCAGATCATCGACGCGCAGGCCACGGCCGGCGCACCCGTCGAGAAAGTCGTGATCAGCGGCGGCGCCGGGCGCCTCGGCCTGGTCCGCCAACTGCTGGCCGACGCGACCGGCAAGCCGGTGCTGACCACCGACGCGGAAGAGCCCGTGCTGCTGGGCGCGGCGATCCTGGGCAGCGTGGCGTGCGGTGCTTTCGCCGACGTCGCAGCGGCGATGGCGGGGATGACGCAGAAGGGCAAGGCCTATGAACCGCAGGTCGGCGCAACGGCGGCGCTGCATCAGGCGCGCTTCGACGCGTTCGTACGATTGCAGGCGCTGGCCGGACAGCTTCGGCAGACGCCGGGATGAGACACGGCAGGCGGCTTGCCTCAGTTTCTTTGCCGCCTCGCGCCAAGCGTTGAGAACCATGCCATTCGACCCCTCCTTCCGCATCCAGCTTCTTTCAGGCGAAGACATCGCTGCCATGCGCGGGATGCTCGCGATGTTCGGCGACGCCTTCGATGAACGCGCAACCTACACGCGCGATCAACCGGACGACGCCTACCTTGCGGCCTTGCTGTCCAGCGAGACCTTCATCGCAGTGGCCGCGATGTCCGAAGCCACGGTCGTCGGCGGCCTCGCGGCCTACGTGCTGCCGAAATTCGAGCAGGCGCGCAAGGAGATCTACATCTATGACCTGGCGGTGCACGCGTCATTCCGGCGCCGTGGCATCGCCACCGCGATGATCGAAGAACTCAAGAATGCCGCCCGGGCGAGAAGCGCGTACGTCATCTACGTCCAGGCAGATCATGGAGACGATGCGGCCATTGCCCTGTACACGAAACTGGGAGTCCGGGAAGATGTACTTCACTTCGACATTCCTCTTGACGGCAAAGATGGCTAGCCTCGAACTCGGCATCGGCATCGGCATCGGGTCGACAGCCTTCGGCAAGCCTCGCAGGGCGCCCACTGGCCGCGCGGGAGTACCACGCCAATGCCAATGAAGAAATCGGTACCCGCGGAGAGCCCCGACGCCTACGTTGCGTCCATGAGCGGCTGGCGACAGCAGCACGTTCGAGCACTGCGATCGACCGTCGTCGATGCCGCGCCCTTGCAGGAGCTCGTGAAGTGGGGCCACCTGGTGTACTTCTCGAACGGCCCGGTGCTGCTCATTCGCGCGGAAGCGCAGCGCATCCTGTTCGGTTTCTGGCGCGGCCGGCGCCTGCGGGGCATCGAGCCCCGGTTGAAGCCGGGCGGCAAGTACGAGATGGCGACCTTGGAACTCATGGAGGGCACGCCGCTGGCGCAGGCCACGGTGGTGGAACTGGTCAAGGAAGCGGTCGCCCTCAACGCAATCCACGGCGATCCCACGGACCTGAGCCCTGCCAGGTCGAAGACCGCGGGCTGAGCCTCGTCAGCCGCCAGGCACCGCCGCCGACAACCGCGCCGCCAACCCCGCGAGCGCCTCGCCCACCGACCGCTGCACCTTCAGCGTCAACAAGTCATCCGCCCGCGTCCGCCCCAGGTTCACCGCCGCCACCGGCTTGCCGGTCGCCGCCGCTGCCTGCACGAAGCGATAGCCCGAATAGACCATCAGCGATGAACCGGCCACCAGCACCGCGTCGCATTCGGCCAGCGCGGCACGCGCATCCGACACACGCTGCACCGGCACGCTCTCACCGAAGAAAACCACATCCGGCTTGAGCACGCCGCCACAGAGCGGGCAGGCCGGCACCTCGAAGCTGGCGAAATCCCGGCCGTCCAGGTCGGCATCGCCATCCGGCGCAATGCGCGCCTCGAATTCCGCCCAGGCCGGATTGCGCCGCATCAAGTCCGCCTGCAGCGCCGCGCGCGGGCTGCGGGTTTCGCAAGCCATGCAGCGCACCGTGTCGATGCGCCCGTGCAGGTCGATGGTGCGACGGCTGCCCGCTGCGCTGTGCAGGCCGTCGACGTTCTGCGTGAGCAGCAATCCGACGTGGCCCGCGGCTTCCAGTCGGGCCAGCGCCAAGTGCGCCGCACCAGGCCGGGCGCCCGCCATGACCGGAAACCCGATCATGCTGCGCGCCCAGTAGCGCCGCCGCGTCAACTCATCGCCCATGAAGGCCTGGTAGGTGACGGGCGACGGGCGCTTCCAGTCGCCGTTGTCGTCGCGGTAGTCCGGAATGCCGGAGTCGGTGCTGCAGCCGGCGCCTGTCAACACGAACAGGCGGGGGTGCCGAAGCACGAAATCGGCAAGTGCATGGAGGTCGGAGTGCATGGGTCCTCAGGCTACGGCAGAACCCGATTGCGTGCATTCGCGGCGTCGGCCCGGCCGCAGGGAATTCCGGCGCGACATCGCCAACAAACCCTCATCGGGAAGACGAAGATCGCATGGTTTGCGCGTGGGTTGAGGAATCGATGTAGGCCCAGACCCACAGTCATGACGCGCTTTTCTCCCGCATGCCGGCGATCGAAGGGGTCGTATCTTCGACTTGGTCCTGCGGGATCTTTGTTACCCTCCTCCCGGCGCCCCTCGGCGTCGTTCAACAGCGCCCTGCGGGGCGCTGCTTTTTTTGGGCGGTCGGATGGCGGCATGACCCGGCGATGGGGCACCTGCGGTGAGGAGTCGAGTGGGCGCCTGGGTCGAGTTTCAGGGAACAAAGGTCTGGCGGCGCAGCGCGTCGATATCGCCATGAAGGCTTTCCGCCCATGCGCGCCGGTCGCGGCCCTGCGGGTCTTGCGGCTCACCGAAGCGCACGAACGCCGTCAGCGGCGGCGCGCACAGCGTGCGCCAGACCGAGTCGAGCAGGCTGTCGTCGCCGATGTAGCTGGGCGCGAAGCTGGTTTCACCCGTCGAGCTTTCCGCGAAGCGCAGCGCCGCTGGCAGCACCGGCGCCCCTGACGAAATGGCCGCCTGCAGGAGGTTGGCATGGAACGGCAGCAGTTCCCGCCCATCGCCCGTCGTGCCTTCCGGAAAGACCGCGATCAGGTCGCCGCCGCGCATCGCCTCGGCCATGCGGTGCACCACGCGCAGCGCATCGCGCGGCCGTTCACGCTCGATGAACAGCGTGCCGGCCTCGGCCGACATCATCCCCAGCATCGGCCAATGCCGGATGTTCGACTTGGCCACGAAGCGCACATGCTGCGCCGCATGCACGGCCAGGATGTCCAGCCACGACAGGTGGTTGATGACCACCAGCATCGGCCCGTGCCCCGGCGGCGTGCCCTGCACCACCACCTGGATGCCGAACACGCCGAGCATGCCGCGCGCCCAGTCCTGCACGCACTTGGCGCGCTCCTCGGGCGTGCGCCGCGCGAAGGTGAAACGGATCGTGCACCAGCCCTTGAAGGCATAGGCGATGGCGTAGAGCAGCTTCCAGCAGGCGACGAGCGAGCGCATCGAAGGCCCGACGGTCAGGCGTGGTGGACGATGCGCCCGCCCACCAGGGTCATGCGCACCCGCCCCCGCATCGCATAGCCGGCGAAGGGCGTGTGCTTGCCCTGGCTCTTCAGGCTGTCCGGCGTCACCTGCCATTCGTCGATGGGGTTGAAGACGCACAGATCCGCCACCGCACCCACGGCCATGCTGGCGCTCGCATCCGCGCCCAGCATGCGCGCCGGTGCCGAGGTCACGACCTCGATGGCCCGCTTCATCCCCGCGCCGCTCTGCTCGCCCCACTGGAGCGCCAGCGGCAGCAGCAGTTCCAGCCCGGTCGCGCCAGCCTCGGCTTCGGCAAAGGGCAAGGTCTTGGCATCGGCCTCGACCGGCGTGTGGTCGGACACCAGCGCGTCGATGGTGCCGTCGGCCAGGGCCGCCGACAGCGCATCGCGGTCGCGCTGCTGCCGCAAGGGCGGGTTCAGCCGGGCGCGGCTATCGAAGTAGCCGATGTCGCTGTCGATCAGGTGCAACGAGTTGATGCTGATGTCACAGGTCAGCGGCAGGCCCTCGGCCTTGGCCGCGCGCACCAGCGCGACGCCGGCAGCGCTCGACAGGCGGCACAGGTGCACGCGCGCGCCGGTGCTGCGCATCAGTTCGATGATGGTGAAGATCGCGATCGTCTCCGCCGCGACCGGCACGCCCGCCAGCCCGAGCCGCGTGGCCAGCGGACCGCTGGCCGCCACGCCCTTGCCTAGGTCGCGCTCCTGCGGACGCAGCCACAGCGTGTAGCCGAAGGTGCTCGCGTATTGCAGGGCGCGCTGCAGCACCACGGTGTTGGTCAGCGGCACATCGGCCTGCCCGAAGCCGACGCAGCCGGCCTCGGTGAGTTCGTTCATCTCGGTCAGCACTTCGCCCGACAGGCCGCGCGTGATCGCACCCAGCGGAAAGAGCCGCGCGCACTGCAGCTTCTGGGCGCGGTGCTTCAGCATCTCGACCAGGCCCGATTCGTCGAGCACCGGGTCGGTGTCGGGCGGGCACACCAGGCTGGTCACGCCGCCCGCGACGGCCGCGGCCATTTCGCTGGCGAGCATGCCCTCGTGTTCGTAGCCGGGTTCGCGCAGGCGCGCCGCGAGGTCGACCAGGCCGGGCACGACGACCATGTTTTCGGCATCGATGCCGACTTCGGGATTGAAGTCCGCCGGGATGTCCTTGACGGCGAGGATCTTTCCATCCGCGATGGCGACGTCGGCCACCGCGTCGAAGCCCGATGCCGGATCGAGCACTCTGGCATTTGCGATAAAAATATTCATGCTCTCTTCTTCAAGCGACAAGCGAAGCGAAACGCGTTCGTGAAACACCGCGGAACCCGGCTTTGCCGGGCCGCTGGTGTTGCCCCCGGTAGGGGGTTGGAGGAGCGCCACGCAGTGGCGCGGATCCTGGGGGCGAGCAACATGCCTATGCTTCGTTGCCCGCGACGATGCTCATGACCGCCATTCGAACGGCGATCCCAAAAGTGACCTGCGGCAGGATCACGCTCTGCTGTCCGTCGACCACGGCGGAGTCGATCTCCACGCCGCGGTTGATCGGCCCCGGATGCATCACGATCGCATCCGGCTTGGCCCGCTGCAGCTTCTCGGGCGTGAGGCCGTAGGTCTTGAAGAACTCCTGCGACGAGGGCAGCAGCGCGCCGCTCATGCGCTCGTTCTGCAGGCGCAGCATGATGACCACGTCGCAGTCCTTGATGCCCTCTTCGAGCGTGTGGCACACGCGCACGCCCATCGGCGCCAGGTCGGCCGGCACGAGCGTCTTCGGGCCGACCACGCGCACCTCGGCGCAGCCCAGCGTGGTCAGCGCATGGATGTCGGAGCGCGCCACGCGCGAATGCAGCACGTCGCCGACGATGGCCACCGTGAGGTTGCTGAAGTCCTTCTTGTAGTGCCGGATCGTGTACATGTCGAGCAGGCCCTGCGTCGGGTGCGAATGCCGCCCGTCGCCCGCGTTCACCACATGCACGTGCGGCGCGACGTGCTGCGCGATCAGGTAGGGCGCGCCCGATTCGCTGTGCCGCACCACGAAGATGTCCGCCGCCATCGCGCTGAGGTTGGCGATGGTGTCGAGCAGCGACTCGCCCTTGGTCGCCGAGGAGCGCGCGATGTCGAGGTTGATCACGTCGGCGGACAGCCGTTTGGCCGCGATCTCGAAGGTGGTGCGCGTGCGCGTCGAGTTCTCGAAGAACAGGTTGAACACGCTCTTGCCGCGCAGCAGCGGCACCTTCTTCACCTCGCGGTCGCTCACGCTGGTGAAGTTGGCAGCAGTGTCAAGGATGTGCGTGAGCGTGTCCTTGGGCAGTCCCTCGATGGACAGCAGGTGCAGCAGTTCGCCGTGCTTGTTGAGTTGGGGGTTGCGCTTGTAGAGCATCAGGCTGGCCTTCTTGCGTTCACGTTCAGGCCTCCCGCCGGGCCGCCCCAAGGGAGGCCTGCGCCCCCTCGGGGGGCAGCGAATACACGAAGTGATGAGCGTGGGGGTTCAAGTGTTCTCCTCGATCTGGAGGCTGAAGGCGCCATCGGCGGCGCGCGCCAAGGCCAGCAGTTGCGTGTCCGGCAACGTGAGCCGCGTCGCCGCGAAATCCGCCGCCACCGGCAGCTGCCGCCCACCGCGGTCGACCAGCACCGCCAGGCGCACGCAGGCCGGCCTACCGAAGTCAAACAATTCGTTGAGCACCGCACGGATCGTGCGCCCGGTGTAGAGCACGTCGTCGAGCAGCAGCACATCGGCGCCGTTCACGTCGAAGGGCAGCACCGTCTGCGCGCTGGCCGACAACCCGCGCCGCGCAAAGTCGTCGCGGTGCATCGCCGAGGAAATGATGCCGGGCGCACCCGCCAGGCCCAGGTCTTTCTGCAGGCGCCCGACCAGCCAGGCGCCGCCGGAGGTCACGCCGACCAGTTGGGTATCGGCACGCATCAGCGCTCTCACGCCGGCCAGCAGGTCGACGTAGAGCGCCTCTGCATCAGGAATTTGACTCAAGGGAGGCTCCTCAGGAATTGTTCAAGAATGATGCAGGCCGATGCCGCGTCGGCATCCTTGGCGCCGGCCGCCAGCGCCTCGGTCGTGCTGTAGCGCTCGTCGACCTCGTACACCGGCAGCTTGAAGCGGCCATGCAACTGGCGCGCGAAGCGCTGCGCCTTCGCGGTGTTTTCATGCGGCGCGCCGTCCGGGTGGTAGGGCACGCCCACCACCAGTGCATCGGGCTGCCATTCGCGGATGCGGGCCTCGACCTGGGCAAAGCGCGCATCGCCCTCGGCCTTGATCGTGGCTTGCGGCGTGGCGCTGCGCATCAACCGGTTGCCGCTGGCGACGCCGGTACGCTTCAGACCGAAGTCGAAGGCCAGGAAACTCTGGAAATGGGAAGGGACGGAAGCAGCGGCAGCCTTGTCGGCAGGACCCGCCGGAGCGCTCATCGATCCACCCGCGGCACAGCCATCATGCGTGCCCCGCATCGGGCGACAGCTTCCAGGCCTCGAGCCCGAGCAGCGCCAGCGCACGGTCGTAGCGCTGCGCCACTGGCGTGTCGAAGATCACGGCCGGATCAGCCTCAACCGTCAGCCAGCTGTTCTCCGCCAGCTCCGACTCCAGCTGCCCATGCTCCCACGCCGAATACCCCAGCGACACCAGCACCTTGCGCGGCCCGGAGCCCGTGGCGATGGCTTCGAGCACATCCTTCGACGTGGTCATCTCCAGCCCGCCGGGGATCGTCATGGTCGAGGCATACACCGACTCATTGCTGTTCGGCGCATTCGCCGTGACCGGCTCGTGCAGCACGAATCCACGCTCCGTCTGCACCGGCCCGCCCTGGAACACAGGCCCTTCGCCGAAGGCCGGATTCGACAGGTGCAGCTCGACCTTCTCGAACAGCACCCGCAGGTTGATGTCGCTCGGCTTGTTGATCATGAGACCCAGCGCACCACGCTCACTGTGCTCGCACAGGTACACCACGCTGCGGCTGAAGGTCTCGTCCTGCATGCCCGGCATGGCGATCAAGAAGTGATGCGTCAGGTTCATCGGGGCAGAATCAGAGGACATGCCGCCGATTTTACTTGCCGTCGACAAGACCTATCCCAGGGGATTGATGTGGTTTCGCCGCGACCTGCGTGTCGACGACAACGCAGCCCTCTATCACGCGCTGCGAACCTGTCGGCAGGTGATGTGCGTCTTCGTGTTCGACAAGCGCATCCTCGACCCGCTGCCGCGTGCCGACCGGCGCGTCGAATTCATCCGTGAATCCCTCGTCGAGCTGGCCACCGAACTGCGCCAGCTCGGCGGCGACCTGATCGTGCGGCATGCGGTGGCCGAGGACGACATCGCCGCGCTGGCCCACAAGCTCGACGTGCAGGCCGTGTTCACCAACCGCGACGACGAGCCCGCCGCCCTGGCGCGCGACGCCAAGGTGCGCGGTGCGCTCGCCAATGCCGGCATCGTGTTGCACACCTTCAAGGACCACACGATCTTCGAGCGCGACGAGGTGGTGACGCAGGCCGGCGCGCCCTACACCGTGTTCACGCCCTACAAGCGCGCCTGGCTCGCGAAGCTCGACGCGTTCTACCTGAAGCCCTACCCCACGCGTGGTTACGCCGACGCGCTGGTGCCGCCGCCCGAGGCCTTCCGCGCGCCCGTGCCGACCTTGCAGCAGATCGGCTTCGAACCGACCAACCTCGGCCAGTTGGAGATGCCCACCGGCGCAACGGGCGGCGAAGCGCTGTTCGAGGACTTCTTCCAGCGCATCGACCGCTACGACGCCGCGCGCAACTACCCCGCAGTGCGCGGCCCGAGCTACCTCGGCGTGCACCTGCGCTTCGGCACCGTGTCGATCCGGCAACTGGCGGGCGTCGCGCACCAGCTCTCGCTTCAGGGCGACAACGGCGCGGCGACCTGGCTCAGTGAATTGATCTGGCGCGACTTCTACGTGCAGATCCTCGCGCATCACCCACGCGTGGCGGAGGGCAAGAGCTTCCGGCCCGCCTACGACAAGATCCAGTGGCACCACGGCAAGCATGCCGACGGCCTGTTCGATGCCTGGTGCAAGGGCCGCACCGGCTACCCGCTGGTCGATGCCGCCATGGCCCAGATCAACCAGAGCGGCTACATGCACAACCGCCTGCGCATGGTGGTGGCCAGCTTCCTCTGCAAGGACCTCGGCCTCGACTGGCGCCGCGGCGAGGCCTACTTTGCCGAGCACCTGAACGACTTCGATCTCGCCTCGAACAACGGCGGCTGGCAATGGGCCAGTTCCAGCGGCTGTGATGCGCAACCATACTTCCGCATCTTCAACCCGGTCACGCAGAGCGAGCGCTTCGACCCGGAAGGCAAGTTCATCCGGCGCTACCTGCCGCAACTGGCGAAGCTTTCCAGCAAGGTGATCCATGCGCCGTGGACCGCTTCGCCGGTCGAGCTGGAAGCGGCCGGCGTGAAGCTGGGCGACAACTACCCCAAGCCCGTGGTCGACCATGCGGAGGCGCGCGAGCGGACCTTGCAGCGCTATGCGGTGGTGCGCGCCGTTGAAACAAAGTCGCATTGACGGCAGCGGTCAAAGGCGTATCGTCCAAGCCCCCAGGGTCGTGGCCTCTCTGGCCCGGCCCGCCCCACGAGGGGATCGAGTCGAGCAGGCAAAGCCACATCGACTTGAGGCCCCAAGCCCCTGCCACCATTTCGGAAGTGAGGCATCCCATGATGACCGCGACCACCGATCTTGCGCTCCATCGTGCCGTCGAAGCGGCCCATCACCTGACCGACCCCGAACCGCCGTGGCCCGACATCCTCGACGGCGTGCGGCAGGTCCTCGGCGGCGACAGCGCGAGCTTCATCATGCTCGACGGCACCGGCGCGCTGCTCACGCTGGAGCAGGTCCACGTCGACCCGCTGGCGGAACTCGAGTACGCGAGCCACTACCACGCGCAGGACATCGTCACGCCAGCCACCATCGGCGCGGGCGAAGGCACATGGTTCGACACGCAGGAACTGTTCTCGCCCAGCACCCTGTCGCGCAACGGCTACTACGTCGACTTCATGTGCCGGCATCGCATGCGGCAGATGCTCACCTACATCGTCGAGGAGAACCCGCAGCGGCGCGGCGGCCTGACCGTGCAGCGCAGCGAGCCGCACGACCATGCCCGCTGGCAGTTCGAAAGCACGCCGATCCGCAAGCTCGCCGGCACGATGCAGGAGGCGGTGTTGCGGCGGCGCGAGATGGCCAACCACTGGTATGACTCCGCCGAGTCCGGCTTCTGTGCCTTCGACGAAGCGCTCTGCATGGTAAACAGCAACGGCGCGATGCTGCGCATGTCGCCCAAGGCGCAGGGCTGGCTGGGCGACGGAACAGCGCTGCGCGTGCGCGGTGGCCGGCTGTGGCATCCCGCCGAGGCCTTCCGCGCGCGCCTGCTCGATGCGTTGGAGCGCGTCGTCGCGCACGGCACGCCGGAGCGGCTCACCGTGCCCGCGCATCAGAAGTCGGACGGACTGCTGCTGGACCTGGCCCCGGCCGACGCGCGGCTGCGCCTGGGCAGGGAATCCAGCGTGCTGGTGCGGATGCTGCGACTGGCGTGAGCCGAGGACGCCGCGGCCGGCAGGCGCGGCTGCCGACTGCGCCCGGCTGGGTGCGCAAAACTTGACGCTTGCAGATGCGCTGCGCGTGCTCAGTGCGGAATACGATGCCCCCGGAGACGGAGCCCTGAAAAGCCCGCAGAATCCGCCGATCAGAACAAGCACCAGGGTGGAAAGCAATGAATGTCGTGACGCGCCTTCGACGTGGGCCGATCGGATCATGGCTGCGTCAGGCTACTGCCGTGCAGGCCACACGACTGGTCATCGGTTGCCTCGTCCTCTTCGCCTGGGGCGCAGCCCAGGCCGACAGCTGCGGCATCGAGCGTGTCGGCTCGACGGCGCTGGTGGCGCAAGGCGGTCACTTCGTCCTGCCCGTGGTCATCAACGACACATCCGGGATCGCCTTCCTTCCCGATACCGGCTCGGAGCGCAGCGCCATCGACGCGGGCGTTGCCGGGCGACTGGCGCTGCCCAACTTCGGCACCACGCCGCGTCGCATGATCGGTACGGATGGCACACTAGGCCGCGCATACTTCGACGTGACCGCCGACCGGTTCGCCTTTGCGGATGTACCAAATCGCAATGTGCGGATGGGTGTGAGCGACCTGTCGGGCGGCCGCCCTGACGGCGTACAGGGCGTGATCGGCGCGGAGCTGCTGAACCGCTACGACATCGAATTCGACTTCCCCGGCCAGCGCCTGAACCTGTACCGCGTCACGGACTGCGGCCCCAACAGCGCTGCATTGCTCCTGCCGTGGTTGAACCCCTACGACGCCGTGCCGCTGAAGGTCAGCGCCAAGCACATCCTCTCGCTGCCCTTCACCATCGACGGCAAGACGCTGGAGCTGGCCCTCGACACCGGCGCGACCAGCACCAAGATCACCATGGACGCCGCCGCCAACAAGCTCGGCCTCGACCTCGAGCGACTGAAGGCCGAATCACCGCGCTCGACGAGCTACAGCAGCACCGGCGCATCGATGTCGAACTTCGCGATGCGCTTCGACAAGGTGCAGATCGGCCAGGCCTTCTACGCCAACGGAAAGATCAGGGTCTCCGAAATCGACGTGAAGCCCTATGACGGACTGCTCGGCCTCGACTTCCTGCGCAAGCGCAAGGTCTGGGTGTCGTACGGGACGCGGCAACTGCTGCTGGAACGGGTGCCGGCCAAACCCTGACCCCGGGCGAGCAATGCCTGTTCGTGGGCACCCGCGGAACCGGCTCTGCCGGGCCGCTGCGTGCGCCCCCTCGAGGGGCTGAGGGCCGCGGCTCCGAGCCTGCCTGCGCAAGCTTGGACGGCCCGCAAGAGCAGCCGCCTCTGGCGGCCGCTCCGGCGCCGCAGGCGCTTCGGGGCCGGGCTTCCTTTCAGGCCGCGGCGGCGAGCACCGTCTCGTCGGTGAACGCGCGCACCAGGCGCAGCAGTTCCTCTTCCGAGTACGGCTTGCCCAGGTAGTGGTTCACGCCCAGTTGCTTGGCATGCTCGCGATGCTTCTCGGCAATGCGCGAGGTGATCATGATGATCGGCAGGCCGGCCAGCGATTCGTCCGCACGGATGTTGCGGGCCAGGTCGAAGCCATCCATGCGCGGCATCTCGATGTCCGACAGCACCACCGCCGGCCGTTCCTGCTGCAGCCGCTCCAGCGCCTGCAAGCCGTCCGCGGCCAATGCCACGCGATAGCCTTCGCGTTGCAGCAGGCGCTGCGTCACGCGGCGCACCGTGATCGAGTCGTCCACCACCAGCACCAGCGGCACTTGCGGCGCTGCCTGCTGCGCCTCGACCGGCACGTCCGCCTCGCCGCCCCCGCCGGCCTTCACCAGCGACGCAACACCCGTGGACTGCAACGCGCGCGCCTGATCGCCATGCACCGCGGCCAGCGCCACCGGGTTGTAGATCAGCGCCACCGCGCCCGAGGCCAGCACCGAGACGCCGGCCATGCCGGCCAGCCGCGCCAGTTGCGGGCCGAGGTTCTTCACCACGACTTCCTGGTTGCCCAGCACTTCGTCGACGTGCAGCGCCACGCGTTGCGCCGCGCTGCGGATCACCACGACCACGTTGTTCTTGGCCGGGCCGCGCTCGCTGCGCGCGTTCGCCTGCAACAGCGCACCGCTCCAGAAGTACGGCACCTGCTCGCCGCCGAAGTTGTAGTGCTGGTTCGCGTACGCCGCTTCGAGATCCGGCGCATTGGCGCGCTGCACCAACTCCACCAGGTTCGAGGGCACGCCGAAGGAGACATTGCCCGCCCGCAGCATCACCACGTGCGTCACCGCGGTCGTGAGCGGCAGCACCAGCTTGAAGGTGGTGCCCTGCCCGCGCGTCGATTGCGTCTCGATGCGTCCGCCGAGCGCCGCCACATGCGAGCGCACCACGTCCATGCCGATGCCGCGACCGGCCAGTTCCGACACTTGCGTCGCCGTCGAGAAGCCCGGCTGGAAGATGAACTCGGCCGCTTCCTGTTCGGTCGCCTCATGGCCCGCGGCCACCAGGCCCAGCGAGCGTGCCCGTTCGGCGATGCGGCGGTAATCAAGGCCTGCGCCGTCGTCGCGGAAGCTCACCGACACGTCGTTGCCTTCGTGGTGCAGCTCGATGCCGATGAAGCCGCTGGCATCCTTGCCGGCCTTCTCGCGCACGTCGGCGTCCTCGATGCCATGCGCCACGCAGTTGCGCAGCAGATGCTCGAAGGCCGGCGTCATGCGGTCCAGCACGCCGCGGTCCATTTCGATGTTGCCGCCGGTGATGTCCAGCCGCACCTGCTTGCCGGTGTCCTTCGACGCCTGGCGCACCACGCGGTAGAGACGTTCCGACAAGTCCTCGAACTGGACCATGCGCGTGCGCAGCAGGCCGCGTTGCAGCTCGCGCGTCTGGCGCGCTTGCGCACTCAGGTCGTCTTCCGTCTGCTGCACCGTCTTCTGCAAGGTGCGCTGCACGGTGGCCACGTCGTTCACCGACTCGGCCATCATGCGCGTGAGTTCCTGCACGCGGGTGAAGCGGTCGAACTCCAGCGGGTCGAAGCCCTGCTGCGAATCCTTGGCCTGGGCCAGGCGCGATTGCATCTGGCTTTCGGCCTGCACCTCGATGTCGCGCAACTGCTGGCGCAGGCGGTCCAGGTTACCGGTCAGGTCGGTCAGCGAACTGCGCAGCTGGCCGATCTCGACCTCCAGACGCGAGCGCGTGATGATGACCTCGCCGGCTTGGGCCACCAGGCGGTCGAGCAATTGCGTGCGCACGCGCACGGCCTGGCTCGAAGCCTGGCGCGGCACGGCGAGCGCCGCGGGCGTTGGCAAGCCGGGCTTGATGACTGGCGCGGCCTGATGTGCAGACTGCGCCGCCTGTGGCGGATCGGCCGGCGGCTCGATGGCCGCCCCGTCCGTTTCAGCGATCACCGGCTTGTCGGGTCGCAGCGCGTCCTCCACCACGTCACGGCGCGTGGCGGCAGCGGCTTCCGCCGCGCGATTCGCGATCTCTGCCTGCGCTGCATCGTCGGCCGCGCGCAAGTCGTCAAACGTGGCCTGCAGCACATCGAGACGCGCGATCAAGCGACTGATGGCGCCATGCGGCACGCCTTCATTGCCGAGCCGTTCAATCTCGGACTCCATGCGGTGCGCGCGTTCGCCCAGGCGCATCGCGCCGGCGAGCCGCGCGCTGCCCTTGAGCGTATGCAGCGTGCGCAGGATCGACGCACGTGGCGCCATGATCTCGGGCTGTGCATGCCAGGCGCGCAGCGCGGTGCCGAGTTGCGGCAACAACTCGGCTGCCTCTTCCTCGAAGACCGGGAACAGGTCGACATCGACCGCATCGACCAGGTCGATGAGGTCTTCGCTGTCGTCGTAGACGACCTGTTCGAAGACGGCAGCCTTGGCATGGGCCGGCTTGAACATGCCAGCTTCGGCATCGGCGACATCGCGTTCCATCGCCGCGGCTTGAATCAACGGTTCAACCGCCGGCTTATCCACCGGCTTATCCGCCGGTTTATCCGCCGGTTCATCCGCCTGGGCCGCATCCCCCACGGCCAGGGGCTCGTCGGCTTCGCGCGGCACTGGCGGCGAGGCAGCCAGGACGCGCAACGCCTCCAAGGTCTCGGGTGCCGGTTCCTTCAGGAAGCCGGCCGCAAACTGATGCAGCAAGCGGCGCAGTTCATCGGTGGCGCCTATGAGCAGGGCGCCCTGTTCCGGCGTGCCACCACCCCGCACATGGAAGAGCTGCAGCGCGGACTCGAGCAAACGCGCCAGCCCCGACAGGCCCTGGAAACCGACCGTGGCGGAACTGCCCGCGAGCGAGTGCGCCAGCGCGACCGCCGAATCGGGCATCGGCAGCCGCGGCTCCAGTGCCCACGCGCCGACATCGCTTGCCAGTTGGCGCGACCATTCATCGGCTTCGTCGAGGTAGACGTTGTACAAGGCCATGCCGATGCGCAATGGGCCGATCGACTTGATCCGCTCGTCTGTGCGCGGATTGGCGGCTGCTCCCGCCGGCACGGCAACAGCCACGGGCGGCGGCTCGGCGGCGGCTTCGGTCCTCGCGCCCGCGGCCTTGGTGGCGGGGTCGTCGGCCTGCGGCAACGGCGCCTGTTCGGCGGGTTCCAGCGGATCGAAGTCGACCTCCATGGCGGGCGCACGGGCAGGTGCCAGGACAGGTGCCACGGGCGCCGGCTCCTCCGGTTCGAGATCCAGCGGGAAATCGACCATCGCCTCCGCCGGCACCTCCGTCGGCGACTGCGCTGGCGATTCATGCAGCGACTGCAGGCCGGTCGCTCCGAAGGAGAAGTCCTGCGCCGGCGATGCCACCGGGACAGCGAAAAAATCGATGTCTTCGGCGCCGGCGATCGGTGCGGCGTCGGGGCTGCCCGGTTGCGCTCGATCATCGAGGCCGGCGAGGTCGGTCGTCGCGAACGAGCCCAGGAACTCGTCGTAGCTTTCCTCGCGTTGCGGCCTGTCGCCGGCCTGACCGCGCGAGTGCGGGCCGGACCCCTCGGCGACTTGGCCGTCTGCAGGCCCGGCCGGGCCCACGGGAGCCGGCGCAAAGGGCGGTCCGTCGGAGCGGAACACCATCGGCATGTCGAACGGTGGCGCCGGGAAGTCGGTCGGCGCGAACTCCACGTCCGGCAATTCGGGCGTTGGCGGTTGTGCGTAGGCGCTGCTGGGCAGCGGCACGGAGACGCGCGCCGGCTCGGCCTCGGGTGGCTCTGGCGCTGGCGCTGCGGGTGGCTCGTCGGCGATGCGGCGGGCGGCCACGCCCAACTGATCGGCGCTGGGCATGGGCGCCGGCGCGACAACCGGTTGGCCGCTGCCCAGTGCTTCCGCGAGCTTGTGGAAAGGTTCAGGCTGCCAGGTGTGCGGCTCGCCCGATGCAACGGCTTCGACCCACTTGGCAAAGTCGCGCATCGCGGTGCCGGCGCCTTCCAGCAGGTCCGGTGTGGCAGGGCGTTGGTCGGCCAGCCAGGTGTTGAGCAACTGCTCGAAGGACCAGGCCGCATTGCCGAAGTCGGTCAGGCCGACCATGCGCGAACTGCCCTTGAGCGTGTGGAATGCGCGGCGCAGCACAGTCAACTCGCCGATGTCCGAGGAATCGCGCCGCAACGCCGAAAGGGCCGCGAGGCCGCTCTGCAGCACGTCGCGCGCCTCATCCAGGAAGATGCCCTGAAGGTCGTCTTCGTCCAACTCGGTCACTTCGGTGTGAGGCAGCGCTTCGAGCGGTGCCGGGCCGGAGATCTTCGAGGTCCAGCTGTCGGTGGCGGGGCTGATCTCCTCGATCGGGGTGGTCGGCTGGTCCTTCGGCGTGGCCAGCGCGGCCAGGCGCGCGGCGATCTGCGCGTCGATCTCTTCGACACCCAGGATCGCCTCGGAACGCGGCATGGCCGCAGCCGATGGGTCGATGGCCGCGGCTGGCGCTGCCACCGGCAGGGCCTCGGGAGCCGCAGGCGCCGGCGCCGCCACCCCCACTTCGGGCTCGGGCCCGGCCGCCTGGTGACCCGTCAACGGCTTGAGTTCGCCGACTTTTTCATCGACCACGAACAGGCGCTTGGCCAGGTTCGGCTGGTAGCCCAGCATGTCGATCAGGAAGCCGAGCGCGCCCAGGTTGTTGCCCAGCGAATCGAAGTCGTGCGATTCGTCGGCCGGCGTGCTGCTCGCCACCAGGTGCTCGACGTTGTCGCGCATGCACTCCACGGTCTGCGCCGCCTGTTCCAGGCCCAGCACCAGGAACACGCCCCGCATCTTCATCAGTTGCGTCGGCACGCTGCGCAGCAGGCTCTTGTCGGCGGGCCGGCGGAAGAACTGGTCGAGCGACTTCTCCAGCTCGCCAAGGTGGGCGCGCAGTTCATCGACCACCGTGCCCATGGCCCCGTGATCGCTCACGCGGCGATACAGCGCTTCCATCCACGGCTCGAGCGGCTCCGACTGGCCGCTCTCACGCGCCCGATCGATGCGGTCGGCCAACTGCACGGTGCGCGCGGTGAGTTGGCTATCGTGCGGATCGAAGTCGTCGAACGCAGCCTCGAGGTACAGCACCGAGGTGGCGACTTCCATCGCCAGGCCGGACTCCGGCGGCTTGCCGGACTGGACGGAAACCCCGACGGCACGGGTCAGCGCATGCGCCATCGGCAGGCTTGGCGGATGCAGCACCTGCAGCGACTCGTCCAGTTGGGCGAAGGCGTCCGCCACCTGCGGCAAACGGCCCACGTCGCCATCCGACAGAGCCGACCACATCTCCCTGGCGGCCTTGATGCGCTTGCGCGCCTGCGCCAGCACGACCGGGTCGAAGCGGCCGAACTGCTCGGTGGCGTAGTCGACCGTCTGCTCGCCGGCGATGCCCCATGCCGCGCGCACGGCGCGCAGGATGCGGGCCTCATCGCGAATGCCGGGCGTGGCCTGCGCGCAGAAGAACAGCAGGTCGTGTGCCAGCCGCTCGGACACCGTGTTGTCGCTGCGCGCCAGCGTGGCGTACTGCAGCAGCACGCGCGATGCGGCGCGCTTCACGTAGACATCCGCCGGCACCAGGGCCAGGCCCAAGGCCTCGAAGAAGGCGGCCGCGATGGCCCAGAAGTCCGCCACGTGCGGCACGCCCGCACCACGCGACAGGCCCACGCAGATTTCCTGCAGGCGTCGCGCCGCTTCGTAGTCGCCGCTCTTGACGACCTTGAGCACTTCGCGGTCGAGCCGCGAGCGCACCGCCGGGTCGTACACCAGCGCCGGCTTGTGGCTTTGCAGCGAGATGCCGGCCCAGTGCCAGGGCGTGGTCCACAGGTCGGCCGGATGCACGCGCTCGTTGCCGACCAGTTCCAGCACGTCGCGGTACTGCGGGAACAGGGCCACGGAGGACACCGTCCTGCCCGCGAGCATCGCGTTCAGGAAGTCGACCACGGCGAATCCGGCACGCTCCATCTTGAGGACGGCCGCCTCGCCGCAGTGCGATGGCTCCTGCACGAAGCTCTGCACCGCGAATTCCATGGCGCCGAGCACCAGCGCCGGGGCGCGCTGGTCGACCATCTGCAGCGCGCCGACGGCCTGGTGCAACTGCTGCCGCGCGGCGCGCAGGGGGGCGATGTCGGCATCGGGCGCGCCATGGGACTCGCGCAGGAATCGCCTCAGCGACTGGCTCGTGGCGTCGACGGATTGCTGGATCTCTTCGAGCACCCAGGCCAGCGGCCCCAGGTCTTCGGTGACCGGCGCGATGCCGGCAACGGGGGCGGTGGGAGTCGGCACGGGTGAGGCTCAGGCAGTGAATCAGACAATCTTGAAACGGGCCACCGATTGGCGCAACTCTTCGGCCATGTGCGACAACTCCCGCACCTGGGCGGCCGTGGTCCGCGTGCCTTCACCGGTCTGTTCCGTCACCGCAAAGATGTGCTGGATGTTGGCGGCCACGAGGTTGGCCGAATCGGCTTCGCGGGCGGCGGACTGCGAAATCTGCTCGATGAGTTCGGCTAGGCGGCGCGACACGCGGTCGATCTCCGACAGCGCGGTGCCCGCGTTGTCCGACAGCTTGGCCCCCTCGACCACACCGTGCGTCGACCGCTCCATGGCGCCAACGGCATCCTGCGTGTCGGTCTGGATCGCCTTCACCAGCGCCGCGATCTGGCGCGTGGCGTCTGCGGAACGTTCAGCCAGTCGCTGCACTTCCTCCGCCACCACCGAGAAGCCGCGGCCGGCCTCTCCCGCGGACGCAGCCTGGATGGCGGCGTTCAGCGCCAGCACGTTGGTCTGGTCGGTGATGTCCGAGATCAGCTCGGTGATTTCACCGATCTCCTGCGAGGATTCGCCCAGGCGCTTGATGCGCTTGGAGGTTTCCTGGATCTGGTCGCGAATCGAGTTCATGCCGCCAATGGCGTTCTGCACGGCCCGCAGGCCCGAGGATGCGGCCTTCAGCGACTGACGCGCCACCGTGGCCGACTCCTGCGCCTGCGAGGAAACCTCATTGATGCGTGCCGCCATCGTCAGCACCGACTGGCCGGTTTCGCGGATCTCGCGCAGCTGTTCGGTCGACGCCGCCAGCAGTTCGGTCGAGGTGCTGTCCACCTGCGAGGTGGTGGCCGCCACGCGGGATGCCGTGTTCTGCACGTTGCCTACCAGCAGGCGCAGTTCTTCCACCGTGTAGTTCACCGAGTCGGCAATGGCGCCGGTGATGTCTTCCGTCACCGTGGCCACCTGCGTCAGGTCGCCTTCGGCCACGGTCTGCAGTTCATTCATCAGGCGCAAGATGGCGGCCTGGTTGGCGGTGTTCACGCGGCTGGCCTCTTCGCGCTGCATGTCGGCAGAAAGGCGCTCCTGCTCGGCAATGGCAGCGCGTTCGCGGCCTTCGCGTACCTGCACGAAACCGATCGCGCCAGCGAGTGCCAGTGCGGCGATCGACAACACCAGCAGCACCAGGATGGTGCCGGCGCCCAGGCCGGTGCGAGCCGACAGCTTGTCCTGCAGGTTGCCGAGTTGGGCCCGCAGCGGTTCACTGTCGGCCAGGATGGTCGTCTGCGCTTCGCGTGCGCTCACCAGGCCTTGCTGGTTGCCAAGGATGGCACCGGCCTGGGCGCGCGTCTGCTCGAAGGTCTTGAGGATCTTCTCCAGTTGCACCCGGGTCTGCGTGTCCCGCGCAGGCGGCAGGCGCTGTTGCGGATTGCCGTCGAGCAGGCCCCTGGTCACTTCCTGGAAGGTGCCGAGGTCCTTGCCGAGCAGGGACACGGCGGCCGGACTCACGCCTTCGACCGTCAGGAATTCGTTGGCCGACTTGCCGATGCGCTGCGTCAGCATCACGAGTTGGCCCGCGGCCGAGATCTCGGGAATGGTGGCGTTCTGCTGCACCTTCAGCGACGCCACCGTCTCGGCCATTTCCAACAGGTCGGACGACTGGCGGTTGATGCCGCGCAGCGCGGTGCCGACCTGCGTCAGGACTTTCTGCTGCGACAGCACCGCCTTGGCGCTCGCATCGGCACGCTGCACCAGCGGCATGATCTTGGCGAACTCCTCGTCGTACTGGCTGCCGACGCGCTCCAGCTTGAGCAATTCATCCCCGTGAGCCAGGCCCTGCACGCGGCGCGACAGGTCGTCGGCGCTGTCCTTCACCTCGGCAAAGGCCGGCACGCTGCCCACCATGGCCTGCGACACCGACTTGGCCAGGCGCTGCGACTGCATCAGCGACTGGCCCGTGGCCGCCACCTGTTGCGCCAGCCGCTCGGCGCGAAGAATCGAGGAACCTGCCACCAGCAACAGCACCAGCACCACGCCGGCCAGCGCCGCCGCCAGGATGCGCTGCTGGCGCGCCGAACCGGAACGCGGCGGTTCGCCTGCCGGGGCGCCAGCGCGGGCCGCAGCCGCGGCGACAGCCACCGGCGCAACCGCGGGCTCCTGCGCCACCGAAGGCTTCACCGCCGGCACCTGCACCTGCGCCTGCAAGGGCTCCATCGTCGGCTCGACAGGCGCGGATTCGTCGGCCACCGGCGCGTCATTGGCGGCCAAAACAGGCTCGCCCGCCGCGTGCGCGATCGAAGCCGAGGAATCGCGTGGCACTTGCACGGTCTTTTCCTCCATCGGCGCTGCGGCCTCGATCCCGTCGAGTCCCGGCGCATCATCGGCGCGCACGGCCCCGCTGTCGCCGTGGGCGGGCATGAGTTTCTTGAACTTATCGGCGATGGAGCTCACTGTCATTCCTCGTGTGATTTCAGTTCCTGGCCCGCCGTCAGGCAGCGCCGATGCCCAGGAATTCGGGTTGCTGCGAAAGCGCTTGCAGGTTGACTTCCTGCCACCGGACGCCCTCGGCATCGAAGTACGCATGGCCCATCCAGCCCAGCGCTTCCGCATCCGGGGCTGTGGCATCGGTGAAGGCTTCGACGCCGCGAAGCCCGATCAGTCGATCGACCTGCAACGCGCAATTGACTTCCAGCAATTCGTTGAGCGCCACCAGGCGCGACTGCGCGCCGGGCGCTTCCGTCACGGCCACCGCACTGCGCCCGCCGGTGGCAAAGGTGGACCACTGCACCACACCATAGAGCCCGCCGCGCAGGTTGGCCACGCCCAGGAACCACGGCTGGGTGTAGGGCACCGGCGCTGGATGTGTCCAAGGGAATATTTCGCCCGCATGCCCGAGCGGGAAGAGGTATCGGGCATCGCCCGCCTCGACGGCCAGCCACGAGGCCGACACACCGGTACTGCGCGCCGCCTGCAGGCGACCCGCGAGGCGGGACTGGAATGCGCGGAGGGATTCGCGATTGGCCATGACTCAGCCTCGGGCCCGCGCCGGGCCGCCCCAAGCAGGTCCGCGCCCCTTCGGAGGGCAACAAGGACACGCAGTGCCGGGCGAGCGGGTCATCTTCATGCCAGCGCGCTGATCTTGGACATCAGTTCGGCCGCCACCACCGGCTTGACGATGTAATCCTTCGCACCCTGGCGCATGCCCCACAGGCGATCGGTCTCCTGGTTCTTGCTGGTGCACAGGATGATCGGCAGGTTCTCGTACTTCGGGTTGCGTGCGAGCGTTCGCGTCAATTGGAAACCATTCTGGCCAGGCATCACCACGTCCATCAGGATCAGGTCCGGACGCTCTTCCTCCAGGCGGCGCATGGCGTCGTCGGCGTTCTGCGCCGTCTTCACGGCATAGCCGTTCTTCTGCAACATGTCGGAGAGGAACATCAGCTCCGTCTTCGAGTCGTCAATCACCAGAACCTTGCGGATGGCCATCAGGACGCTTCCGTCTGAACAATACCGAACCGCTGCACGGCTTGCAGCAACTGGTCCTTGGTGAACGGCTTGGTGAGGTAGTCCTGCGAGCCAACCATGCGGCCGCGCGCCTTGTCGAACACACCGTCCTTCGAAGACAGCATGACGACCGGTACGGAAGAGAACCGGGCGTTGCGCTTGATGATGGCGCAGGTCTGGTAGCCGTCCAGGCGCGGCATCAGGATGTCGCAGAAGATCAGGTGCGGCTTGTGATCGTTGACCTTGGAGAGTGCATCGAAGCCGTCTTCTGCGAGCAGGACCTCATGTCCACCCTGCTTGAGGAAGATCTCGGCACTGCGCCGAATCGTGTTGCTGTCATCAATCACCAGCACTTTGTAACCGGATGCGTGGGTGCTCATGGCGCAAGCTCCTCATTGAGAGACTTCGGTCAATACCGCGCCGGCACGTTCGACGCATCATGCAGCGCAGCCCTGTGCCATGCTTCAGATTTCTACCATTTCAAAGTCTTCCTTGCGGGCGCCACACTCCGGGCATGTCCAATTCATCGGGACGTCCGCCCAGGCTGTTCCAGCCGCAATACCATCCTCCGGCACCCCTGTCGCTTCGTCGTAGATCCACCCGCAAATCAGGCACATCCAGGTTTTCGTATTCATCGCAGCTTAAAGTCCCTGTTCATAGAATGCAACGATTGTATCTAGACGTTTCACAGGTCCCTGTGATGACCGTCCTACTTGTGCCACCATCACGGTGACTCACCACGGCGCATGAAAACTTACCTCTTACCTTCAAAAGCCGCGAGTGATCCGGCTGATCTTACCGGGGCCTCCGACGACGAAAACCTGGAGACGCAAGAGGACCTCAATCCCCCCTGCGTGCTGGTCTTCAATGCCAGCGATCCCAGCGGTGCCGGCGGACTCGCGGGCGATGCGCTGGCCATGGCTTCGGTCGGTGCGCACATGCTGCCGGTGGTCACCGGCGCCTACGCGCGCGACACCGCGGAAATCTTCGACCACTTCCCTTTCGACGAAGAGGCCGTGGCCGAACAGGCCCGCGCCATTCTTGAAGATGTGGAGGTGCGCCTCATCAAGGTCGGCTTCGTCGGCACCCCCGAGAACCTCAGCACGATTGCGGAAACGGCCAGCGACTATCCCGATCTGCCCCTGGTGGCCTACATGCCCAACCTTTCATGGTGGGAAGAAAACCAGATCGAGCCCTATCACGATGCCTTCCGTGACTTGCTGCTGCCGCAGACCACGGTGCTCGTCGGCAACCACAGCACGCTGTGGCGCTGGCTGCTCCCCGACTGGACCGGTGACCGCAGCCCCACGGCACGCGACATTGCCCGGGCGGCTGGCGAACACGGCGTGCCCTACACGCTCGTGACCGGCATCGTACTGCCCGACCAGTTTTTCGACAACGTGCTGGCTTCGCCGCAAGCCGTGCTGGCCAATGAGAAATACGAAAGACTCGAGGCCGTGTTCTCTGGCGCGGGCGACACCTTGTCGGCCGCGCTCGCCGCGCTGCTCGCGAGCGGCACCGACCTGACCGCCGCGACCGCGGAGGCGCTGAGCTACATGGACCGCTGCCTCGATGCGGGCTTCCGCCCCGGAATGGGCCACGTGCTGCCGGACCGGCTGTTCTGGGCGCAGACCGAGGAAGATGAAGACGACGATGGCGACGCGAGTCCGGCCGATCCGGCGGACTTTGCATTGCCGCCGCACGAGACGCGACATTAGATTCGCCCCCCCGAATGCGCCTGCGGCGCCGGGACGGGCTCCAGAGGCGGCTGGTCTTGCGGGCCGTCCAAGCCTGCACAGGCAGCCGCGCCCCTCAGCCCCTATAGAGGGCGCACCTGGCGGCCCGGCAAAGGTTCTATGGTTTCTGTCCAGCACCCGGGCTGAATCGATGAGCCTCAAAGGGCTTCTCAGAGCGCCAGACTGCAAAGGCAATGCGCAACAGTACGCGCCAGGATCACCAATGCCTCCGCTGCGTGCCGCTATGCCAACAAGGCCGCCGTCACCTGTGAGAATCACCGCCATGACCGACCGCAACGACATTCTTTTCGAGCGCGCCCGCGCCGTGATTCCTGGTGGCGTGAATTCGCCGGTGCGCGCCTTCAAGGCCGTGGGCGGCACGCCGCGCTTCATCCAGCGCGCGCAAGGCGCGTACTTCTGGGACGCCAACGACAAGCGCTACATCGACTACATCGGCTCCTGGGGTCCGATGATCCTGGGCCATGGACATCCGGCCGTGGTCGAGGCGGTGCAGAAGGCGGTGCTCGAAGGCTTCTCGTATGGCGCGCCGACGGAGCGCGAGATCGAACTGGCCGAGGCCATCCTCGCGCTGGTGCCCTCGATGGAGATGGTCCGGCTCGTGAGTTCCGGCACCGAGGCCGCCATGAGCGCGCTGCGCCTGGCCCGCGGCGCCACCGGCCGCAAGTACATCATCAAGTTCGAAGGTTGCTACCACGGCCATGCGGACGCACTGCTGGTCAAGGCCGGCTCCGGCCTCGCGACTTTTGGCAACCCGACCTCCGCCGGCGTGCCGCCGGAAGTGGTGCAGCACACGCTGGTCCTCGAATACAACAACCTCGCACAACTGGAAGAAGCCTTCGCGTTGCACGGCCACGAGCTGGCCTGCCTGATGATCGAGGCCATCGCCGGCAACATGAACTTCGTGCGCGCGACGCCCGAGTTCGCGAAGCGCTGCCGCGAGCTGTGCACGCAGCATGGCGCACTGCTGGTGTTCGACGAGGTCATGACGGGATTCCGGGTCGGCCTGCATGGCGCCCAAGGCGTGCTCGGCATCACGCCAGATCTCACGGTCCTCGGCAAGGTCATCGGCGGCGGCATGCCGCTCGCGGCCTTCGGCGGACCGCGCGCCATCATGGAACAGCTCGCCCCGCTTGGCCCTGTCTACCAGGCCGGCACGCTTTCGGGCAACCCGGTGGCCACGGCTTGCGGACTCGCAACGCTCAAGGAAATCGCCAAGCCCGGCTTCTATGAAGCACTGGCCGCGAAGACGCAATCATTGGTCTCAGGCCTGAAGTCCGCCGCCGCAGCCGAAGGCGTGCCCTTCAGCGCCGACAGCGAAGGCGGCATGTTCGGCTTCTTCCTGTTCGACCAACTGCCACAGAACTACGCCACGGTGATGACCACCGACAACAAGAAGTTCAACACCCTCTTCCACGGCCTGCTCGACCGCGGCGTCTACATCGCGCCCGCGTTGTACGAGGCCGGCTTTGTGAGCGCTGCGCACAGCGAACAAGACATCGCTGCGACCATCGAAGCCGCAGGCGAGATCTTCAAGGCGCTCGCGAGACAGTAGCCACAACAGCCACGCCCGCTCCGCCGCATGGTGTTCCCCTAGCGCCAGCGGTGGGCGTGCAAACTTCGCCGAGCGGCGTAGCGAGCGGATGCAGGGCAAGGCGAACGCAGCGCAGGGACCGGAACGTACTTCAGTAAGTGAGGATCCCGAGCAGCGGCTCAACGCCGCCATGCATTCGCGCAGTAGCCGAGCGGCGAAGTTTTCAACGCCGCCTTGCGTGCGCGCAATAGCCGAGCGGCGAAGTTCAGTGACGGAAGTGGCGGATGCCTGATAGCACCATCACGACGCCGCGCTCGTCCGCCGCATCGATCACTTCCTGATCACGCATCGACCCCCCGGGCTGAATGACTGACGATGCGCCCGCGTCCACCACCACATCCAGGCCATCGCGGAACGGGAAGAAGGCGTCGCTCGCCACCGCCGTGCCGTGAAGCGACAGGCCCGCATGCCCGGCCTTGATGCTCGCGATACGCGCCGAGTCGAGCCGGCTCATCTGGCCCGCGCCCACGCCCATCGTCATGCCGCCTGCGCAGAAAACGATCGCGTTGCTCTTCACGTACTTGGCGACCTTCCAGGCGAACAGCAGGTCCTGCAGTTGCTCGGCCGTCGGCTGCTTCTTGCTGACGACCTTGAGTTCGCTTTCGAGCAGCACGCGGTTGTCCGCCGTCTGCATCAACAGGCCCGAGCCGATGCGCTTCACATCCACCGCATTGCGCCCGTTGTCCCAATCGGTCGCGCCGCCCGGCGGCAATGCAATCGCCAGGATGCGCACATTCAACTTGGCCTTGGTCGCCTTGAACACTTCCAGCGCTTCAGGCGTGTAGCCCGGCGCCATCAGTACTTCGACGAACTGCTTGTTGATTTCCTGCGCCGCCGCGACATCGACCGTGCGGTTGAACGCGATGATGCCGCCGAAGGCCGAGGTCGGATCGGTCTTGAAGGCCTTCGAATAGGCTTCGAGCGCATTCGCACCGATGGCTACGCCACACGGATTCGCATGCTTCACGATCACGCAGGCCGGCACGTCGAAGCTCTTGACGCATTCCCAGGCCGCATCCGCATCGGCGATGTTGTTGTAGCTGAGTTCCTTGCCTTGCAACTGTTGCGCGCTGACCAGCGATCCCGGCGCGGGATACAGGTCGCGATAGAACGCGGCTTGCTGGTGCGGGTTCTCGCCGTAGCGCAGGTCCTGCAGCTTGATGAAGCGGCCGTTGCTCTGCGCAGGGAACAGCGAGCGCTTGGGCGCGGGCTGCCCCACGCTGGCGTCGAAGTCGATGCCCGAGAGGTAGTCGCTGATGGCTCCGTCGTAGTCGGCGATGCGATTGAACGCGGCCACCGACAGCGCGAATTTGGTCTTGTCGCTGAGCTTGCCGTCGGCCTTCAGTTCAGCCAGCGCGCCCGCGTACTGCGAGGCGTCGGTGAGCACACCAACGTCCTTCCAGTTCTTGGCCGCGCTACGCACCATGGCCGGGCCGCCGATGTCGATGTTCTCGATCGCGTCTTCCAGCGTGCAGCCGGCCTTGGCCACGGTCGCCTCGAAGGGATAGAGGTTCACCACCAGCAGGTCGATGGTGTCGATGCCGTGTTCCTTGATCGCGGCCACATGCGCCGGCAAGTCGCGGCGTGCGAGCAGGCCACCATGGATCTTGGGATGCAGCGTCTTCACGCGGCCATCGAGCATTTCCGGAAAGCCGGTGTGGTCGGCTACCTCGGTGACCGGCAGGCCGGCATCGGCCAGCAGCTTGGCAGTGCCACCGGTGGAGAGGAGCTTGATGCCGAGTGCGTCGAGCGCTTGCGCGAATTCGAGAATGCCGGTCTTGTCGGAAACGGAAAGCAGTGCGGTCAGTGCCATGAATCAGGTGTTGGTTGTTATTTGATGAGCTTGTGCTCGACAAGCTTTTTTCGCAGCGTGTTGCGGTTGAGGCCCAGCCATTGCGCGGCGCGGGACTGGTTGCCTTCGGCGCGCGTCATCACCACGTCGAGCAACGGTTTCTCCACGACCTGCACGATCATGTCGTACACGCCGTCGGGCTCGGTGCCGCGCAAATCGCGAAAGTAGCTCTCCAGACTGCTGCGCACGCAGTCCTCTATTTGTTTCTTGCTCATGTCGGGTTTCTCTTCTTCTCTCTCATCCGGCGGCAGTGGCCGCCTCCTCATCCAGGGGTAGGTCTTCGCCTGCGTCCCGGACTGGCATGCGGTCGGTGTGGACCGCAAGCGCATCGAAAAAATCCGCAACCGCGCGCAGTTGAAGCGCGCAGTCGTCGAGGGTGTTCATGTGCGCACGGAAGGCTTCGCCCCCCGGCAACGCGCGCACATACCAGCCAATGTGCTTGCGCGCGGTTCGTACGCCGCTGAACTCGCCGTAGAGCGCGTAGTGCGCCTGCAGGTGCTCGAGCATCAGTCGCCGCACTTCCGCAACGAGCGGTGGCGCGAGGTCCGTGCCCGTGGCCAGGTAGTGCGCGATCTCGCGAAAGATCCATGGGCGCCCTTGCGCAGCCCGTCCGACCATCACCGCATCCGCGCCAGTGAGTGCCAACACATCGCGCGCCTTTCGCGGTGATGTGATGTCGCCGTTGGCCACCACGGGCACACGCACCGCGGCCTTGACCGCGGCGATGGTGTCGTACTCGGCCTGGCCCTTGTAGCCTTGCTCGCGCGTGCGCCCATGAACGGTCAGCATCTGCACGCCGGCAGATTCGAAATCGCGTGCCAGCTTGACCGCATTGCGATGGTCCATGCTCCAGCCGGTGCGCATCTTCAGCGTCACGGGCACGCCATGCGGCGCCGCCGCATCGACCACGGCCTGCACGATCGCCAGCGCCAGCGGCTCGTCGCGCATCAACGCGGAGCCGGCCCACTTGTTGCAGACCTTCTTGGCGGGACATCCCATATTGATGTCGATGATCTGCGCGCCGCGATCGATGTTGTAGGCGGTGGCCTCCGCCATCATGGCCGCATCGGTGCCAGCGATCTGCACTGCGATAGGGCCAGGCTCGCCGTCATGGTTGGAACGGCGCGAGGTCTTCAGCGTGTTCCACAGTTCCTTGCGCGACGTCACCATCTCACTCACCGCATAGCCCGCGCCCAGCTCGCGGCACAGCATGCGAAAAGGCCGGTCGGTCACGCCGGCCATGGGCGCGACGAACAGACGGTTATCCAGCGCGATGTTGCCGATCTGCATGGTGGAGGGAAAGGGGAAGCGAGCGAGGCTGCTGAAAAATGAGGCACGATTGTACCGGCGCAGAATTTCAGGGACTGAAACAGAATGCGCCGAAAGGGACTTCCCACATTCGCTTGACACGCGCATCTCGCGTTTTCCCACACGCCATTCTTCAGCCACGTTCCTATACTCCAGCGCACATGCAAGCATGGTTCGACTCCCTCCTGACGCTTCTCGCGCTTCCACAGTACGGCCTGTCGACGCTGTTTTTTGTTGCGTTCGTTTCTGCAACGTTGATTCCTCTGGGCTCGGAGCCGGCATTGTTCGGCTTGCTCCAGCTCAGCCCCGACATGTTCTGGCCGGCGATCTTCGTGGCCACCGCTGGCAACACGCTGGGCGGTGCGGTTGATTGGTGGATGGGCTACGGCGCGCACGAGATTGCAGATAAGTACTCACACTCGAAGCACCACATGCGCGTACTGACCTGGCTCGAGAAGCTGGGCCCGAAGGCTTGCCTGCTCGCATGGCTGCCGCTGGTCGGCGATCCGCTCTGCGCGGTGGCAGGTTGGCTGAAGCTTTCGTTCTGGCCCTGCGTGTTCTACATGGCCATCGGCAAGTTCGCACGCTACCTGACGATGACGGTCGCGCTCTTGTATATCTGGCCGAGCTGAAGCTGAAGGAGTGAAGCCTTCTACTGCACACGCCGATCCCAGGCCTGCGGTCCTCAGTGCACGAGAGAGCGCTCAGCGCACGCAATGCCAAGGGCGCAGCGTCGGTGCATCCTCTCGCCTCAACTCAACAGGCCATAAGGCCCGCCACGCTCCAACGCACGCTGGTAGGCCGGCCGCGCATGAATGCGCTCCAGGAACGCCATCAACTTCGGCCGCGATGCATCCAGCCCGCCACGCACTTGCGCGGCTTCGACCGGAAAGCTCATCTGGATGTCCGCACCCGTCAACGCATCGCCTGCAAACCATTCGCTCTTGCCCAGCTCGCCTTCCATGAAATCGAGCTGCGACGCGATGTTCGGCAGGATGAACCGGCTCCTCGCCTTGTCGGCAATGCCCTTCGCGATGGGCTTGGCGAAGAAGGGCATGTCACTGCTCTCGATCTTGTCGAAGATCAATTTCATCAGCAGCGGCGGCATGGCCGAGCCTTCGGCAAAGTGCAGCCAGTAACGGTAGCGCACCGCCTCCGCAGAACCTGACGCCGGCGCGAGTCGGCCCTGGCCGAAGCGCTCGATGATGGTCTCGATGATTGCGCCGGACTCGGCCAGCACCAAGCCATCGTCCGTGGTCACTACCGGCGACTTGCCCAGAGGATGAACCTTGCGCAACTCGGGCGGCGCAAGCATCGTCTTCGCGTCGCGCTGGTAGTGCACGATCTCGTACGGAAGGCCGAGTTCCTCAAGCAGCCAGAGGACGCGCTGCGAGCGCGAATTGTTGAGGTGGTGGACGGTGAGCATGGATGAGGGCCGGAAGGAACGGCGCAGTCTATGCCAGCGTGCCGACAACCGCACGCCGACACAAAGGGCGGCGCGCCGCTACCATCGATCGAACACGCGGCATTCCGGTCGCACCAGCCAGCGACCTCATGGACCGCCCGTCGACTCACTACAACGCATCGACCGATGCACTCACGCCACGCGGCCGCCGCGCCGTGGCCGCGATCCTGGTGGCGGTGCTGCTGGCTACGCTCGACACGGCCATCGCCAACACCGCCCTGCCCGCGATCGCGGCCGACCTGCTGGCGGCGCCGGCCGCATCGGTCTGGGTCATCAACGCCTACCAGCTCGCGATGGTCGCGACCATCCTGCCTCTTGCCGCGCTGGGCGACATCGTCGGGCACCGGCGCATCTACATCGGCGGGCTTGCGCTCTTCACGCTCGCATCGCTGGCCTGCGCGCTGGCCACCACGCTGCCCACGCTTGCGGCGGCGCGTGCGTTGCAAGGCCTGGGCGCAAGCGGAATCATGAGCGTGAATGCCGCGCTGCTGCGTTTCATCTATCCGCCGCACCGGCTTGGCCGCGGCGTGGGACTCAATGCGCTGGTGGTGGGCATCGGGTTCGCGGTCGGGCCGAGCGTGGCCTCGCTGGTGCTGAGCGTCGCGCCCTGGCCTTGGCTGTTCGGCATCAACCTGCCGCTGGGACTCGTGGCGCTGGCGATCGCCTTGCCTTCGCTGCCGGCCTCGCCGCGTGGCACGCACGGCTTCGACAAGCTCGCAGCCGCCTACAACGTGGTCGCGTTCACTGCGCTGATCCTGGCTTTGGGCTCGGCGGCGCAGCGCGAACCGATGGCCTGGTGGCTGAGCGCACTCGCCGTGGCGCTGGTGTTCGGTGTGCTGCTGGTGCGCCGCGAACATGGACGGCCGTCGCCGATCCTGCCGGTCGACCTGTTCCGGCGTCCGGCCTTCGCGCTGTCGTCGATCACCGCGGTCTGCACCTTTGCCGCGCAGGGGCTGGCCTTCGTCTCGCTGCCGTTCTACTTCGAAGGCGTGCTGCATCGCAACCAGGTCGACACGGGCTTCCTGATGTCGCCGTGGTCGCTGGTGGTCGCATTCGCCGCGCCGGTGGCAGGCCGTCTGGCCGACCACTATCCGCCGGGGATGCTCGGCGGTATCGGATTGGTGGTGCTGAGCGCGGGCATGGCATCGCTGGCGCTGCTACCGTCCGACCCCAGCGTGCTCGACATCGCGATCCGTATGGCGATTTGCGGCGCGGGCTTCGGCTTTTTCCAGGCGCCCAACCTGCGCGCCCTCATGTCGGCCGCGCCGCCTGAGCGTGCCGGCGGTGCGAGCGGCACCATCGCCACCTCGCGCTTGCTGGGCCAGGCGACGGGCGCTGCATTGACCGCGCTGTGCTTCAGCTTGGCGGGCGTGCACGGCGCGACGAATGCGCTGTGGCTGGGCGCGGCCTTCGCGGCTGTGGCGAGCGTGACCAGCGGGCTGCGGCTGGTCGTCGCCAAATAGGATGAGCGGCCCAGTATGGCCGTGGTCGCTCAGGGAGGAAGGTGTGCGCCCGGACCAGGCTTGGTCGCTCAGGGGTGAACGGTGGGCCTCCGGGCGAGGCCGAATCCCTCAAGGGCTGAACAGGAAGTTCATCACGTCGCCATCCTTGACGACGTATTCCTTGCCTTCGCTGCGCATCTTGCCCGCGTCCTTGGCGCCCTGCTCGCCCTTGAAGGCGATGTAGTCGTCGAAGGCGATGGTCTGGGCGCGAATGTAGCCCTTCTCGAAGTCGCCGTGGATCACGCCAGCCGCCTGCGGGCCGGTGTCGCCGATGTGGATGGTCCAGGCGCGCACTTCCTTCACGCCGGCGGTGAAGTAGGTCTGCAGGCCCAGCAGCTTGAAGGCGGCACGGATCAGGCGGTTCAGGCCCGGCTCGTCCTGGCCGATTTCGGCGAGGAACATCTTCTTGTCCTCGTCGTCCATGTCGGCCAGTTCGGCTTCGATCTTGGCGCAGATGGCAACGACCGGCGCGCCCTGCTTGGCCGCGTACTCACGCAGGCGATCGAGGTACGGGTTGTTCTCGAAGCCGGTCTCCGACACGTTGCCCACGAACATCGCCGGCTTGGCCGTGATCAGCGTGAAGGACTTGACCAGCGGCATCTCTTCCTTCGAGAACTCCAGCGCGCGCACCGGGATGTTCTCGTTGAGTGCCTTCTGGCAGCGGTCGAGCAGGCCGACCAGCTTCTGCGCATCCTTGTCGCCCGATCGCGCCACCTTGGTGTGGCGGTGCAGCGCCTTCTCGACCGTCGACAGGTCGGCCAGGCACAGTTCGGTCTGGATCACTTCGATGTCCGAAATCGGGTCGACCTTGCCGGCCACGTGGATCACGTTGTCGTCGTCGAAGCAGCGCACCACGTTCACCGTGGCGTCGGTTTCGCGGATGTGCGCGAGGAACTTGTTGCCCAGGCCTTCGCCGGTGCTGGCGCCGGCCACCAGGCCCGCGATGTCGACGAACTCGACGATGGCCGGCACGATTCGCTCGGGCTTGACGATCGCGCTCAGTTGCGCGAGGCGCGGGTCAGGCACTTCCACCACGCCGGTGTTCGGCTCGATGGTGCAGAAGGGATAGTTTTCCGCCGCGATGCCTGCCTTGGTCAATGCGTTGAAAAGGGTGGACTTGCCGACGTTCGGCAAGCCGACGATGCCGCACTGGAGACTCATGGCGGGGTTCTTTCAGGGAATCTGGGGAACCGGCGATTTTAGCGGCCGGGACGTTCGAGCAACGCCACAGAGCGCCTGAAGCGCGGACGCGCGACGCACAAGGGACTTGCTCAGCGGTGCCTTGAGGCGGCTGGCGCGCTATTCGAAGCGGTAATTGGCGCTGACCGGCTGACCCACCTTCAGCATGTAATCGATGCCCTGCAGCACGATCGCGTTCATGCCGAAGGTGACCGCGCCATCGACGCGTGCGTTCTGCCGGTAGGTGCGCAGCATGTCGCCCACCTCGGGGCTGCTCACCGCGGTCTTCGGGTCGATGTCCGGCATCGGGCAGCGCGGACAGGGCTTCACCGGCTGCAGCAGCGCCTCGCCCTCGCCCGTCGCGATGTGCATGGTCTCCAGGCGGTCCTCATCCTGCGCCTCGACGCCGGCCAGCACGATGTTGGGCCGGAACCGCTCCATGACGACTGCGTCGTGGCCCTCCGCCACCAGCTTCTCATTGAGTTCGACCAGCGACGCCTCGCTCGCCACCAGCACCGCAAAGCCGTCTGAAAACTGGTTCTGCGCCTCGACGCCATTCGTCCACTTCAGGCTGGAAATGCGCTTGTGCGCCGGATCGAAGCGCACCAGGCGCAGCTTCTGCGGCTTGCCCGGCTCCGACAGGAAATCGCTGAACCACTGGGCCGCGACGTCGCCCATGTCGTAGGCGGCCACCTCGTCGTCCCACACCCGCACGCGCATCGGCAGTTCGACCCGGTCGTAAGCCACATGCAGCGCCAGCATACCGGGCGCGCGCAGCACCATCTCGAACTGCTTGAGCTTCGGCTGGATCAGCGCCATGCGCGGCAGTTCGCGTTGCGACACGAACTCGCCCTCGGCATCGACCACCATCCAGGCCCGGTCGAACTCCAGCCCGGTCTCCGTCAGCAGCACCTCCGGCAGGTCCACCCCGGCGCAGGACTTGACCGGGTAGACGAGAAGACGGGCGATGGTGGCCTGGAGATCGAAAGCGGCAGATGTCACGGATGGGTTCCTTGAGGGCGAAGCGGGATTCTCCCGCAGTCCACGCCGCCCAGCCCCAACTCCTACAATCCCGCGATGGCTCTTCCCCCCGAGGTTTGCATTCGCGGCGCCGGCATCGTCGGCCGCACATTGGCACTTTTGCTCGCGCGCGAGCGGGTGCGCGTGGCCCTCGTTGCGCCCGCCGCCCGTTCCACCCAGGATGACGTGCGCGCCTACGCGCTCAACACCGCCTCGCGCAGCATGCTCGAATCGCTGCGCGCCTGGCCCGACGATGCACACGCCACCGCGGTGCGCGAGATGCAGGTGCATGGCGACGACGGCGGACGCGTGCAGTTCGACGCCCAACACCAGAAAGTCGATGCGCTGGCCTGGATCGTCGATGTCCCTGCCCTCGAACGCCAACTGGCCGACGCCGTGCGCTTCCAGCCCATGATCGACGTGCGCGAGGCACCTGTCCCCGCCCCGCTGACCGTGGTCTGCGAAGGCAAGGGCAGCGCCACGCGCGAGGGACTGGGCGTGCGCTACGACGTCACCCGCTACCCGCAGCACGCCATCGCCGCCCGCCTCGAAGCCGAACGCCCCCACGACGGCATGGCCCGCCAATGGTTCAACGACAAGGGCGAAGTGCTGGCACTGCTCCCCCTGGGCGGCGCGGCCGGCCGGCAACTGGCGCTGGTGTGGTCAGTCGACCAGTTTCACGCGCCTGAACTGATGGCGCAGGACCCGGCCCAGTTCGCTGCGGCCTTGGGCCAGGCCACGCACGATGCCCTCGGCGCCCTCACGCTCACCAGCGAACGCGCGGCCTGGCCGCTGCAGCGCGCCATGGCCGACCGCTGGACCGGCGCCTTTCCGGACGGCAAGTCCTGGGCCTTGGCCGGCGATGCCGCCCACACGGTGCATCCGCTCGCGGGCCAGGGCCTGAACCTGGGCCTGGCCGATGCCGCCGCATTGGCCGGCGTCCTGAGGGACCGCGAATACTGGCGCAGCGTCGGCGACCCGCGCCTGCTGCGCCGCTACGAACGCGCCCGCCGCGCCGACGTGCTGGCGATGAGCCTCACCACCGACGGCCTCCAGCAACTTTTTTCGCAGACCGTGGATCCAATCCCGGCGCTGCGCAACTGGGGCATGCGCGGCTTCAACCAAGCCCAACCGCTCAAGAACTGGATCGCACGACAGGCCATGGGCCTTCGCTGATCCCCCAACAACAACGCCAACCATGATGAAGCTCGCTCGCAACCTCCTCGCCACCCTGGCCTTCGGCAGCGTCCTTGCCGTCTCGCTGCAGGCCCAAGCCGGCGAAGCCGAGATCCGCAAGAACCTGGCCGCCCGCATCCCGCAGTTCGCCAAGATCGACGAGATCACCAAGTCGCCGATGCCGGGCCTCTTCGAAGTGCGCATCAACGGCTTCGAGATCTTCTACACCGACGCCGACGGCAACTACCTGCTGCAGGGCAACCTCATCGACGTGAAGGCGCGCCGCAACCTGACCGAGGAGCGCATCGAGAAGCTCAGCGAAGTCGACTTCGACAAGCTGCCGGTCAAGGATGCCTTCAAGATCGTGCGCGGCAACGGCAAGCGCAAGCTGGCAGTGTTCGAGGACCCGAACTGCGGCTACTGCAAGCACTTCGAGCGCGACATGAAGAACGTCGACAACGTCACCGTCTACCTGTTCCTCTACCCGGTGCTGGGCCCGGATTCAACCGCCAAGTCGAAGAACATCTGGTGCAGCAAGGACAAGGCGAAGACCTGGAACGACTGGATGACGAGCGAGGTCAAGCCACAGGACGCGCCCGCGAGCTGTGACGCGGCGGCGCTCGAGCGCAACGTCGCCTTCGGCCGCAAGTACAACATCACGGGCACGCCCACGCTGATCTTTGCCGACGGCTCGCGCGCACCGGGCGCCATTCCGGCCGCCCAGGTCGAAAAGCATCTCGCCGCGGCCAATTGATGGCGCCAACCGTTGCCACCCAGCGCCGCGAGGCGCCGGCGCTGCGTTACCGCGTCGAATGCGCCAACCCCAATGCGCACCTGTTCGCCATTTCGCTCACCATCGACAGCCCGGCCGCGCTGCAACGCGTCTCGCTGCCGGTGTGGATTCCGGGCAGCTACCTGGTTCGTGAATTCGCCAAGAACCTGCAGAAGCTGAGCGCATCGCAAGGCCGCCGCACACTGGTCATCGAGCAACTGGACAAGCACAGCTGGCAAATCGAATGCACCGAGGGCAAGCCATTGGTGCTGCGCTACGAGGTCTGCGCGTACGACCATTCGGTGCGCACCGCGTGGCTCGACGCCGACCGCGGCTTCTTCAACGGCACCAGCCTTTGCCTGCGCGTCGAGGGACAGGAAGACAATCCACACGGCATCGACATCGTCGCGCCCGCGCAGGTTGCCGGCAACGCACGCTGGTCCTGCGCCACGGCCCTGCATGGCGTGGACACCGATGCGCAAGGCTTCGGCGCACATTGGGCCGCCAACTACGACGAACTGGCCGACTCACCCGTCGAGATGGGCGCCTTCTGGAGCGCCGACTTCACCGTCTTCGGCGTACCTCACCGCTTCGTCGTTGCGGGCGCCACCGCATCCTTCGACGGCGACAAGCTGATCGCCGACACCCGCGCCATCTGCGAGACCGAGATGCGCTTCTGGCACGGCGACAAGGTCGGCAAGCGCGGCGGCCCGAGCGCGCCGTTCGACCGCTACGTGTTCATGCTGAACGCCGTCGACGATGGCTACGGCGGCCTCGAGCACCGCCATTCCACCGCGCTGATCTGCACGCGCCGCGACCTGCCGCAACTCGAAGCCCGCAAACAGCCCGAGGGCTACACCACGCTGCTGGGCCTGATCAGCCACGAGTACTTCCACACCTGGAACGTGAAGCGGCTGCGGCCCGCGGAGTTCGCGCGCTACGACTACGGCCAGGAGAACTACACGCAGATGCTCTGGCTGTTCGAAGGCTTCACCAGCTACTACGACGACCTGCTGTTGCGCCGCGCCGAGCGCATCGACAACGCGGGCTACCTGAAGCTCATCAACAAGACCATCAACGGCGTGCTGCAGTCGCCCGGGCGGCTGGTGCAGTCGGTGGCGCAGGCCAGCTTCGATGCCTGGGTCAAGTACTACCGGCAGGACGAGCAGACGCCCAACAGCACCATCAGCTACTACACCAAGGGCTCGCTGGTCGCGATGTGCTTCGACCTCACGCTGCGGCGCGAAGGCAATGGCTCGCTCGACGATGTGATGCGCCTCCTGTGGAACGTGAGCGCGGGCGGCCCCATCACCGAGGCCGACTTCGCCAGCGCGCTGCTGGCGATCGGTGGTCGCACCTATGACGAGGAGATCGCTGCCTGGGTGCATGGCACCGACGAGTTGCCCTTGTCGGAACTGCTGCGTGCACACGGCGTGGCCACGCTCGACGACCCGTCGCAACGTGCGCAGGAACTGGGCCTGCGCGTGAGCGAGACCAACGGCAGCGTGCATGTGAAGGTCGTCCTGCGCGGCGGTGCAGCCGAGCAGGCCGGGTTCGCGGCCAACGACGAATGGCTCGGCATCGAGGTGCCCGCCAGGAAGGGCCATGCGGCCCAGACCTGGCGCATCACCAAGCTGGACGACCTGGCGCTCTATCTCGGTCCGCAGAAGAAGATGACCGCGATCGTCGCGCGCGACCGGCGCATGCTGCGGCTTCCGCTCACGTTGCCGACGGGCTCGACGACCTGGCGGCTGTTCGCGCAGGACGCCGCGCTGCTGGCGGCCTGGCTCGTGAACTGACAGCCACCCCCGAGCGCTTGCGGCGCGCCCTCCCCAGGGCGCGCGCCCAGTGGCCGGCAAAGCCGCCTCCGCGGGGGCCCGCAAAGGCGATTCGAGGCGCACCAGGACACGCACTCATCCTGCGCGGCCGACCACGGCCAGCGCAAACACCAGTACGCCGAGCGCGAGGTTCAGCGCAACCAGCATGCGGATCAGGTGAAGCCGCCTGGCCGCGACAGGCCACTCCTTCACAGCGATCGCGCGCCGCACCTTCGGATAGATGCCAAAGCGGATATGGCCATAGACGGCCATCATCAAGAGGCCGATGCCCAGCATGGCATGCACATGCCAGCGCAGCGCGCCCATGCCGCCTGCCAACCCGATCATCGCGAAGCCGCTCAGCAGCAACAGCACGATCGCAACGTTCACCCCCACGAAGAAGCGCCCGAGCGCCGCACTCAACATCGGCAGCCGCAACGGCGGCTCCAGCACGGCCACTGCCGCGGGGCGCACGGCGAAGTGCATGACTGCCATCCCGCCCACCCAGAAGGCGGCGGAGGCCAGGTGAAGGAACAGCAGCACAGCAAACATCAAGCTCATCGGGGCACCTCTTGCGGAGCGCCGAGTGTGCACCGCGCGGGCTGCCCCGTCTCGCTATAGTCGTTCGATCCCGAATTTCACCCATTCCTCCCCATTCCGACGGAGACCCGCATGAACTACGAAAACATCGAAGTCCGCACCGAGGCCGGCACGGTCGGCATCATCACGCTGAACCGCCCGAAGGCGCTCAACGCACTGAACGATGCCTTGATGACCGACCTGGGCCACGCACTCAAGGCCTTCGATGCCGACGAAGCCATCGGCTGCATCATCGTCACCGGCAGCGAGCGCGCCTTTGCCGCGGGCGCCGACATCCGCGCCATGGCCAACTACAGCTTTGCAGACGTCTACAAGGGCGACTTCATCACCCGCAACTGGGAAATCATCCGTTCGGTGCGCAAGCCCGTGATCGCCGCGGTGGCCGGCTTTGCGCTCGGCGGCGGCTGCGAGCTGGCGATGATGTGCGACTTCATCATCGCGGCGGACAACGCGAAGTTCGGCCAACCCGAGATCAAGATCGGCGTGATCCCCGGCGCCGGCGGCACGCAGCGCCTGCCGCGCGCGGTCGGCAAGAGCAAGGCGATGGACATGGCGCTCACGGCCCGCATGATGGACGCGGCCGAGGCCGAGCGCTCGGGCCTGGTGAGCCGCGTGGTGCCGCTCGACAAGCTGGCCGACGAGGCGCTCGGCGCGGCGCTGGTCATCGCGGGCTTCTCGCGCATCGCGGTGATGGCGGCCAAGGAGTCGGTCAACCGCGCCTTCGAGAGCGGGCTCAGCGACGGCGTGATGTTCGAGCGCCGGCTGTTCCACTCGCTGTTCGCGAGCAACGACCAAAAGGAAGGCATGGACGCCTTCGTGAACAAGCGCGAGCCGACGTTCACGCACACTTGAACCTAGAAAAAGCAGTTGGATGCGCCCGACTGCGCCGTGATCGGCGTGCCAGGCAAGGCGCGAGAACGCGGCGGGCTCATGCCCGCAAGGCCGAGCAACGCCGCATGGCGCGTCGAGCGCGGTGCAATCGGGTGCATAGCGCTCTCACCCCGGCGGTGGCCGTGATCGAAGGCGAAAGCGTCAATGTCCATGCTGTCAGTCCAAAGGTTGAGCGCGGTCAACTGCTTTTTCTAGGTTGAAGCCTCGCCAAGGCGCGAGCGACGCAGCGCCCTGCAAGACGAATAGGCGACTGCTCGCGGCAGCGGCACTGACCAGCGCCCTGTCCAGCAGCGGCCGGCTGCCATCCTGGCAATCTATTGCCGGCGCAAGGGCGCGGATTCGATGTGGGGGGCCTGGGGCTCGGCGGGTTGGGCCGGCGGCTCGGCAGACTTCACCGAAGGCGCGGCTGCAGGGGCGGCCGGCGCTTGATTGGACACCGCAGGCAACGGCGCCGTCGCATCGCGAAGCGCCTCGCGCAATCCATCGAGCGCGCCTTCCGGCGGATGGCCCGTGGCTGGCGCCGAGCCACCCTCGCGCCAGCGCACCTCGCCACGCGCCAGTTCGAACTGCGCCAGCGGCTTGCCATTGCGTTCCAGCATGACTCGCCATTCCACCTTGTTGCGCAAGGGCTGCGGCCCCACGGCCGCTAGCGCGGCGGACCCCACCAAGGTGCCAAGCTCGCCCACCTCGCCGCGCGAGTAGGTCCGGCTCTGGCCGTTCGGGCCAACCACCGTCATGCGGGTCCACTGGCCCAATGCCGCAAAGGTCGGCGGCTCGCTGGCATCGGTGCGCACCGACGACGATGGGGCCGCACTGGCGGCGGCATTCGCAGCCGCACCGGGCTCGGGCTTGATGGACCGGGAGGCGCCGCCCGAGAGTGGTGTATTGGCGATGGCTGGCGGTGGCGGGGCGGCTGCCAGCTCATCGCGTGCGCGTGCACTGCGACGCTCCGGTGCAGCAGCCGGCGCACTCGCGTCAGCGAATGCACGTTCGTCTGGGCGGCGGGGTCCCGACAGCGGCGCCATCGACTGGGGATTGGGTGCCCGCGCCCCGGTGCCGGGAATGGGCACCGCCTTGCTGGCCACTTCCTGCGCTTCGCGCTCGGCCTCCTGCGCCTTGCGCAGGGCGGCCTGGATCGCGATGTCCTGTGCCGTCGGCTGGGGGAGTGCGCGGGGTGGCTCAGGCGGCAGGGGCGGCAGTTCAGGCGCTGGCGCCACGGTTGCCGGCAATGCGATCTGCGGTTCCGACGCGCTGTCGGACGCCGCCGCAGCTGGCGCGGAGGGCTCGTTCCTTGCTGCTGGGGCTGCTGGGGCTGCAGGGGCTGCGGGGGCTGCGGGGGCCATCGGGGCATGGGCGCTCGCAGCAGGCGTCGGCGGCGCCTGGCTGTCAAGTTGCGGGCCCGGCACGGGCTTCGATTGCCACAGCACCGTCACAAGGACGCCGACCATTACCGTCGCGAACGCCGCAGCCCAAGGCGTGCGGGATCTTGCGGGAGCGCCCAGCCCGAGCAGTTGACGCCACCATGAACGGTCCAGCGACTCGCTCAGTTCCGCATCGGTGGGCCCGACGGCGTCGTACGCCATCTGGCGAATGGTCCGCCGGAGGTGGAAACTGGGCACGGTCGCGTGATCCGGCGCGTTGTCAAGCGCACGGCGCAGCGCCGGGTCGGGGAGATCGTCGGCCTCCGGCATGGCGTGCTTGTCGTTCATGACGAGCGCCCCAATGCGGTCAGGTAGCGTTCCATGCATGCGCGCAATTTCTGCATGCCATAGCGCAACCTGCTGCGCACCGTCTCGAAGCCGACGTCCAGGCTCAAGGACATCGCTTCAATGGTGAAGCCCTCTTCCTGCTGCAGCAGGAAGGCGGCTCGCTGCTCGTCCGGAAGTTCGTCCAGGCAGGCCAAGAGCCGACGACCGGCCGCGCGCCAGAAGGCAGCTTCCTCGGCCGACGGATGTTGCGCCGCATCCGCGCGCAACACGCCGCGCCCGAACAACACGCCCGCTTCCAATCCGTCACCGTCTTCGTCATGGGCATAGAAGGACACCTCGCGGCCACTCAGGCGCAGGCGATCCATCGCCAGGTTGTGCGCGATGGTGAACGCCCAGGTCCGCCAGCTTGCGCGCTCCGGCGCGAAACTCGCACGCGCCTTGACGATGCGCTCCCAGGTTTCCTGGAACACCTCGTCGACCTCCGCCAACAGGCGCACGCCCAGCAGGCGGCGCACGAACCGGTACAGCCCGCTCTCGTGGCGGGCATAGAGTGCATCGAACGCGGTGGTGTCGCCGCCGACGTAGGCAATCATCAATTGGTCGTCGGGCACCGCGCCATCGTTGCTGGCGGCGGTATCGGCGTTGTCGGAGGAAACCGGTGACATGAAGTGATTCTCACCCCTGCTTCTACGGGCGGCGACCCCGTTCGGGGTTGAAAACACATGTAACTGGGAAGCGGGTTGCAACTCGGGCTATAATTCGAGGCTCGGCTCTTTAGCTCAGTCGGTTAGAGCGATGGAATCATAATCCACAGGTCCGCGGTTCGAATCCGTGAAGAGCCACCAAAAATCCAGGAAAGCCCCGTGAGTCAACGACTTGCGGGGCTTTTCTCATGGCCGACATCCACTTTGTGAAGCGACTCGAACTGATGGAGACGCGTTGGCTCGAGCCAGACCGACAAGGCTTTTACGCAGGTTGACCTCGACCGCATGGCCAGATCAATCATCGACGAAATCGGGCGGGAGCCTGCTCTCAGGCTCATGGAAGACGCTGTAGTCGCTGCGGCAACTGCAAGCAACTCGGGTTGCCGAAGGCCGTCGTGATTGACGGCGTCGTGTACCGACAGTTCCCTGATGGCCGGCTTGAAGCGGTCAAGGGTTCCGAGACTCCATGAACGTCCACTGCGAGAAGCGCAGGGTGCGCATCGAGCGCCACAGACGACGTGCCCTGGAAGCCCCCGCGTCTCGATCCCGTCGACGTGCTTCGCCCTGCCTGTTTTTTCAGGGGGGCGGGTGCCCGTCCCAAGCGCAACACCGGGTTCATTGGACAGAAGCAGCAATGGCCGCGTGCGAGGGCAGGCGGCCAGCGTGGTGTCCGTTTTCGAACCAAAGACCCGTTGACGTTCGCGCAGCGTGTTGGCGTGCTTGTGAGCAAATGACTCAGGTCGTCTGCCAGCCAGGCTGTCCATGCGGGAACGGCCGCTGACGCCAAAATGGCAGCTTCCACGGGAGGCAACAAGCAACATGAAGACGATCCATCTGGTCCGGCACGGCGAAAGCGCCGCCAATGCCGGCCTGCCGACGAGCGAACCTGAGCTGATTCCCCTCACCCCACGCGGTAGGGCGCAGGCGGCGCAACTCGCCCAACTGCTCGCTGTCCGGCCTGCGGCCATCGTGACTTCGGAATACATCCGGGCCATCGACACGGCACGACCCCTTGCCACGCGCCACGGCCTGGACTATTCCCGGCATGCGCTACTCAACGAATTCGTGACGCTGGATCCTGCCAGCGTTGCCGGCACCGGCACGAAAGAGCGCCGCCCGCTCATCGACAGCTACTGGACCCAAGGCGATCCGAGGCTGCGGATGGGCCCGGGCGCGGAAACGTTCATGGAGTTTGCGCAACGAGCCGACGACTACCGCCCGCAACTCGACGCGCTGCCGCACCACACCGTCGTCTTCGGCCATGGCATGTGGTTCGCGATGTTGCTGTGGCGGACGTTGAATTTTCCGGTCGCGGATCGGCTCTCGATGAAATCGTTTCGTCAGTTCCAGATCGGCCTGCCGATGCCCAATTGCGCCGTCTATGAACTGCATGGCCCCGGTGACGGCACTTGGCGGATCCAGTTCAATGCCGAGGTCTCGCGCCAGATGCCGGCGGTGCTGGATCCGGCGCATGCGATTCAATAGGCTGGCACCCTGCAGGCCTTCAACCGGACTGTCAAACCACGTTGGCTGTTGAAATTCCCCCGAAGTCACCGCGCTCATTTCCACGAGCGGCCAAGCTTCCGACAACGCTCCCTCGTTTGTCGACGGTGCCAGTTAACCGGGGCATGATGGAGGCGCAAGGCAGCAGCGCGTTCGGGTCGACGCCGGCCCTGCGCTCCGTTGACCCGAGGTCTTGGGCTGGACCCGCGACATCTTGAGTCAATGTGACTTTGCCATCTCGACTCAAATCCCCCACGGGGGGCGGGCTGGGAATGGCCTGGTGGCTCTCAAGTCAGGCCGCCGCTGAATGCCTTCGCCGCGCAAGCACCGGCGCCTGCGCGCTTGCCGCCATCTGCTCCGCCCAATGGAGGATTTCCAGCGTGCCATCCCCATGCTCCGCCAGCGCCGTCAGGCTCTCGACCCAGTCGCCGTCGTTGCAATACAGGATGCCGTCGATGTCGCGCATCTCCGCATGGTGGATGTGCCCGCAGACCACGCCTTGCACGCCGCGCTTGCGCGCCTCACGCGCCACGGCGGTCTCGAAGTCGCCCACATAGCTCACCGCGCGCTTCACCTTCTGCTTGAGGTAGCTGGACAGCGACCAGTACGGCAGGCCCATGCGTGCGCGCAGCGAGTTGAGGTGCCGGTTCAGCTTGAGCGTGAATTCGTAGAGCGAGTCGCCCACGTGCGCCAGCCACTTGGCGCACTGGATGACGCCGTCGAACAGATCGCCGTGGATGATCCACAGCTTGCGGCCGTCGGCGGTCTCGTGGATCCATTCCTCGGCGACCTCGATGCCGCCGAAGTTGTGGTTCAGGTACTTGCGCGCGAACTCGTCATGGTTGCCGGGGATGAAGATCACGCGCGTGCCGTTGCGCGCCTTGCGCAGCAGCTTCTGCACCACGTCGTTGTGGGCCTGCGGCCAGTACCAGTGGCGACGCAGCTGCCAGCCGTCGATGATGTCGCCGACCAGGAACAGGGTCTCGCATTCGGTGTGCTTGAGGAAGTCGAGCAGCGCGCGCGCCTGGCAGCCGGGTGTGCCGAGATGCAGGTCGGAGATCCACAGCGAGCGATAGTGCTGGCGCGGGCGCGTCGTCGCCGCGTCGCCATCGAGGCCGGGAGTGTCGCGCCATGCGCGAAGGAGTGCGTCTTCTCTTTGCATGGACGCATAGGTTCGCAGTGCGGCATGACGGCACCGTGGCAATGGGGTGACACCCCCATGACCGTGGGCATTCGGCCACACGACAATCCCCGCCTATGCGACCTGGCCAGATCATTGTTCTTGCGACCCCTGTGTTCTTCCTGCTGATTGCGATCGAGTTTTCCGTGGGGCGCGTGCGTGCCCGCCGCGGCACCGGGCAGGACACCTATCGGCTGGCCGATGCGGTCAACAGCATCGGCCTGGGCATGCTGAGCCAGATCACCACGGTGCTGACGGGGCTCTTGCGCATCGGCATCTACACGGCGGTCTATTCGACCGTGGCCTTGTTCCCACTCGACCAAGCCCGCGACTTCTGGACGCAGTGGTACGGCTGGCTGCTGGCGCTGGTGCTCTACGACTTCTGCTACTACTGGCTGCACCGCATGGGCCACGAGTCGGCCATCCTCTGGGCCGCCCATGTGGTGCACCACCAGAGCCAGCACTACAACCTCTCGACCGCGCTGCGCCAGACATCGAGCGGCGCGCTGCTCGGCTGGATCTTCTACCTGCCGATGGCCGTGGCGGGCGTGCCGCCACTGGTGTTCGGCGTGGTGGCGCTGGTCGACCTGCTCTACCAGTTCTGGGTTCACACGGAGCAGGTCGGCAAGCTCGGCTGGTTCGACCGCTGGTTCTGCTCGCCGTCGAACCATCGCGTGCACCATGCGGTGAACGATGGCTATGTCGACCGCAACTATGGCGGCGTGCTGGTCGTGTGGGACCGCATGTTCGGCAGCTTCAAGGAGGAAGGCGAGCCCTGCGTCTACGGCACGCGCAGCCCGCTGCAAAGCTGGGACCCGCTGTGGGCCAATGCGGAGGTGTACTGGTCGCTCGCGAAGGATTCGTGGCATGCGCGCAGTTGGGCCGACAAGGTGCGCGTGTGGCTCAAGCCGCCGGGCTGGCGGCCGGCGGACGTTGCGGCTCGCTTTCCGAAGAGCGACTTCGACATCGCGCAGGTGACGCGCTACGAGCCGCCGGTGTCGCGTGGTGTGCTGTGGTTCGCGGGGGTCCAGTTCCTGCTGGTGCTGGGCGGCGTGGCGAGCTTTCTGTGGGTTTCGGACGCCATGCCGTTGGAACGCAGCGCCGTATGGCTGGCCGCACTCACGGCTGCGTTGTGGGCCATCGGCGGGGTGTTGCAGGCGCGATTGAGTGTGCTGGAAGTGTTGTTCGTCGAGGCCGCCGCGCTGGCGGCCGCGAGCGGCGCGCTGGGGTTGGACGGGCTGCATGTCGTCTTCAAGCCGCTGGCCTTGCTGTTGCTGATCGCCTTCGCGATCGTGCGCACGCGTCGAGAGGGCATCGACGGAAAGTTCGGTGGCTGGTTGATCGCCGGCCTGGTCGCTTCGCTGGCCGGCGACGTGCTGCTGATGTGGCCGCAGTTCTTCGTTCCCGGGCTTGTGTGCTTCCTGCTCGCGCACCTGGCGTACATCGCGCTGTTTCGAATGAGCGTCGGCCTGTTTCCGCGGCGAGGTGCGCTCGCGGCGACGCTGGCCGTTGGCGCCGCGATGTATGCCGTGCTGTGGTTCGGCGGATTGCCTGTTGCGTTGCGTGCGCCGGTCGGGCTCTATGTCGTCGTGATCGCATGCATGGCAGCGCAGGCGATCGGCCGTGCGGCAGCGGCGGGTGATGCGGCCTCGCGCTGGGTGGCAGTGGGCGCCTGTTTCTTCATGCTCAGCGATGCGCTGCTGGCGATGAACCGCTTCGTCACGCCGCTACCGCTGGCCTCGCTGTGGGTGCTGGCGACGTATTACGCGGCGCAGATGCTGATCGTTCGGCATGTGCGGCCAGTGTCTCAAGCCGCTGCCTGATCGCCGCAGCGCTGGATCTCCACCGTCGAGTGCCGGATCTCCTCGTGCATCGAGAAGCAGGCGCGCACCTCGTCCGCGCTCAGCGTCGGTGAGTGCGTGACGACGGTGACGGCGCAGGCGTACGCGCCGCGGCCGACGCGCCAGACGTGCAGGTCGGCCACACGCGTCTCGCTCGCGGCCAGCGTGTGCTCGATGCCCTCGCGGATCTCGTCGACCACCGGGTGGTCCATCTCGCGGTCGAGCAATACGCGGCCGGTTTCCATCAGCAAGCCCTTGGCCCAGACCGCGACGAGCACCGCGCCGACGATGCCCATCGCCGGGTCGAGCCAGGCCCAGCCCCAGAGCCAGCCGCCGATGAGCGCCACGATGGCCAGCACGGAAGTGGCCGCATCGGCCAGCACGTGCAGGTAGGCGGACTTGAGGTTCAGGTCTTCGCCGTGGGCATGTCCATGGTCGTGGTCATGCCCGTGCTCGTGCTCGTGCTCGTGCTCGTGACCATGCGAATGGTCATGACCATGGTGATGTGCCGCGCCCAGCAGCCGTGCGCAGACCAGGTTGACGACCAGCCCGAGCACCCCGATCGCGATCGCCTCCCTGTAGTGGATGACCGCCGGCGACCACAGCCGTTCCAGCGAGCCAACCACCATCAACGCTGCCACGCCCAACAGGCACAGCGCACTCGCAAAGCCGCCCAGCACCTCGATCTTCCACGTGCCGAAGGCGAAGCGCGGATCGCTCGCGTAGCGGCGCGCCGCCGCATAGGCGAAGGCGCTGAGCCCGATCGCCAAGGCATGCGAACTCATGTGCCAGCCGTCGGCCAGCAGCGCCATCGAGTTGAACCACCAGCCCGCGCCGATCTCGACCACCATCGTCACGGCGGTGATCCACATCACCAGCCGCGTGCCGCGCTCGGCGCGTTCGTTGTCGTCGGTGAAGCGGTGGTCGTGGCGCCAGGGGGCGAGGTCGTGGGTGTGCATGGCTTCAGGCTCCGAACATGTCCCCATCGCGCGACGGTGGCGCTACGCCCAAGTGCCGGTACGCCGCCAAGGTCGCGATGCGTCCGCGCGGCGTGCGTTGCAGGTAGCCCTGCTGGATCAGGTAGGGCTCGATCACGTCCTCGATGGTCTCGCGTTCCTCGCCGATGCTGGCCGCCACGTTGTCGAGCCCGACAGGCCCGCCGTCGAAGCGATGGATCACGGCTTCCAGCAGCTTGCGGTCCATCAGGTCGAAGCCTTGCGGATCGACGTCGAGCATGGCCAGCGCCTTGTGCGCAATGTCCTCGGTGATGCGGCCGTCGCCTTTCACCTCGGCATAGTCACGCACACGGCGCAGCAGCCGGTTGGCGATGCGTGGCGTGCCGCGCGAGCGACGGGCGATCTCGAAGCCGCCGGCCTCGTCCATCGCCACCTTCAGCAGCCTCGCACTGCGTCGCACGATGTGCGCCAGTTCCTCGGCCGTGTAGAACTCCAGCCGCGCGACGATGCCGAAGCGATCGCGCAGCGGGTTGGTCAGCATGCCGGCGCGCGTGGTGGCGCCCACCAGCGTGAAGGGTTGCAGGTCGAGCTTGATGCTGCGCGCCGCCGGACCTTCGCCGATCATGATGTCGATCTGGTAGTCCTCCAGCGCGGGGTAGAGGATTTCCTCGACCACCGGGCTGAGTCGGTGGATCTCGTCGATGAAGAGCACGTCGTTGCGCTCGAGGTTGGTCAGCAGCGCCGCCAGGTCCTTGGGCTTTTCCAGCACCGGGCCGGACGTCTGGCGCAGGTTCACGCCAAGCTCGGCGGCAATGATGTGGCTCAGTGTGGTCTTGCCGAGACCGGGCGGGCCGAACAGCAGCACATGGTCCAGCGCCTCTTCGCGCTTGCGCGCCGCGCCGATGAAGATCTCCAGCTGCTCGCGCACCTTGGCCTGCCCGACATACTCCTGCAGCAGCTTGGGCCGCAGTGCCCGTTCGATCGCTTCCTCGTTCGGCGACGCCGGGGCGGCGGAGACCACGCGTTGCGGGGCCGGGGCGAAATCGTCGGTCTGGATGGTCATAAGTGATAGGGCGGTTACGGCAGTTTAGCCAGATGACTCGCAGGCAGAATGCCGCTCCAATAAGGGAGAAGATGGAAAAGTTACGTGTCGATCTATGAACTGAAACCGCGATTTCAGGCCTTGTTGCGGCCGCTGGTGAAGCGACTGCACGCTTCGGGCGCGACGGCCAACCAGGTCACGCTGCTCGCCTGCGCCATTTCCGTCGCGCTGGGGCTCTGGTTGTTCTTCGCAAGGCCCGCAGCGACCGCTTTTGCACTGGTGCCGATCTGGATGCTGCTACGCATGGCCTTCAATGCCATCGACGGCATGCTGGCCCGCGAACACCACCAGCAGAGCCGGCTCGGCGCCTTCCTCAACGAACTGACCGACGTGGTCTCCGACGCCGCGCTGTACCTGCCTTTCGCGCTCGTCGCGCCGTTCAGCCCGTTCTGGGTGGGCACGGTGATCGTGCTCGCGGGCCTCAGCGAATTCGCCGGCGCCCTGGGCCCGACGGTCGGTGCCTCGCGCCGCTACGACGGCCCGCTGGGCAAGAGCGACCGGGCCTTCGTCTTCGGTGCGCTGGGCCTGTACGTTGCGCTCGGCTGGCCGATGCCGCAAGCCGTATCGTGGCTTATGCCCTTGCTCGCCGTGGGCGTCGCGTGGACCATCGTCAACCGCGTCCGTCGTGCGCTGGCCGAGCCCGCCGCACGAGCAGGAAACCCATGAGAATCGCGTCAGCCCGCTCCAGAACAACAAGATGACCACCTCACGTACTGCCCAGGAGCAGCACTTCACGACGCACGACGGCGTCTCTCTCTTCTACCGTCGCTGGCCCGCCGCCAGCCCCGTGCGTCGCGGTGCCATCGTCCTGTTCCACCGCGGCCATGAGCACGGCGCGCGCATGGCGCACCTGGTCGACGAGCTCGACCTGCCCGACTTCGACTTCTACGCCTGGGACGCACGCGGCCACGGCAAGTCCCCCGGCCAGCGCGGCTACAGCCCGAGCTTCGCGACCTCGGTGCGCGACGTGCAGACCTTCATCCAACACATCGACAAGGCCTACGGCGTACCGCCGGAAGACATCCACGTGATCGCGCAGAGCGTGGGCGCGGTGCTCATCGCCACCTGGGCGCACGACTACGCGCCTAAGGTGCGCGGCCTCACGCTCGCCTCACCGGCCTTCAAGGTGAAGCTGTACGTGCCCTTCGCACGCGCCGGGCTGGGCCTGATGCACAAACTGCGCGGCCTGTTCTTCGTCAACAGCTACGTCAAGGCCAGGTTCCTCACGCACGACCCGGAACGCATCGCCAGCTACAACACCGACCCGCTGATCTCCCGTCCCATCGCGGTGAACATTCTGCTCGGCCTGTACGAGGCGGCCGACCGCGTCGTGGCCGATGCCAAAGCGATCACGCAGCCCGTGCAACTGTTGATCTCCGGCGCCGACTGGGTGGTGCATCACAAGCCGCAGCACGAGTTCTTCAAGCGGCTGGGCAGCGCCACCAAGACCAAGATGGAACTGCCGGGCTTCTTCCACGACACGCTCGGCGAGAAGGACCGCGCCCCCGCCGTGGCCGCCATCCGCGCCTTCGTGCTGCAGTTGTTCGACCAGCCGCTGATGCGCGTCGACCGGCGCAATGCCCACCTCAGCGGCGACACCGCCGACGAGTCGCGCGCACTGGCCGAGCCCTTGTCCCCGATGTCGCCACGCGGCGCGTACTGGGCCCTGACGCGCGCCGGCCTGCGCCTGGGCGGCACGCTGTCCAGCGGCGTCGCGCTCGGCCACCAGACCGGCTTCGATTCCGGCAGCACGCTGGACTACGTCTACCGCAACACGCCGCAGGGCAAGGGGCCGCTCGGCCGCTCCATCGACAAGACCTATCTCCAGTCCATCGGCTGGCGCGGCATCCGCCAGCGCAAGATCCATGTCGAGGAACTGCTGCGCGAAGCCATGGAGCGCCTGGCCGAGAAGCATCGCGACGTGCGGCTCATGGACATCGCCGCCGGCCATGGCCGCTATGTGCTGGACGCGGTGAAGGCCAGCCCGATCAAGGTCGCCTCGGTGCTGCTGCGCGACTACAGCGACATCAACGTGCGCGACGGCCGTGCGCTCATTGCGGAGAAGGAACTGCAGGACATCGCCCAGTTCGTGCAGGCCGACGCGTTCGACCGCCTGAGCCTCGCGAACGTCATGCCGCGCCCGACGCTCGCCGTAGTCTCCGGCCTGTACGAACTCTTCCCCGACAACGAGATGGTCAGCCGCTCGCTGGCCGGCGTCGGCGATGCGGTGGAAGACGGCGGCTACCTCGTCTATACGGGCCAGCCTTGGCATCCGCAGCTCGAGATGATTGCGCGTGCGCTCACCAGCCATCGGCAGGGCCAGGCCTGGGTCATGCGGCGCCGCACGCAGGTCGAGATGGACCAGCTCGTCGAAGCGGCGGGCTTCCGCAAGATCACTCAGCGGGTCGACAAGTGGGGCATCTTCACCGTCTCGCTGGCGGTACGGACCGGACGATGATCTCCGCGGCCGGGCGCCCCTGGAAACGCGCCGCGGCGTGGCTCGTGCTGCTCGGGCCGCTGTTCTACGCCGCTTACGGCTTCGCCAACTGGTGGGCCACCACGCGCGCCGACGTGCCGAGCGCGGCTTTTCAATGGGAGCGCGAGATCCCGTTCTGGCCGTGGACGATCTTCCCGTACTGGACCATCAACGTCTTCTACGCGCTGTCACTGTTCTTCGGGCGCAGCAAGCATGTGGTCGACCGCCATGCGCTGCGACTGCTGAGCGCCACCGTCATTGCCGTCAGCTGCTTCGTGCTGTGGCCGCTGCAGTTCAGCTTCGGCCAACCGCCGGTCGAGGGCGCGCCGGCCTTCCTGTTCGATGCGCTGCGCGGCTTCGACAAGCCCTTCAACCAGGCGCCCTCGCTGCACATCGCGCTGGCCGTGATCCTGTGGGACTGGTACCAGCGGCTGCTGACGAATCCGTGGGCGCGGCTGGTGCTGCACCTCTGGACCTTCGCCATCTGCGCCTCGGTGCTGACGACATGGCAGCACCACTTCATCGACATTCCCACGGGCGCCCTGCTGGGGCTGTTCTGCGTCTGGCTGTGGCCGCTGGAACGGGTGCCCTCGATGCCGCGCGTGTGGGCGCTCGCACGCGACCCGCAACGCTGGAAGCTGGCCGCTTTCTACGCGATCGGTGCCGCGGCCTGCCTGGCTGCGGGCTTGCGGCTGGGTGGCGGTGCGCTGTGGCTGGGCTGGCCCGCGGCCTCGCTGGCGCTGGTGGCGCTCAACTACCTCGGCTTCGGCGCACGAGGCTTCCAGATGAATGCGCGCGGTCGCATGGCCTGGGCGGCGCGCTGGCTGCTGCTGCCCTATCGCGCCGGCGCCGGGCTCAACGCCATGATCTGGACGCGCCGGATGCGGGCCTCCTCGGAAGTCCTGCCCGGCCTCTGGCTCGGCCGGATTCCCGATTTCGTGGAATGGCTGGCCGCTGGCAAGCCGCGCATGGTCAGCCTCAGCGCCGAGTTGCAACTGCCCACCAGCGCCGGCTCACACTGCCTGCCGATGCTCGACCTGGTGGTGCCCTCTCCCGAACACCTGCGCCGCGCCGCGCTGATCATCGAAGCCCAGCACCGAACGGGCGGAACCGTCTGGATCTGCTGCGCGCTCGGCTTCTCGCGCAGCGCCGCATCGCTGGTCGGCTGGATCGCCGCGCATTCGCGCGATGCCAAGGTGGCGCAGGCGCTGGCGGATGCGGAGGAACTGGTGCGGCAGACCCGCCCGCAGATCGTGCTGCGCCCGGCCTGGCGCATTGCGCTTGCGCAAGCGATCAGCGAAAACGATGCGCAGGACTCCTGAACCCCGTGCGACAGTACTGAAGGCATGACCGACAACGACCGCACCCTGTGCGCCACCACGGCAAGCCTGCTGCGCGCGGCAGGCGGCATCGCCGCGCTCGGCCTGGCGCTGAGCGGCATCGCGCTCGGCGTGCTCGCCCTCACCGCGCGCTCGCTCTCGCTTACCTCCTGCATGGGCCTCGGGGCCGTGGCGATCATCGGCGTGCTCGAGCGCTACCTCGCGCTGCGATTGCGCTTCGACGCCGGCCTGTTCGAAGGACTGGCGCACGGCACGATCACGTCGCTGCCCGCCCTCGACAACGCGCTGAGCCGCACCGGCCTGCGCCAGGTGCCTGATGCCTCGCGCTCGCTGGCCGACCGTGTACTTGGCACGCGCCAGTTGCTGCAAAGGCACGGCATCACCGTCGCCTGCCAGGCCGCGATGCTGCTGCTGGCCTTGCTGACGCAGGACCTGCAATGAACCACAAGAAGACAACAACGATTCAAAGGGAGAGGGATTTTTCATGAACGCATCCGTGCAGAGGGAGAGCCGCAAGTTCGCGGCCATCGTCACCGCGTGGCTGATCGTCGGTATCGCCAAGCTGCTCACCGGCGTGCGCGCCATCTGGAGCGGCACCACGCCCAAGGCCGAGCAGACGCTCTACTTCGCCAACCACACCAGCCACGGCGACTTCGTGCTGCTCTGGGCCACGCTGCCGCCCGACCTGCGCGCCATCACGCGCCCGGTGGCGGGACAGGACTACTGGCTCGCATCGAACGGGCGCCGCTTCGTCGGCGAGCAGGTCTTCAACGCATTGATGATCAAGCGCGACGGCTCCGCCGACGGCAGCAACCCGGTGCAGCAGATGGCTGACGCGCTGCAGGCCGGCGACTCGCTCATCATGTTCCCCGAAGGCACGCGCAACATGGGCGACGAGGTGCTGCTGCCGCTCAAGAGCGGCCTCTACCACCTGGCGCGCGCCTGCCCCAACGTACGACTGGTGCCGGTGTGGATCGAGAACCTCAAGCGCGTGCTGCCCAAGGGCACGCTGGTGCCGATCCCGCTGGCCTGCACGGTGCGCTACGGCACGCCCATCGTGCTGGCCGAGGGCGAGGACAAGAACAGCTTCATCGCCCGCGCGCGCGCCGCGATGCTGGACCTGCGACCGGAGTACGACCGGGAAGAGGCAGCCGCCGCATGAACAGCGCTTCCTCCACACAAACAACCATCACGCTGTTCGGCGGTGTCGCGTGCGTCTTGATCCTGGCCTCCGCCATTGGCGCGTTGCTCAAGTGGCGCGTGGCCAAGGGCCAGCCGAATGCGGTGATCGACAACCTCAACTCACGCGTCAACGCATGGTGGGTGATGGTGGCGGTCATCGGCCTCGCCTTCGCGTTCGGCAAAGGCGGCGTGATCGTGTTGTTCTACCTGACCTCGTTCTACGCGCTGCGCGAGTTCATCAGCCTCGCCTACACGCGGCGCGGCGACCACCATGCGATCGCGCTCGCCTTCTTCATTGCGCTGCCGGTGCAGTACTTCCTGATCTGGATCGACTGGTACGGGTTGTATGAGATCTTCATCCCGGTCTACGCCTTCCTCGTGCTGCCGATCCTCGCGGCCGTGGGCGGCGACACGCGGCGCTTCCTCGAACGCACCTCGAAGATCCAGTGGGGCCTCATGGTGTGCGTGTTCTGCATCAGCCACGTGCCGGCCCTGCTCACCTTGCAGATCCCCGGCTTCGAAGGCCGCAACCTGCTGCTGATCGCCTTCCTCGTCATCGTGGTGCAGGGCAGCGACGTGCTGCAGTACGTGTGGGGCAAGCTGTTCGGCAAGCGCAAGGTCGCGCCCGAACTGTCGCCCTCCAAGACCTGGGAAGGCCTGATCGGCGGCGTGGCCAGCGCCACCGCGCTGGGCGCCGCGCTGTCATGGGCCACGCCGTTCACGCCTTGGCAGGCTGCGGTGATGGCGCTCACGATCTGCGTGATGGGCTTCTTTGGCGGTCTCGTGATGTCGGCCATCAAGCGCGACCGCGGCGTCAAGGACTGGGGCACCATGATCGAAGGCCACGGCGGCATGCTGGACCGGCTCGATTCGGTGATCTTCGCGGCGCCGATCTACTTCCATGCGTTGCGGTACTGGTGGGTGCCTTGATACCGCGGTGATCCAAGACGAGCCCATCCTTGAGTGCGCGTCCGCCGCGAAGTGGGCGGCCTGGCTGCGGCGCCACCATGCCAAGTCGACCGGCGTCTGGCTGCGCCTGTCCAAGAAGGGCGCCGATCGCGCGACCCTCACGTACGCCGAAGCGCTCGATCTCGCGCTGTGCCATGGCTGGATCGATGCGCGCAGCCAGTCCGAAGGGGAGCACTATTGGCTCAAGCGCTTCACGCCCCGAGCGTCGCGCAGCATCTGGTCGAAGATCAACTGCGAGAAGGCGATGAAGCTCGTGCAAGCGGGCCGCATGCAACCCGCCGGCCAGTCCGAGATCGATCGCGCGAAGGCAGATGGCCGATGGGACGCCGCCTACGATGGCGCCCGAGCGTCGACCATCCCGCCCGACCTGCAAGCCGCGCTCGATGCCGAGCCCCGGGCGGCAGCCTTCTTTGCAACCCTCGATTCAACCAACCGCTATGCCGTGCTGTTCCGTACGCAGACCGCAAAGAAGCCCGAAACGCGGGCCAAGCGCATCGCGCAATTCGTGGCGATGCTGGCGCGGGGCGAGAAGCTTCACAACTGAAATGGCCCCCGAAGCGCCAGCTACGCGGCCGCGGAAACGCAGGCAAAGCCCTACTTCGCCAGCGCCCGCAACGCCAGCTTGATCCCTTCGCTGACGCCCACGTCCTTCGGCAGCGCCTTCAGCGACGCAGCCGCCTCCTTGTCGCTGTAGCCCAGCGCGACCAGCGCCTGCAGGATGTCCGCCTGCGCGTCGCTTGCCGCATGCGCGGGCAGCGCGATATCGGCGCCGAGCTTGCCCTTGAGTTCCAGCAACAGCCGCTCCGCCGTCTTCTTGCCAATGCCCGGAATCTTCACCAGCCGGCCCGCGTCCTGCAGCGTGACCACCTGCGAAAGTTCCGCCACGCTCAGGCCCGACAACACCCCCAGCGCCATGCGCGGCCCGATGCCCGAGATCTTGATCAACTGCCGAAACGCCATGCGCTCTTCCGGCGTGCCGAAGCCATAAAGAATCTGCGCATCCTCACGCACCACGAAGTGCGTCAGCAGCGACACCCGCGCCCCCGTCTGCGGCAGGTTGTAGAAGGTGCTCATCGGCACATCGACTTCGTAGCCGACCCCATTGCAGTCCACCACCACCTGCGGTGGATTGCGTTCGGCCAGCGTGCCGGTCAACTTGCCTATCATCGGAGCCCTTCGTCGTGCCTAACTTAACTGGATCCACTTTCAATTCGATCCGAGACGCGAAGCGCCGCCGCAGACAGTGCTGAAGCACGGCAAGGCGGCGCGACAACGTATCGGATTGAATTGAAAGTGGATCGGAATTATCCCTTTGATCATCCGCCACACCTTCAAGCCGCTCAACAACGCCCGCCTGAGCCATCTCTGCGGCCCGCTCGACGAGCACCTGCGTCGCATCGAGGAAGCACTCGACGTCAAGGTCGCGCACCGCCACGAGCAGTTCAAGGTCGAAGGCGCCAAGGCCCAGGCCGAGCAGGCCATGGACGTGCTGCAGGCGCTCTACGAAATCGCCGACCACGTCATCGACCCCGCCGTGGTGCAACTCACCCTCGCCAGCGATTCCGGCATGACGGAGGACGGCGAACCCGGCCCGATGCTGGTCACGCGCCGCGCCGACCTGCGCGCCCGCACCCCCACGCAAGCCCAGTACCTCGAGAACATCGCAGCCCACGACATCACCTTCGGCATCGGCCCCGCCGGCACCGGCAAGACCTACCTTGCCGTCGCCTGCGCCGTCGATGCGCTGGAGCGCAGCGCCGTCCAGCGCATCGTCCTCACGCGCCCGGCGGTCGAGGCCGGCGAGCGCCTCGGCTTCCTGCCCGGCGACCTGTCGCAGAAGGTCGACCCGTACCTGCGCCCGCTGTACGACGCGCTCTACGACCTCATGGGCTTCGACAAGGTGCAGAAGGCCTTCGAGCGCAACGCCCTCGAGATCGCGCCGCTCGCCTTCATGCGCGGCCGCACCCTCAACAACGCCTTCGTCATCCTCGACGAGGCCCAGAACACCACGCAGGAGCAGATGAAGATGTTCCTCACCCGCATCGGTTTCGGCGCCAAGGCCGTGGTGACGGGCGACGTGAGCCAGATCGACCTGCCCAAGCACCAGCTCAGCGGGCTGATCGATGCCGAGCGCGTGCTCCGCCGCGTCAAGGGCATTGCGATCACGCGCTTCACCTCGGCCGACGTGGTACGTCATCCGCTGGTGGCGCGCATCGTCGACGCCTACGACAACCAGCGCAAGCGCACGGATCCACGATGAGCCGGCCGCTGCTTTCGGACTTGTCGCTGTCGCTGCAGTTCGGCCGCTTCAAGGGCGTGGAGCGGCACCGCGCCGCCCTGCCGCGCCACAGCGTCACGCGCTGGATTCGCCATTCGCTCGACTGCGACGGCGAGATCACGGTGCGCATCGTCGATGCCGACGAAGGCCAGCGCCTGAACCGCGAGTTCCGCGGCAAGGACTACGCGACCAACGTGCTGACCTTCGACTACGCGCAAGCCCCACTCGTCATGGCCGACCTCGTGCTGTGCGCCCCGGTCGTCGCGCGCGAGGCGAAGGAGCAGCGCAAGACCCTCGCCGCGCACTACGCGCACCTGCTGGTGCACGGCACGCTGCATGCGCAAGGATGGGACCACGAGACCAGCGAAGAGGACGCCGAGGAGATGGAAGCGCGCGAGATCGAGATCCTCGCCGGCCTTGGCATCAAGAACCCGTACTGACGTGAGCCCCCAAGGCCGGGCCGTGCCCCGCGGGGGATCAAGTCGAGATGGTAAAGCCACATCGACCTGAGAACTACACCATGTGCAGCGGAATCGTCACCGGCCCGTCATTGACCAGGTGCACCTGCATGTCGGCGCCGAACTCGCCCGTCGCGACCTGCGGATGCGCGGCCCGCGCCCGCGACACGAAGTACTCGTACAGGCGCTTACCCTCGTCCGGCGGCGCCGCCTGCGTGAAGCTCGGCCGGTTGCCGCCACTCACATCCGCCGCCAGCGTGAACTGGCTGACCATCAACAGCCCGCCTCCCACGTCCTGCACGCTGCGATTCATCTTGCCGGCCTCATCGGAAAAGATGCGCAGCTTCAGGATCTTGGCCAGCAGGCGGTCCGCCACCGCATCGCCATCGCCGCGCTCGGCGCAGACCAGCACGAGCAGGCCCCCGTCGATCCGTCCCACGGTCTGCCCGCCGATCTCCACCCGCGCCTCGCGCACGCGCTGCAACAACGCCTTCATGCAGCCGATTCCTCGATCCGCGTGGCCCGCGCCTCCATGCCCAGCGGCAGCAACTGGATCGTCACGCGCAGGCCCGGCACCGCGTCCATGAGCGACTGCTCCAGCCCGTCGCGCAAGGTGGCCGCATGCTGCAGCGACCATTCGCCGGGCACATGCATGTGCAGGTCGGCAAACCGTCGCTGGCCCGCGCCGCGCGTCACGATGTCGTCGAAGCGCACCTGTGCGCCCTCTGGCACGGTGGCCTTGAAGCGATCGAGCGTGCCCATCAGCGCGGCTTGTGATTCGGCGTCGAGCGCCTCGTCCATCAGGCCCTGGGACGAACGCCACACCAGCCTCACGCCCTCCCGCGCAATGTTGAGCGCCACGCCGATCGCCAGCAACGGGTCGAGCCAGAGCCAGCCGGTGAAATGCACCGCCACGATGCCGACCACGACGCCGGCCGAGGTCCACACGTCCGCCAGCAGATGCCGCGCGTCGCCTTCGAGCGCGATGGAGCGATGCGCCCGTGCCGCCCGGAACAAGGCCCAGGCCAGGGCCCCGTTGAATCCCGAACTGACGATCGCCAACGCCAGCCCCCAGCCGATCTGCTCGACCGGCTGCGGCGTCAGCAGGCGTTGCACCGAGACCCACAGGATCGCCAGCGCCGCGCCGACGATCAGCACGCCTTCGAAGCCGGACGAAAAGTACTCGGCCTTGTGATGGCCATAAGGATGATCCGCATCCGCCGGACGTACTGCAATGGTCACCATGGCCAGCGCAAACATCGCGCTCGCAAGGTTCACGAAGGACTCCATCGCGTCCGAGATCAGGCCCATCGAGTTCGTCACGTAGCCCGCCAGTCCCTTGAGGACGATCGTTAGCAAGGCCACGGCAATCGACCAGCGCAGCCACGTCGACGGGCACATCGGCGCGGGGGTGGCAGTTGCGGGAGAAAGAGGGGCGTTGGCGGGCACTGGAAGCAGAAGGAGGCCTCGAGCCATCGATTATGTCCGGCGCACCCGCGCAAAGGTCGCGTACCATCGGCGCTACAAAAGCTCGATGGACAGAGAGAAGGGGGTATTCAATGAAGACAAGAACTTGCCTTGCTGTGGTCGCTCTGGCTTGCGCCGCCGCAACCGCGTCCGCACAGACGCCAGTCCAGCCCGCCGCGCCGGCGCATGCCGGATTCGTCAAGAACTTGCGCGGCGACGTGAAACTGCTCGACGCCAATGGCGTGATGCGCCCTGCCCGCACGGGTGAAGAGGTGTCCCCCGTCGAGCGCTTGGTGACCGGCCCCGACTCCGGCGCCAGCGTCGTCTTGCGCGACGGAACCACGCTCGTGATCGGCCCATCGTCACGGCTCGATCTCAAGGGTTTCAGCTACGAATCGACGACGCAGGATGGCAACGTGCTGGTCGCATTGCTGCGAGGGTCGCTTCGAATGATCACCGGCCTGATCGGCAAGACGCATCCCGACGCGGTGCGCATCGAAACCCAGACCGCGACCATCGGCATCCGCGGTACCGACTTCATCGTGGAGGTGGAGCCGCAATGATTGGTCGTCGAGTCAGTATTTGCCTTGCGGCAAGTTGCGCGGTCTTGCTCGCCGCCTGCTCCACGCCGGGAACCCGCGTCGTGCTGCTGCCCCAGGCGGACGGCACAAGCTCTGCAGTGGTCGTGGAATCGAAGGGCGGCAAGAAAGTATTGGACAAACCCTATGAGCGTGCCGAGGCGGCACTCGGCGCCAGCGGCCCGCCGGTGGTGGACCAGGCCGACCCGGCGAAGATCCGCAAGGCCAACGGCGCGCTGTTCGACATGGCACCGCCCAGGGCGGAGCGCTATACCTTGTACTTCGAGGCGGGCGGCACGGAGCTGGCCCCCGAATCGCAGAAGGACTTGCAGGACCTGCTCGTGGCCGCGGTCGCCCGCAGCGGTGGCGACATCGTGGTCACCGGCCATACCGACACCACGGGTGCAGCCGCTCAGAATGACACGCTGTCGCTTCAGCGCGCCTCCCAGGTGCGCGACATGCTCACCCAGCGCGGATTCCCATCGAACCGCGTAGAGGCCGTCGGCCGCGGCTCGCGCGACCTGGCCGTGCAGACCGGCCCCGACGTGGACGAACCGCGCAATCGGCGCGTGACGGTCGTCGTCCGCTAAAGCCCGAACGCGGGCCTGCCCTTCGCACGATGCCCGCCGCTTGGCCCGTGCGGACAGCCCGCCCCGGGCATCCGGCAGCAGCCGCGCTTCACGAAAGCAGGACCCGCGCGAACTTCCGCTTGCCCACCTGCAGCACATAGCTACCGGCGGGCAGTTTCAGTCCCTTGTCGCTGATCACTGTCGAATCGATGCGGACACCGCCGCCGTCGATCATGCGATTGCCCTCGCCGTTCGATTCCACCAGGCCCGCCTGCTTGAGCAGTAGGGCAATGCCGATCGGCGCCCCCGACACCGTGCGCTCCGGAATTTCGTCGGGGATGCCGCCTTTGCTGCGATTGTTGAAGTCCTGCTCGGCCGCATCGGCCGCAGCGGCGCTGTGGAACCGGGCGGTGATCTCCTTGGCCAGCGCCACCTTGGCGTCCTTCGGGTTCCGCCCCGCCTCGACTTCCGCCTTCAGCGCTTCGATTTCCGCCAGCGACCTGAAGCTCAACAGCGTGTACCAGCGCCACATCAGCACGTCCGAGATCGACAGTACCTTGGCGTACATGGTCGATGCGTCCTCGCTGATACCGATGTAGTTGTTCTTACTCTTCGACATCTTCTCGACGCCGTCCAGCCCTTCAAGCAATGGCATAGTAAGTATGCACTGCGGCTCTTGCCCGTATTCTTGCTGGAGATGGCGACCGACCAACAGGTTGAATTTCTGATCGGTGCCGCCGAGTTCCAGGTCGGACTCGAGCGCGACCGAGTCGTAGCCCTGCATCAGCGGGTACAGGAATTCATGCACCGAGATCGACTGGCCCGCCTTGAAGCGTTTGTTGAAATCATCCCGCTCCATCATCCTGGCCACCGTGTACTTGGCCGCCAGCTGGATCATGCCGCGGGCGCCCAGCGGGTCGCTCCATTCGGAGTTGTAGCGAATCTCGGTCCTGTCCGGGTCCAGCACCATGCTGGCCTGACGATAGTAGGTTTGCGCGTTGGCCTCGATCTGCTCGCGCGTCAGCGGCGGGCGCGTGCTGTTTCGGCCAGAGGGATCGCCGATCGTGGTGGTGAAGTCCCCGATCAGGAAAATCACGGTATGCCCAAGATCCTGCAACTGGCGCATCTTGTTCAGCACCACGGTGTGGCCGATGTGGATGTCGGGGGCCGTCGGGTCCAGGCCAAGCTTGATGCGCAGCGGCTGGCCGGTGGCTTCTGAACGCTGGAGTTTCTTGATCCATTCGTCCTGCGGCAACAGCTCGTCGGCGCCGCGCAGCGACACCTCCAGAGCATGTCCTACACCTTTTGAGAGACTTGGGGATGTAACAGACTTGGCGGTCATTGGGTTTTTATTGGCTGACTTGCGTACTGCCGAAGCTATACTCAGTCCGATTTTCAAGCGCCGGATTCTAAGCGGCGCACCTTCCGCACCGTGCTGCCGCCTTCGCCGCAAGGCCTTTTCAGCACGGGTTGGCCGACCAGAATTTTGGACTGAATCAAGTTGATCAAAGGCATTCTTGCTGCCGAGGAGTTGCTTGCTTCTCGTGTGGCTCACACATTCCGGAAGTATCCGAAGCAGATCACCGCGGCCATCGCGGCAATGCTTCTGTGCGCCGGCGGCGGTGCCTTCGCAGTGGCATCGCTAGGCACCGACCCGGGTGACCTGCCTGTCAGGCAGGTGCTCGAAGCGGTTGCACCACTCCCTGTCGAAGCGCAGACGGACGCACTCGATGCGTTTGGATTCACGCTGTTTCGAAGTGACCTGACGCGCTCCAGCGACACAGCCGAGGCGCTGTTCAAGCGACTCGGCCTTTCCGACTCGCGTGCCGCCACGTTCATTCGCGCAAACGCCGACGCCCGCGCGGCACTCTTCGGCCGCCCCGGACGCACCGTCACCGCTGAAGCCGGACAAGACAACCAGCTCCAGAAGCTCAGCGCGCGCTGGATTCCCGATGCAGACGGCGGCTTCAAGCGCGTCGTCATCACCCGGACGGCCAACGGCTTCGCCCTCAAGACTGAAGTCGATCCGCTGACCGCGAGTACGCGCCTGGCCAGTGGTGTGGTGCGCACATCCCTGCTCGCAGCAACCGGCGAGGCCCGCATTCCGGACGGCGTGGCCAGCCAGTTGGCGGACATCTTCGGCACCGACATCGACATCCGCCAGTTGCGCAATGGCGACCGTTTCGCCGTCGTGTACGAATCCTTCGAGGCCGACGGTCAGTCGCTGCGCAGCGGCCGTGTTCTATCGGCCGAGTTCGAAAGCGGCGGCAGGCTCTATCAGGCCCTGTGGTTCCAGCAACCCGGCACCAAAGGTGGCTACTATCGCCCGAATGGCGACAGCCTGCGCAAGGCCTACTTGAGTTCGCCGGTGGAATATTCACGCATCACCAGCGGTTTCGCGGCGCGCGTGCATCCCATCTTCAATGACTGGCGCCAGCACCACGGCATTGACTTCTCGGCGCCTATCGGTACCGGCGTGCGCGCCGTGGGCGATGGCGTGGTCGAGTTTGCCGGGGTGCAAAGCGGCTACGGCAATTTGGTCATCCTGAACCATCGCAACAACCAGAGTACGGTGTACGCCCACCTGAGCCGCATCGACGTCAAGGTCGGCCAGCCCGTCACGCAGAGCCAGTTCATCGGTGCCGTCGGCATGACCGGCTGGTCCACCGGCCCTCACCTGCACTTCGAGTACCGGGTCAACGGGGACTACGCCGATCCTGCCACCCTCGCGGACCAGGGCGGCGGCACGCCGATCGCTGCGTCTTCGCGGCAGGCGTTCGAGCGCGTGGCAAAGGCCACCCGGACCGAGTTGGCGGCGGCGATGTCCGTGGTCCAGGCGAGCGCCGACTGAGCGAACTCCTGATCCGCTCTGACATGGCCGAGGATTTGTTCATCGGCTTGATGTCCGGCACCTCGCTCGATGGTGTGGATGGCGTCCTGGCCGACTTCGCGGGCGGCCATATCGCCGTGAAGGCCCATGCCACGACCCACTTTCCGGTGGCGTTGCGGGCCGAACTCCTGGCGCTCAACCTCCCGCATGGCGACGACGAATTGCATCGCGCTGCCTTGGCCGGAAATGGCTTGGCCAGGATCTACGCCGCAGTCGTGCAGCGGTTGTTGACCGAGACCGGCCTCCCTCCGACCGCCGTGCGCGCCATCGGCGCCCATGGACAGACAGTGCGGCACCGACCCGGAGAATTCGATGAAACCGGCTACACCCTGCAAATCAACAACCCGGCCGCGCTCGCCGAGTGGACCGGAATCGACGTGGTGGCCGATTTCCGCAGCCGCGACGTGGCAGCGGGCGGCCAAGGTGCGCCTCTGGTTCCAGCCTTTCATCGGGCCCTGTTCGGCCATCCGGACCAATCGGTCGCGGTGCTCAACATCGGCGGCATTGCCAATCTGAGCCTGCTGCCGGCAACCCGCAGCGCCCGGCAGACCGTGCTCGGCTTCGATTGCGGCCCCGGCAATGCGCTGATGGACCATTGGTGCCAGAGCCACATCGGGGAACCCTTCGATCGGGGTGGCCAATGGGCCGCCAGTGGGGTTGTCCTGCCCGAATTGCTGGACCGCCTGATCGGCAGCCCCTACTTCGGCAAGGCGCCGCCCAAAAGCACCGGGCGCGACCTTTTCAACCCGGCTTGGCTGGCAACGCATCTGGGCGCCGCGAGCGATGCAGCGCCGATCGACGTCCAGGCGACATTGGCCGAACTTACCGCCAGCGCATGCGCGGCCGACGTTCAACGCCATGGAATCGAGTGCAAGGAATTGATCGTCTGCGGCGGTGGCGCCCTGAACGATCATCTCATGGCGCGCTTGCGTGCCTTGCTGCCCGGCTTGGCCGTCGTCTCCTCGAGCGAGCGCGGCTTGCCACCCCAGCAAGTCGAAGCTGCAGCCTTCGCGTGGCTGGCTCGCGCGGCCATCCATCGCGAGCAAGGCAATCTGGCCAGCGTCACGGGGGCGCGCGGCGGCCGGGTGCTCGGCGGGATCTACCCGGCATGATCGGGTCCACCCTGTAGCACCCGCGGCGCCACACCCAGCGGCCTCCCGGACGGCCCGGCCCTTGCTTTTTGGGCAGTGGCTGTTCAGTTCAGTTGCTTGCAGGGTGCCGGCCAAGCCGGCGCTGCAAGTCGGGATTCGCAACACGACCGGTGGAAATAGCGGATCGGGCCGGCGCGCTGCATCCGTCGAACAGGCGACGAGTTTGCAAAGCCGAACACTACCAGCAACAGCTCGCCGCCCTGGCGCAGGCGAGTCCAAAGGCGAGTCCAGATACGCCGTGCATTGCAAGCGACAGCGCCTCCATTCCGAATGGCAGCAACGCGTAGCCCATGCCATCGAAGCACGCCAGCGCCGCGTCGCTCGCGGCTCTGGCATGATCTTCAGCGTGGCGATGCAGCCCGCCAGCTCCATGGGCACGTTTGATCAGGACGATTCATAATCAGTCCAGGACGCGTGCTGCACTGGCCAGTCGCCCAGCGTGGGGGGCCCAGGGCGGCCCGATCAGGCTGGGAATCGCCAAGAAGCTCATCGCCCGGACGAATTCACTGCGTTGGCACCGTTCGCAGCAATGCCAAAGCGTCAGACGGGCAACAGGACCGCCCGCCCCCCCTGGAGCACCCGGGCCACGACCAGTTGCCCCAGCCCCCGCGACATCGCGCACCCGATCCAACCAACGAAACGACAGGCAAGAAAAAACCGCCCTCAGGCGGTTTTTTCGAGTTAACAAGGCCGGTTGCGAGGAGTTCAGGCCGAGAAGCTCGAACCGCAGCCGCAGGTGCTGGTCGCGTTCGGGTTCTTGATGACGAACTGGGCGCCTTGCAGGTCTTCCTTGTAGTCGATCTCGGCGCCGACCAGGTATTGGTAGCTCATCGCGTCGATCAGCAGCGAGACACCATTCTTGGTCATGGTGGTGTCGTCTTCGTTCGTGATTTCGTCGAAGGTGAAACCGTACTGGAAGCCGGAGCAACCGCCTCCCTGCACGAACACGCGCAGCTTGAGGTCGGGATTGCCTTCCTCGGCGATCAGGTCAGCCACCTTGGCCGCCGCACTGTCGGTGAAGACGATCGGGGCGGGCATTTCGGTGGGGATTTGTTCAGCGACAGCGCTCATAGGGAAACTCCGTTGGGGGGCCGATCGCGCGGCCAATGGACTCATGCTACTGCAACCAGCAAAAAGCCGCCCGAAGGCGGCTCTTTGTCGGTACAGGCCATAGGCCCATGACATGTCCAATAGCGAATTAACGCTTCGAGAATTGCTTACGGCGGCGTGCAGAGTGCAAGCCGACCTTTTTACGTTCGACTTCACGTGCATCGCGCGTGACGAAGCCGGCTTGGCTCAACACGGGCTTGAGGCTCGCGTCGTAGTCCATCAGCGCACGGGTGATGCCGTGGCGCGTGGCGCCTGCCTGGCCCGATTCGCCGCCGCCATTGACGTTGACCATGATGTCGAAGGTTTCGACATGGTTCGTCAAGAACAGGGGTTGCTTCGCGATCATGATCGAGGTCTCGCGGCCGAAATAGGCCTGGATGTCCTTGCCATTGACCGTGATCTTGCCGGTGCCCTTCTTCAGGAACACGCGGGCGACGCTGGATTTGCGACGGCCGGTGCCGTTGTTCCATTCACCAATCATCTCAAGGCTCCTTAGATTTCCAGCGCTTTGGGCTGTTGGGCGGTATGCGGGTGCTCGGCGCCACCGTAAACCTTGAGTTTCTTGATCATCGCGTAGCCGAGCGGGCCCTTGGGCAGCATGCCCTTGACGGCCTTTTCCAGGGCGCGGCCCGGGTGCTTGGCTTGCATGTCGCGGAAGTTCGTCGCAGTGATACCGCCCGGGTAGCCCGAGTGACGGTAGTACACCTTGTCGAGCGGCTTGGCGCCGGTCACGCGGAGTTGTGCTGCGTTGATGATGACGATGAAGTCACCGGTGTCGACGTGAGGCGTGTAAATGGCCTTGTGTTTGCCGCGCAAACGGAGAGCAACTTCGCTGGCTACTCGTCCGAGGACCTTGTCGGTCGCGTCAATCACAAACCACTCGTGCGTCACGTCAGCGGGCTTGGCGCTGAACGTTTTGGTCATGAGTTTTCTCTTTTGAAGAGGGTTTGGCGGGCCCTTTTCCACGATCGGCGTTCCTCTGGCGGGAATCTCTTAGGTGGGGTGCACCTGAATGGCGGAGCGCCGTCAGGTTCTTCGCCGCGGGGCCACAAAAGCGCTGCGAAGCCTTCAATTATACGAAGGAAAGGCAAATGCAGGCAAATTCGGCCTGGACACCTGCGCAGGCCTCAAAATCGGGGGCTTCCCGAACGCAGGCGCGAGATCCGAAACATGGTTGCATGTCGGCAAGCCGGCGTTTGCCAGTTCATCCGACAGGGACCCTCCCACCATGTTCAGCTATCGCCACGCCTTCCACGCCGGCAATCACGCCGATGTGCTCAAGCACACGGTGCTGATCGCCACCCTGGAGCACTTGCTCGAGAAGGACACCGCGCTCACCGTGGTCGACACCCACGCGGGCGCAGGCCTTTACCGGCTCGATGGCGACTACGCCGGTACCAGCGGCGAAGCGGCCGATGGCGTCTTGCGCCTGCTGGCGGCGAAGCAGGAAGCGGCGCCAGTTGCAGCCGCGGCGCTGGCTCAAGGCCCGGCGAAGAAACCCGCCGCAAAGACAGCCGTGGCGCCCGACGCACCGCTGGCCCCGGCGATCCAGAGCTACCTTGACCTGATCCGCGCGTTCAATCCCAACGGCGGGTCGCGCGTGTACCCCGGCTCCCCGTTCATCACCCACCACCTGCTGCGCGAGCACGACAAGCTCAAGCTGTTCGAACTGCATCCCACCGACGCGCGCACGCTCGACGCCAACATCGCGCAACTCGAAGCCGGCCGCCAGATCGCCGTGCTGCGCGAGGACGGCTTTGGCAGCGCCACCAAGTTCCTGCCGCCGCCGTCGCGCCGCGCGCTGGTGCTGTGCGACCCGAGCTACGAGATGAAGACCGACTACGGCCGCGTGCTCGACCTGATCGGCGAATCGCTCAAGCGCTTCGCAACCGGCACCTATGCGGTGTGGTACCCCATCATTCCGCGGCCCGAGGCGCACGACCTGCCGCGCCGGCTCAAGACCATGGCGACGAAGGCGGGCAAATCCTGGTTGCACGCCACGCTGACGGTGAAGTCGAGCAAGATATTGACCACCGTGACCGGGGACCAGAAGCGCCCGGGGCTGCCGGCGAGCGGCATGTTCCTCATCAATCCGCCGTACACGCTCAAGGGTCGGTTGCAGCCGGCGCTGGAGCAACTCAAGGTCCTGCTGGCGCAGGACCGGCACGCTGCGTTCTCACTCGACCGCGGCGGATAGATGAGGAGCCCCCGAATGCGCGTGCGGCGCTCCCCCTCAAGGGGGCGCACGCCGCGGGCGGGTGTCCACGATCGGGCTTCCCCTTGCTTGCTAAGCTTCGTGCCTCGTGGAGCGCGCGGCGTAATGGCGCACTGATACGAGAAAGCTTCAGCGGCGCTGGCGCGGATTGATGGCCTTGGGGCCGGGCTCCGGTGCCTTGCGCCGCGTGGGCGCGGCCGGCGTGTAGACCAGCGGCTCGAAGCCGTCCGCGCCGCCTGCGACACCGCCGCAGCGTTGCTCCTTGCGGTCGATCACCGACAAGGCCACCTGCTTGATGCCCAGGCCCATCATGCCGATCTGCTCCGCCGCGGCTCGGCTGAGATCGATGATCCGACCGGCCGCGAAAGGGCCGCGATCATTGATGCGAACCAGGACTTCCTTGCCGTTGACCAGGCTTCGCACACATACCTTGGTGTTGAAGGGCAGGGTCTTGTGGGCCGCGGTCATGGCGCTCATGTCGAAGCGTTCGCCGTTCGCCGTTTTCTTGTTGTGGAAATCGATGCCGTACCAGGAGGCATTGCCGCGCTCGATCACTTCCCGCGGACCGGTGTCGCCCGGCACACCGTCGTCGGGCGACTCCGAGTTGTAGATGTCGTAGTTCACTGTCGCGACGGCCGACTGTGGCGCGGCACCGGGCGGTGTCGCGGGCTGGCGCGCAAGGGGACGCAGGCCGGGCCAGGAGAAGCCGGTGGACGGGGTGCCCGCTCCGGCGTTCGAAGCTGCTTCAGTGCCCTCGGAACCAGGCGAATCAGGCGCGGCGGGCGGGACGACGCAGCCGGCGGTGAATGCCACCGCAAGCAACGCTGCAACCCTGCGACCGACGCGCCAGAAGTTCATGGGCCCCAACCCAATCGCTGCAGCACTGCGAGGGTCGCCACCGACTGGTTCATCGTGTAGAAGTGCATCGCCGGTGCGCCGCCGGCACGCAAGCGCTCGCACAGCGCGGCGACCACGTCAAGGCCGAAGGACTTGATCGATTCCACGTCGTCACCATAGCTTTGCAGGCGCAGGCGAATCCATCTGGGAATCTCCGCGCCGCAGGCATCGGAGAAGCGCATCAGTTGCGTCGAACTGATGATCGGCATGACGCCCGGCACGATGGGCGTGTCGATGCCCAACGCACGCACCTCGTCGACGAAGCGGAAGTACGCCTCGGGGCTGAAGAAGTACTGCGAGATCGCCGAGTCGGCACCTGCTCGCACCTTGGTCGCGAAGGCCTTGAGGTCGGCTTCGGGTGAGCGGGCTTGGGGATGCACTTCGGGGTAGCAAGCCACCTCGATGTGGAAGTCGTTGCCGGTCTCGTTGCGGATGAAGCCGATCAGGTCGCTGGCGTACTGGAACTCGCCACCGGCGCCATAGCCGCTCGGCAGGTCGCCGCGCAGTGCGACCAAGCGCTTGACGCCCATGGACTTCAGCTCGGCCAGTTGCTCGCGCACCGTTGCCTTGGTAGCGCCGATGCAGGAGAAATGGCTGGCCGCATCCACGCCCTCGGCCAGGATCTCGCGCACGGCATTGAAGGTGCCGGCATGCGTCGAGCCGCCGGCACCATAGGTGACCGAGCAGAACTCGGGTTGCATGGCATACAACTGCTGGCGCACGGCGCGCAGCTTGACCGCGCCTTCTGGCGTCTTGGTCGGAAAGAATTCAAAACTTAGTGGCAGACGCACGGCCTACTCCTGGGTTCACCGCTCTGCGCGAACGGCATGCAAGAAAAATTCGTGGTTCCCGTCACCGCCCTCGATCGGACTGTCGAACCAGTTCACCACACGCAGATCCAGCGCAGCGCATGCCTCCCGCAAACGCTGCTCGACCACCGCGTACAGGGCCGAGTCGCGAACGATACCGCCTTTGCCGACCTGCCCGGGCTGCAATTCGAATTGCGGCTTGACGAGCATCAGCAAATCGCCGGAGGGCGTGAGGAACTGCACGACGGCCGGGAGCACCAGCGTCTGTGAAATGAAGGACAGGTCGCCGACGATGAGGTCGAAAGCGGGTTCAGCTGATGGCTCCGATGTGGCGTCGTCGTCAACGTCATCGTCCGTCAGGTCGGCAGGCGTCAAGGCGCGCGCATTGACCTTCTCGATGGCGGTCACGCGTTCGTCCTCGCGCAACCGCGCATGCAACTGGCCGTGGCCGACATCGATGCCGGTCACGTGCAGCGCACCGTGCTGCAGGAGGCAATCGGTGAAGCCGCCGGTCGACTGGCCCACGTCGAGGCAACGCTTGCCGGACACGTCGAGGCCCGCGACGCGCAACGCGCCTTCGAGCTTGAGCCCGCCGCGCGAGACGTAGCGTGACTCGGCCGCGTCGAGCAGTTCGAGTTCCGCCGTCTCGGGCAGGTCGTCGCGGTTCTTCGCCACGTTGCGCCAGGCGTCGGTGGTGCCGGCATCGCGCCAGCGCAGGCCACCGGCGATCAGGCGAACAGCTTGGGATCGGGACGCGGCCAGGCCGCGCTCCACGAGCAATTGATCAGCGCGCAAGGGGCGCCGATCAGTAGCGGTAGGTGTCCGCCTTGTACGGACCCGCCTTGTTCACACCGATGTACGCGGCCTGTGCGTCGGTGAGTTCGGTCAGCATCGCGCCGACCTTCTTCAGGTGCAGGCGCGCGACCTTCTCGTCGAGGTGCTTGGGCAGCACGTAGACCTTGCCGGCCTGATACGCATCTTGCTTGGTGAACAGCTCGATCTGCGCGATGGTCTGGTTGGCGAAGGACGAGGACATCACGAAGCTCGGATGGCCCGTGCCGCAGCCGAGGTTCACAAGGCGGCCCTTGGCCAGCAGGATGATCTTCTTGCCATCGGGGAAGGTGATGTGGTCGACCTGCGGCTTGATCTCTTCCCATTCGTACTTCTCGATCGACGCGACGTCGATCTCGTTGTCGAAGTGGCCGATGTTGCAGACGATGGCCTGGTCCTTCATCTTGACCATGGTGTCGTGCGTGATGACGTCCTTGTTCCCGGTGGTGGTCACGAAGATGTCGGCCTTGTCGGCGGCGTATTCCATCGTGACGACCTTGTAGCCTTCCATCGCGGCTTGCAGGGCATTGATGGGGTCGATCTCGGTGACCCACACTTGCGCGCTCAGTGCACGCAGGGCTTGTGCCGAGCCCTTGCCCACGTCGCCGTAACCGGCCACGCAGGCGACCTTGCCGGCGATCATCACGTCGGTGGCACGCTTGATGCCGTCGACCAGCGATTCGCGGCAGCCATAGAGGTTGTCGAACTTGCTCTTGGTGACCGAGTCGTTCACGTTGATGGCGCGGAACAGCAGCGTGCCCTTGGCCGACATTTCATTGAGGCGGTGCACGCCGGTGGTGGTTTCTTCGGTCACGCCGATGATCTCGGCGGACTTGCGGGTGTACCAGCTGTTGTCGACGGCGAGCTTGGCCTTGATGGCGGCGTAGAGGATGCGTTCTTCTTCGCTGGTGGGGTTGGCCAAGACGCTTTGGTCCTTCTCGGCGCGCTGGCCCAGGTGCATGAGCAGCGTGGCATCGCCGCCGTCGTCGAGGATCATGTTCGGGCCTTCGCCCTTCGTGCCCTTGGCGCCGAAGTCGAAGATGCTGTGGGTGTAGTCCCAGTAGTCTTTCAGCGACTCGCCCTTGATCGCGAACACGGGCGTGCCGGCGGCCGCGATGGCGGCGGCGGCATGGTCTTGCGTCGAGAAGATGTTGCACGAGGCCCAACGCACTTGCGCGCCGAGGGCTTGCAACGTCTCGATCAGCACGGCCGTCTGGATGGTCATGTGCAGCGAGCCGGTGATGCGTGCGCCCTCCAACGGTTGCGACTTCGCGAACTCTTCGCGGATGGCCATGAGGCCGGGCATCTCGGTCTCGGCGATCCGGATTTCCTTGCGGCCCCAGGCGGCAAGGGACAGGTCGGCGATGGCCTGGTCGACGGTGGAAACGGGGGTGGGCTTGAGAACTGCGCTCATGTGAACTCCAACAAAGCTGGTTTGAAGAATGCCACTGCGTTCGGGGATGAAGACTCACCGCGAGAACAGCGGGTGAGCGTGGTTGCGATAAGGGTCCGAGCCTCACGCCTGTCGGCGCTGCAACGCTCCTCGGAACGGCGGATTTTAGCGCGGCTGGGTTTTGGGTGGCCAGCAACGTTACCCCGATCGTCCTAGACTGCCGATCCCCACTGCCTGTACGGAGACTTCACGCCATGTTGAGAGCCCAGCAGCTTGCCATTTCGTTGGCCATCGCAGCGGCTTCCGCCCTGCCCTTGCTTGTGTCGGCACAAACGCCCGCACAGGTCCGCGTGCGCGGCGTGATCGAACGTGTCGATGCCACGTCGATGGTGGTCAAGGACCGCAGCGGGGAAGTGGTCACGCTGGTGCGGCCTGCGGACATGAACGTCTCGGAAGTCGTGCCGCTCACGATGGCGGACATCAAGGCCGACAGCTTCGTCGGCGCCGGGTCGATGCCGCAGCCCGACGGCACGCAGCGTGCGCTGGAGATCGTGGTGTTTCCCGAATCCGCGCGCGGCACGGGCGAAGGCTTCCGTCCCTGGGACTACATGCCCGAGAGCACGATGACGAACGCCACGGTGTCCACGCTGTCGGCCGCGCCGGCATCGGTGCCGGGCGGGCAGAAACTGTTGCTCAAGTACAAGGGTGGCGAGCAGACGGTGATCGTGCCTGCGGGCACGCCGGTCGTGACCTTCAAGCCGGGCAACCAGGACCAGGCGGCGCTGGTGGTGCCGGGCGCGAAGGTGGTCATCACGGCGCAGGAAAAGGACGGCAAGCCGACCGCGCTGCGCATGCTGGTCGGGCGCGATGGGTTCCAGCCGCCGATGTGACGTTGAAAGGCCTGGGGCGTGCTCTTCGCGGGCAGGCTCTCGCGGCCCGGCGCGCCGCATCCGTCCTCAACTCCGCAGAGGGGAGAAGGATGTGGCGGCACCGTGCAAGTGACCGTTCATGCCCGGGCGGCGATAATCGCGGGTTCTCCTCGACCACTGGCCCGCCGCGCCTCGTGCGCCTCATCAAGGCGACTGCGCGGCTGCGCAAGCCTTGCGGGCCGCACCCTGTCCCTGGAACCCTCTTCGTGTCCTATCTTTCCGAAACCCGCCGCCGTCGCACCTTCGCGATCATCTCCCACCCTGACGCGGGCAAGACCACGCTGACCGAGAAGCTGCTGCTGTTCTCGGGCGCGATCCAGATCGCCGGCTCGGTGAAGGCGCGCAAGGCCTCGCGCCATGCCACGTCGGACTGGATGGAAATCGAGAAGCAGCGTGGCATCTCGGTGGCTTCGTCGGTGATGCAGATGGCCTACCGCGAGCATGTCATCAACCTTCTCGACACACCGGGCCACAAGGACTTCTCGGAAGACACCTACCGCGTGCTGACGGCCGTGGACTCGGCGCTGATGGTGATCGACGCGGCCAACGGCGTGGAAGCGCAGACGCGGCGCCTGATCGAGGTCTGCCGCCAGCGCGACACGCCCATCATCACCTTCGTCAACAAGATGGACCGCGAAGTGCGCGAGCCGCTGGACATCCTCGACGAGGTGGAGCGCGAGCTCGGCATGGCCTGCGTGCCGATGACCTGGCCGGTGGGTCAGGGCAAGGCCTTCCGCGGGATCATGAACCTGCGCACGCAGGCGATGACGGTGTTCGAGTCGGGCAGCGAGCGGCTGCCGCAGGACTTCGAGACGATTCCGCTGTCCGACCGCGAGACGCTGACCAAGCGCTTCGGCAAGGACTTCGAGGACGCGATGGAGAGCATGGAACTGGCCACCGGCGCGTCGCATTCCTGGGACCATGAGGCCTTCCTGGCGGGCAAGCAGACGCCGGTGTTCTTCGGGTCCGGCGTGAACAACTTCGGCGTGATGGAAGTGCTGGATGCGCTGGTCGACCTCGCGCCGTCGCCGCAGTCGCGCACCAGCACCACGCTGGTGAACCGCCAGCCGGTGGTGAAGGAGATCCAGCCGGAGGACAAGGACTTTGCCGGCGTGGTGTTCAAGGTGCAGGCCAACATGGACGCCAACCACCGCGACCGCATCGCCTTCGTGCGCATGGCCTCGGGCAAGTACACACCGGGCATGAAGCTGCGCGTGCAGCGCACCGCCAAGGAGTTGCGGCCGACCAGCGTCGTGACCTTCATGAGCCAGCGGCGCGAGGCGGTGGACGAGGCCTATGCGGGCGACATCGTGGGCTTCACCACGCATGGCGGTGTGCAGCTGGGCGACACGATCACCGATGGTGCATCGCTGCAGTTCACCGGGCTGCCGTTCTTCGCGCCGGAGTTGTTCATGACGGTGATCCTGAAGAACCCGTTGCGCACGAAGCAATTGCAACAAGGCCTCGCGCAGCTTGGCGAAGAGGGTGCGATCCAGGTGTTCCGGCCGGAGATCGGCGGGCCGATGCTGCTGGGCGCGGTCGGGCAACTGCAGTTCGAAGTGGTGCAGCATCGCCTGAAGGCCGAGTACGACGCCGACGTGAAGCTGGAAGGCTGCCAGTACACGGGCGCACGCTGGATCACGGCCGACACGCCGGCCGAGTTGCGCGAGTTCGTGAACGCGTATCCGCAGCGCATGGCCAAGGATGCGGCCGATACGCTGGCCTTCCTGTGCACGTCGCCGTATGACGTGCGCTTGGCGCAGGAGCGCTTTCCGAAGATTCACTTTCATCCGCTGCGGGAGCACGCGGGATTGGCGTTGCAGACGGCGGGGTGATCGGCGATGGACAAGCTCTTGAGCCCGCTGGGTTTGAAGATCTTGCTCTTTGCCGTGATATTTCTCTTGTGTGCAGCCCCTATGGGTGGGGACCTGGTCCGGGCATCCAAGACCCGAAGCTGGCCGAGCGTCCACGGGCAGTTCGTGGCAAAGGGGATCGCGGAAACCGGCACCGATGACACGGATTGCCCCACCGCGTGGGTCCGATACGAATACGCAGTCGCGGGCGTGCGCTACAAGAACGACCGGATCCGCAGCACACCATGGTGCGTGTCAACCGCAGAGCGCAGCGAATTCAACGCGAGATATACGGGCGTTGACACCCTCACCGTCTACTACAACCCAACGATGCCGCAAGATTCGCTGCTTGAACCTGGCCGGACAGGACGAACGTGGAAAAGTCTTTTCATCCTGACCGGATTCGTCGTGTTCGCCTTCGCGGTCAGCTTGCTTCATCGCGAATGAAGAACGCCCTGCTTTCCATGGACTCGTGGAGCGCGATCGAACGGCAGCGCCTGACCGGACTCTTCAGCGACATCGATGACACGCTGATCACGGAAAGCAACGTCTGCGTTTCGGCCGTCCGTCCCCATCTGCCGCCACTCAACTCCCCGTCGAAGCGTAGTGGCGCAAGCCGAAGCGCCACACCCCGAATGCCGCAGCGAGGAACACGAAGCCCGCGAGCGGCGATACCCAGCCGACCCAGCCCGGCGCACCCAGCGGATCAACCTTGTCGAGGATCGCCAGCACCGGGTAGTAGGCCACGCAGGCCAAAGGCACGATGAAAGTCAGCACACGGCGAAACCACTGGGCATAGATGGCCAGCGGGAACTGCGCGGCCTGCACGCCGCCGTAGGTCAGCACGTTGGCGATCTCCAGGCTTTCCACCGTCCAGAACGACAGCGTGCCCTGCAAGACGAAGATGCCGAGGAACAGCGCCACGCCGCCGGCCAGCGCGAACAGCGCGATGAGCACCGCCTGCGGCGTCCAGGCCAGATCCGTCTGCACCGCACCGAAGGCCAGCAGCGCCGCACCTTGCAGCAAGCGGCCCAGGCGGCTGATGCGGAAGTCGTGCCCCATCAGCTGCAACGCCAGCGGGCGTGGGCGCAGCAGCAGCCGGTCGAATGTTCCGGTGCGCAGGAAATCGGTGCCCAGCACGTCGAACCCGCGGCCCATCGCGTCGGCGATGGCGAACATGCAATTGACGAGCCCGTAGAACACCGCCACCTCGCCGATGCGCCAACCCTGCACGTCGCCGAAACGATGGAACAGCGCCCAGACGGCAATCATCTCGATGCCGGTCCCCAGCAACTGGCCGAGCGTCAGCATCAGGGCAGACGCGGGATAGCGCGCCTGGCTGTCGAGCGATGCCCTCACCAAGCGGAAGAAGAGCGCCAGCGATCCCATGTCAACCGCCCTGCACGTCGAGCTTGCGCATGGTCCGGTCCATCGCCAGGTGACCTGTCACGACCAGCACGGTGAGCCAGAAGCACTGCAGGCCGAGGCCGACCAGCGCCTGCGGGCCGCTCATCAGTCCGAAGTACAGGCGCGCAGGAATGTCGACCACGCCGGCAAGCGGCTGCAACAGCAAGGCGGTCTGCCAGGCATCCGGCGCGAGCATCAGCGGCAGCAGGTTGCCGGAGAACACGATGACGACCGGCGCGGCGAGTGCGTTGATGCCGCGTTCGTTGAGCGCCGCCGCAGCCGCGATGTTGAGCAGCATCACCATCGACGTGGACAACAGCACCGCCAACACGGCGGATGCGAAGAAGGCGAGTCCGGCCGCGAGGCTTGCGGGCGGCTGCCAGGCCCACTCGCCGAGCCCGCACAACGGCAACGCGACGGCCGCGAAGGCTGCCATCAACGCCATCCTTGGCAGCACGCGCGCGAGGATCCAGCCGGCGCTGCGCGCGAACCACAGCGCATACGCGTCCACCGGCCGCAAGCGGTCATAGGCGATGGCACCGGTCCGCACGGCCTGCGCGATTTCCGGATCGCCGAGCCAGGGCAACAGCGCGAGCAAGCCCTGTGCGAGCCACGTGTAGGTGATGGCTTGCGCGAGCGACATCGGCGCGCTCGCCAGCGATGCCCCGCTGTAGAACGCGGCCAGCACCATGACCTTGATCCCGCCCCACCAGCACTGCGTGGCAAAGCCCGCGAGCGCGGCGGTGCGGTACTGCAGCATCTGCAGGAAGCGCGACGCGAAGGCCGCGACATAGGGCCGTGCGAAGTCGGGCAAGGCCATCACCCTTCGGCCGCGCCGTGCATGGCGTAGAAGCGCGCGATGACGGCCTCGATGGGCAGGCCTTCCAGGCGGATGTCTTCCACCGCATGTTCGGCCGCGATGCGCGCGATCAGCGCGGGCGCCGACGTCGTGGCGGGGTCGAAGTCCAGCACCAGCGTGCGGCCGTCGCGTGAATGCACGCGCGTGCCCTCCACCTGCTCGGGCAGGTTGACATCCTGCGCGAAGTCGACCACCAGTCGACGCTCCGCCATCACTTGCGCACGCAAGGACTCCACCGGGCTGTCGGCCAGCACGCGGCCGTGGCCGATGACGATCACGCGCCGGGCCAGCGCTTCGATGTCGTGCATGTCGTGCGTCGTCAGCAGCACGGTGGTGCCGCGCTCGCGGTTGGCGCGGCGCACGAAGTCGCGCACGGCCAGCTTGGAGGGCGCATCCAGGCCGATGGTCGGCTCGTCGAGGAACAGGATGTCGGGTTCATGCAGCAGCGCTGCCGCGATCTCGGCGCGCATGCGCTGGCCCAGCGACAACTGCCGCACCGACTGGTCCAGCACACGCTCCAGATGCAGCAGCGCGACCAGTTCGTCGCGCGTGCGGCGGTAGCGCAGCGGGTCGACCCGGTAGATGTCGCGCAGCAGGTCGAAGCCGTCGCCGACCGGCAGGTCCCACCACAGTTGAGTGCGCTGGCCGAAGACCACGCCGATGCGTGCCACGTGGCGTGCGCGGTCGGCAAAGGGGTCGCGCCCGTCGATCTCCACGCGGCCACCATCCGGCCGCAGGATGCCCGAGAGGATCTTGATGGTGGTCGACTTGCCGGCGCCGTTCGGCCCGATGAAGCCCAGCAGTTCACCGCGCTCCAGCGAGAAGGACACGTCCGCCAGCGCCGTCACCGTGCGATGGCGACGCCGGACGAGCCCGCGCAGCGCACCCATCACGCCGGGATCGCGCCCGGAAATGCGATAGGTCTTGCGGAGTTGGTCTACGAGGATCTGGGGCATGGTGGGTTGCCGCGCCCACCTCGCCGGCGCGGCGGGGCCGGGATGCTACCTCAAAGCCCCGGTAGGATCGCGGCCCCCTCCGGATTTCCTGCCATCGCCATGCCGTCTTCCCTGCCCGCCCCGTCCGAACGTTTACTTCCATTGACGCTGTGGCCGGCAAACGATCGCGCTGCGCTCATCGGCGTCTTCACCGACATCGATGACACGCTGACCACGGAAGGCGCCATCGCGCCCGAGGCCTTGCGTGCGCTGCACGATCTGAAGGCTGCAGGGCTGCCCGTGATCGCCATCACCGGAAGGCCGGTGGGCTGGAGCGAGCCTTTTGCCCTGGTGTGGCCGGTGGATGCGATCGTTGCGGAGAACGGCGCCGTGGCGCTGGTCAATGAACACGGCGTGCTCGCGAAGACCTACCAGCAGGACGATGCCACGCGGAAGCGCAATTACGCGCGCATGCAGGCGGTGCTGGCACGCATCGAGCGCGAGATTCCGGGTGCACGGCGTGCGACCGACTCGGCAGGGCGTGAGTGCGACATCGCGATCGACCACAGCGAGTTCGTGCAACTCGACGATGCGCGGATCGCGGCGGTCGTTACGCTGATGCGCGAGGAAGGCATGCATGCCACCGTCAGCAGCATCCACGTCAACGGCTGGTATGGCGAGCACAACAAGCTGGAAGGTGCGCGCTGGATCGTGCGTGAACTGTGGGGCCGCTCGCTGGACGAAGAGATGGGTCACTGGGCCTACGTCGGCGATTCGACCAACGATGCGCTGATGTTCCAGCACTTCGCGCACAGCGTCGGCGTGGCGAACGTGCGCCGCTTCGAATCAGCGCTTTCGCACCTGCCGCGCTACGTGGCGCCGAGCGAGCGCGGCGCGGGCTTTGCCGAAGTCGCGGCTGCGATCCTCTTGGCAAGCCGCCGATCCTGAAACCCGAGCGAACAAGTCAATGCCTGTTCGTGGGCACCCGCGGAACCGGCTTTGCCGGGCCGCTGGGTGCGCCCCCTTGAGGGGGAGCGCCGCAGGCGCATTCGGGGGTGGGCTAAATCTACTCCTTGCGGTACACGCGCTCGCCGCCCACCCAGGTCTGCAGCACCTGCGTCTTCCACAGATGGGCCGGCAGCGCCTTGAACGGGTCCTGGTCGACCAGGATGAAGTCGGCCCACTTGCCGCGCTCCAGTGAGCCCAGCACCTTGTCCTGATGCTGCGCGTAGGCGGCATCCAGCGTGAAGGCGCGGAAGGCCTGCAGCAAGGTCATGGCCTCTTCCGGATGCCAGCCTTGCGCCGGCTTGCCTTCATGGTCGGTGCGCGTCACTGCGGCATGCAGGCCGTAGAAGGGATTGGCCGATTCGACCGGGAAGTCCGAGCCGCCCGCCACGATGGTCCCCTGCTGGAGGAAGGTGTGCCAGGCGTAGGCGCCCTTCAGGCGCTTCTTGCCGATGCGGTCCTCGGCCATGTTCATGTCGCTGGTGGCATGCGTGGGTTGCATCGATGCGATCAGGTCCAGCGTCCTGAAGCGCGGGATGTCGGCCAGCGCCACCAGCTGTGCATGCTCGATGCGGTTGCGAAGCTGCTTGCCACCCACATCCTTGTAGGCGAACGCGTAGGCGTTCAGGATCTGGTGGTTGGCGGCGTCGCCGATGGCATGCGTGTTGACCTGGTAGCCGGCCTTGAGTGCGGTGCGCGTCTTGGCATTGATGGTGGCATCGTCCTGCAGCAGCAGGCCCTTGTTGCCGTGGTCGTCCGAATAGGGTTCGAGCATGGCGGCGCCGCGGCTGCCCAGTGCGCCGTCGCCGCGCAGCTTGACCGCGCGCAGGTTGTAGCGGTCGTTGGCATAGCCCTTCAGCGGGCCATTGGCGGACAGCGCCTTGAAGTCGTCGCCGACGTCGCTGATCATGGCGTAGATGCGGGTGGTCAGCTTGTTCTGGTCGGCGAACTCGCGGTAGATGCGCGCCTCGTGCACGCCGATGCCGGCATCGCCCACGTTGGTGAGGCCGAGCGAGCCGAAGTGCGCAAGCGCGGTGCCCAGGGCCAGTCGTCGTTCTTCATCGGTCGGCGCCGGGATGATGCTCGTGACCAGCAACTGGGCCTTGTCGACCAGCACGCCGCTGGGGTTGCCTGCGGCGTCGCGCTCGATGCGCCCGCCGGCTGGATCGGGGGTGTCGCGCGTGATACCGGCCGCCTCCAGGGCCTTGCTGTTGGCCCAGGTCGCGTGGCCGTCGACGCGGCGCAGGATCATGGGCCGGTCGGACACGGCGCTGTCGAGTTCAGCCGCGGTGGGAAAGCGCCCGAGCTTCCAGATCACCTGGTTCCAACCGGAGCCGAGCAGCCATTGGCGACTCGGGTTGGCCTTGGCATAGTCGCGGATCTTCGCGAGCGCTTCGTCCAGGGACTGGGTGCCGCCCATCAGCACCTCGTTGCGCCGGAAGCCGAGGCGAAATACATGGCCGCGCACATCGATCAGGCCGGGGAGCAGGGTCTTGCCCTCGCCGTCGATGCGGGTGGCACGCGGGTAGCGCTTGACCAGCGCCGCATCGCTGCCGGTGGCCAGCACCTTGCCGTTGTCGAAGGCCACGCCGGTGAAGCTCACCAGCTTCTTGCCGGCCAGCGTGTAGCCATTCACGTGGGTCACGACGGTCGGCTCGGCCTGCGCCACGGTGGCTGCCAATGTCATCGCGGCACACGCCGCGGCAAGGATGGAAAGTCGCAGTTTGATTTTTTCTCCCTCAGTGGTGTTTCGTCGAACTTCATGTCCTCGTAGCGCACCACCCGCGTCTTCCGCACGGCCTTGTAGCCAAACCACAGGGCCAGGAAGAGCGGTATGCCGATGTAGGTGGCGGCGACGCCCACCCAGTCGATGCGGTCGGCGGTGAAGGCTGCGTAGTTCTGCCCGAGGGTCACGACGAGGCAGAGGCCGAAGGCGAAGAACGGTCCCCAGGGGAAGAACGGCGAACGGTAAGGCAGCCGGTCCGGGTCGATGCCTTGCGCTTCCATGCCGCGGCGGAAGCGGTAGTGGCACACGGCGATGCCCAGCCACGCGACGAAGCCGGTCATGCCCGAGAGGTTGAGCAGCCACAGGTACACCGACTGGCTCTCCGCCAGCGAGGTCAGGAAGCACAGCGCGCCGACTGCCGCGGTCGCGAACAGCGCATTGATCGGCACGCCGTTGCGCGTGAGCTTGGCAAAGACCTTGGGCGCCCTGCCCTCCACGCCCATGTTGAACAGCATGCGCGTGGACGCGTACATGCCGGAGTTGCCGGCCGAGAGCACGGCCGTCAGGATCACCGCGTTCATCAGCCCTGCCGCAAAGGCCAACCCCGCGCGCTGGAAGACCAGCGTGAAGGGGCTCACGCCGACCTGTCCGATGTCGGTCTTGATGAGGTTCGGGTCGGTGTACGGAATGAGCACGCCGATGACGGCGATGGCCAGCACGTAGAACAGCAGGATGCGCCAGAACACGTGGCGCACAGCCTTCGGGATCTGCGTGGCCGGGTCGGCCGATTCGCCAGCGGCCACGCCGATCAGCTCCGTGCCCTGGAACGAAAAGCCGGCAATCAAGGCCACACCGATCATCGCGGGCAGGCCGCCAACAAAGGGCGCGTCGCCGAGGGTGAAGTTCTGCAGGCCCGGCGATGCCTGGCCGCGGAACACGCCAACGATCATCAACAGGCCGAGGGCGATGAAGGCGATCACCGTCACCACCTTGATGAGCGCGAACCAGAACTCGGCCTCGCCAAAGCCCTTCACCGAGATCGCGTTGAGCAGGAACATGAGTCCCAGGAACAGCGCACTCCACAGCATGCCGGAACTGCCCGGGAACCAGTACTGCATCACCAGTTGCGCGGCGGCCAGTTCGACCGCGATGGTGACGGCCCAGTTGTACCAATAGTTCCAGCCCAGCGCGAAGCCGAAGCCCTCGTCCACGTACAGCGCGCCATAGGTGGCGAAGGAGCCCGACACCGGCATGTACGCAGCCAGTTCGCCGAGGCTGGTCATGAGGAAATAGACCATCGCGCCGATCAGCAGGTAGGCCAGCAAGGCACCGCCCGGGCCGGCCTGCGAAATGGTGGCACCGGAGGCGACGAAAAGGCCGGTGCCGATGGAGCCGCCGATGGCGATCATCGTCAGGTGCCTGGCGCGCAGGACGCGGTGCAGCGTGGGCGCGGGTTCGGCCGCGGAAGCGGCGGGCGCGCTGGCGCGCGGCGTGTGCTCAGGCATCTGGTCTTGTCCCCCGGTTCTCGTTGTGATCACCCTTGCGGGTGCGCCGGACGCGGCGCCAATGTTGGTGCTTGCTATCGGCGCATCGGATGATAGATCAGGGCCTGAGGGGGCAGTCTCACGCGCCGCCGAGCACAGCGCGACATGTATGGAAAAATCAGATTTCCATACACATCCTTGTCTACGCGCCCAGAAATCCGAAGAACCTATGCAAGTTCCATCGTCACGGGCGGCAGATAGTTTCAATCAATTCACGGGTTTCGCCAGCCCCAGCTTCTCGATGATCACCTTCTCGCGCGCCACCGTGTCCTTTGCGAACTGGGTGTACTGCGCTGAACTCTTGTAGTCGGGCAGCATGTCGTAGCGGCCGAGCGCGGCGAGGTAGCTGGGCTCCTCCATCGCCTGCTTGAAGGCGTCGTGCAACTTCTTCACCACCTCGGGCGACGTGCCCTTGGGGGCGCCGATGCCGAAGGGCGAGTTCTGCACGACGTCGTAGCCCAGTTCCTTCAGCGTGGGCGCGTCGGGGAACTTGGCCAGGCGCTTCTCGCCCCAGGTGTTGAGCACGCGCAGCTTGCCGGCCTCGACCTGCGGCGCGAAGCCGGTGCTGTCGGCGGCGGCCATCAACTGGCCGCTGAGCACGGCCAGCGACAGGTCGGCGCTGCCTTTGTAGGGCACGTGCTGCAGTTCGATGCCGGCCTTCTGGGCGATGATTTCAGTGGTCAGGTGCGGGCTGGTCAGCGTGCCGGTGGAGCCGTAGGTGAGCTTGCCGGGATTGGCCTTGGCATAGGCGACGAAGTCGGCCCAGGTCTTGAAGGGGCTGTCGGTCGGCACGACGATGCCGAAGGCGTAGCCGGTCACGTTGATGACGTAGCTGATGTCCTTGATCGGGTCCCAGTTGATCTTGGTGGTGTAGCCCAGGCGGAACACGCCGAGCGGGATCTGGGCGATGGTGTAGCCGTCGGGCGCGGTGGTCTGCAGCGCCTGCGCGGGCAGCGTACCGCCGGCGCCGGGCTTGTTGTCGATGATGACCGGCTGGCCGAGGATCTTCGAGGCGTTCTCGGCGAGTTGGCGCATCGTGATGTCGGTCGGGCCGCCGGCCGGGAAGGCGATGATCAGCTTGATGGGCTTGGCCGGGAACGCCTGGGCGATTGCGGCAAGCGGCGCGGCGGTGGCAAGGGCGGCGAGCGCCATGGCGCGCAGCAGGCGGGAACGGGTGAACATGCGGGGGCCTCCTGGATGTTGTCGGGGGACGATGGATGACGAACCGCGCATTGGGCCCGGTCAGGTGGAAGTCAGCAATCCGTGAAGTCCCGTGCGCGGGGCGGAAGGGCCAATTGAAGAAGTCTTGAATTGTCGAATCGGGTATCAAAGCAATCTTTGATTGCCAGCGGTCCAATCAAAGACTTCTTTCGTTTAAATGACGGCCCGCGGGCCAGCCTGACACCTTCCGCTGGCGCCTTCCGCGACCCGTCCGACCCCGCTTCAACCACGCGCCAGCACGGGCGCCAGCGCTACGCCGGTGTGCGTGCCCAAGCGCACGACTTCCTCGGGAGGTGCCGCCGCGACGATCCGGCCACCCGCATTGCCGCCCTCGGGGCCAAGATCAATGATCCAGTCGGCTTCCGCGATCACGTCGAGGTCATGCTCGATCACCACCACACTGTGGCCGCCGTTGACCAGGCGGTGCAGCACGTGGATGAGCTTCTCGACGTCGGCCATGTGCAGCCCGACCGTGGGCTCGTCGAGCACGTAGAGCGTGTGCGGCGCCTTGTTGCCGCGGCGGGTGATGTCATCGCGCACCTTGCTGAGTTCGGTGACAAGCTTGATGCGTTGCGCCTCACCGCCGCTGAGCGTGGGCGAGGGCTGGCCGAGCGTGAGATAGCCGAGGCCCACGTCCTTGAGCAACTGCAGCGGGTGGCTGATGTTGGGCATCGAGGCGAAGAAGCCGACGGCTTCGTCGACCTCCATCTGAAGCACCTCGCCAATGCTCTTGCCGCGCCAGCTGACGGCCAATGTCTCCGGGTTGAAGCGCGCGCCGTGGCAGACCTCGCAGGGCACCTTCACGTCGGGCAGGAAGCTCATCGCGATGGTTCGGATGCCGGCGCCGTCGCAGCCGGGGCAGCGGCCTTCGCCGGTGTTGAAGCTGAAGCGCGCCGGGCCGTAACCGCGCGCCTTGGCCTCCAGCGTGTCGGCGAAGAGCTTGCGGATGGTGTCCCAGAAACCGATGTAGGTGGCGGGGCAACTGCGCGGGGTCTTGCCGATGGGGGTCTGGTCGACTTCGAGCACGCGGTCGATGGTGCTGTACCCGTTCACCGAGGTGCAGCCTGCCCATGCCGGACGCTTTCCAGCGGCATCGGCATCGCGGCCGGCCTTGGTCATGCGCTGCACCACGATGGCATGCACGTTGGCCAGCAGCACGTCGCGCGCGAGCGTGGACTTGCCGGAGCCGCTGACGCCGGTAACGGCGACGAGGCGATGCAAGGGCAGCGTGGCTGTGATGTCCTGCAGGTTGTGGAGGTTGGCGCCGTGGACGGTGAGCCATTTCTGCACTCCCTCTCCCGCTTGCGGGAGAGGGTTGGGGTGAGGGTCTGCAGCGGCGTTGGATTCGGTGGCCTGGGGGGCGCTGCCCCTCACCCCCGCCCTCTCCCCGGAGGGGAGAGGGAGTAGGACCGGCCTGCGGGGTTGCAGGGGATGCTTGATCGCATCGCGCAGGTAGCGACCGGTCTGCGAATTGCCAGCGGCCTGGATGTCGGCGACCGTGCCTTCGGCGACGAGCTGGCCACCGCGCTTGCCGGCGCTGGGGCCGATGTCGATGATGTGGTCGGCGCGGCGGATCGTGTCCTCGTCATGCTCCACGACGACCAGCGTGTTGCCCTTGTCGCCGAGCTTGTGCAGTGCGTCGAGCAGGATCTGGTTGTCGCGGGCGTGCAGGCCGATGGTGGGCTCGTCGAGCACGTAGCAGACGCCTTGCAGGTTGCTGCCGAGTTGCGCGGCCAGGCGGATGCGCTGGGCTTCACCGCCGCTGAGGGTGGGGGCGCCGCGGTCGAGCGTGAGGTAGCCGAGGCCGACTTCCTCCAGGAACTCGAGGCGGCTCTTGATCTCGGGGACCAGGTCGCGAGCGATCTCGGCATCGCGGCCGATGAGTTCCAGGCCTTCGAACCATTGGCGGATGTCGGTGACGCTCATGCGGGCCAGTTCGGTGATGCCGATGCCCTGGAATACACCCTCACCCCTGCCCTCTCCCGCGAGCGGGAGAGGGGGCAATACCAAGCCCTTCGCCGATAGGTCTTGCTCCCTCTCCCCGCCGGGGAGAGGGCCGGGCTGAGGGGCTGCCCCGCCCCCCGCGAACAACACCGCCCGCGCCGTCGCATTCAACCGCGTCCCGCTGCAGGTGGGGCAATCCACATCACCCACATCCTCCGCCTCCGGCTCTGCAAAGGTCTGCTCCCGCCCCTTCTGGTCATCGGCCATCACCGAGTCGTCATAGACCTTGCGCTGGTCCTTGGTGAGCTTGACGCCGGTGCCCACGCAATCGGGGCACCAGCCGTGCTTGCTGTTGTAGCTGAACAGGCGCGGGTCGAGTTCCGCGTAGCTGGTGCTGCAGACAGGGCAGGCACGCAGCGTGGAGAACACCTGCACGCGGCCGATGCCGTGGGTCGACACGCCCGCGATCATCGCGGCCTTGAGACCGGTGAGTTCGCTCAGCACATGCACCACGCCCTTGCCATGTTCGAGTGCGCGCGTGAGCGATTCACGCAGCAGCGCCTCGTTCTCCGGCAGCACATCCAGGCTGGCCACCGGCAGTTCGATGCTGTGTTCCTTGAAGCGGTCGATGCGCGGGAAGTTCAGGGTCGGCAGGAAAGCGCCGTCCACGCGCAGGTGGGTGTAGCCGCGCGGGCGCGCCCAGTCGGCCAGCTCGGTATAGACACCCTTGCGGTTGCTCACCAGCGGCGCCAGCAGGCCGATGTGCTGGCCGCGGAAGTGCTTCATCAACTGCGCGGCGATGCTGTCGGGCGTTTGCGGTTGCACCGCCGCACCGTCATGGATGCAGTGCTGGATACCGAGCTTGACGTAGAGCAGGCGCAGGAAGTGCCAGACCTCGGTGGTGGTGCCGACGGTGCTCTTGCGGCCGCCGCGCGAGAGGCGCTGCTCGATGGCGACTGTAGGGGGAATGCCGTAGACCGCATCGACCTCGGGTCGGCCCGCTGGCTGGACGATGCTGCGCGCATAGGCGTTGAGCGATTCGAGATAGCGGCGCTGGCCTTCGTTGAACAGGATGTCGAACGCGAGCGTGGACTTGCCGGAGCCACTGACGCCGGTGACCACGCTGAACTTGCCCCGCGGGATGTCGACCGTCAGGTTCTTGAGGTTGTGTTCGCGCGCGTTCACGATCTGGATGGCGCCTTCCCCGTTTCTTGCTCCCTCTCCCGTATACGGGAGAGGGTTGGGGTGAGGGCTCCCAGCATCGGCCATGCGGTCGCCACTTGCCCTACCCCCCACCCTCTCCCGCTCGCGGGAGAGGGCGTCATACCGCGCGGTAGGTTCCGCTGCGCGCAGCCGCGATGGGCCGATCGCCAGTTCATAGTCGCGCAGCGCCTCACCGGTGAATGTCCCTGCCATCTCGCGCACCTTCTCCGGCGTCCCTTCGGCCACGATGCGACCACCGCCCTCGCCGCCTTCCGGCCCCAGGTCGATGAGCCAGTCGCTCGCGCGGATCACATCGAGGTTGTGCTCGATCACGACCAGCGAATGCCCCGCTTCGAGCAGCTTGCGCAAGGCGCGCATCAGCCGCGCGATGTCGTCGAAGTGCAGGCCGGTGGTCGGCTCGTCGAACAGGAACAGCGTGCCCTTGCGCGCCACCGCCTGCTTGCTCGACGTCGCGTTCTTCGCGGCCTCGGCCAGGAAGCCTGCGAGCTTGAGGCGCTGCGCCTCGCCGCCCGAAAGCGTCGGCACGGGCTGGCCCAGCTTCACGTAGTCGAGGCCCACATCGACGATGGGTTGCAGCATGCGCAGCACATCGCGGTCTTCCATGAACACCTGCGCGGCCTCGGCCACGGTGAGTTCGAGCACGTCGGCGACGTTGAGCGTCTTGCCCGCACGCTCGATCGTCACTTCGAGAATTTCCGGCCGGTAGCGCTGGCCGTCGCAATCCGGGCAGCGCAGGTACACGTCGCTCAGGAACTGCATCTCCACATGCTCGAAGCCGGAGCCGCCGCAAGTCGGGCAACGGCCGTCACCGCTGTTGGAGCTGAACTTGCTGGCGGTGTAGCCGCGCTGCTTCGACAGCCCCGCGGTCGCGAAGATCTCGCGCACCGCATCCCAGGCGCCCACGTAGCTCGCAGGATTGGAACGCGCGGTCTTGCCGATCGGCGACTGGTCGACGAAGACCACGTCGCTCAGGTAGTCTGCACCGAGCATGCGGTCGTGCGCGCCCGGCGTCTCGGTCTGCTTGCCGAAGTGGCGCATCAGTGCGGGGGCCAGCACGTCCTGGATCAGCGTGGACTTGCCGGAGCCGCTGACGCCTGTCACCACGACGAGTCGGTGCAAGGGAATCTCCACCGTCACATCCTGCAGGTTGTGCTCCTTGGCGCCTTCGAGGATCAGGCGGTGCGTGTTCTCGCTGACCAGGCGCTTGAAACCCATGCCGATCTGCTTGCGGCCGCCGAGATAGGCGCCGGTGAGCGTGTCGGCATTGCGCAGCGCATCGACGGTGCCGTCGAACACCACCTGGCCGCCGCGGATGCCGGGGCCCGGGCCCATGTCGATGATGCGGTCGGCGGCGATCATCACGGCCGGATCGTGCTCGACCACGACCAGCGTGTTGCCGGCATCGCGCAGGCGCAGCATGGCCTCGGTGATGCGGTTCATGTCGCGCGGGTGCAGGCCGATGCTGGGCTCGTCGAGCACGAACAGCGTGTTGACCAGCGAGGTGCCGAGCGCAGTCGTGAGGTTGATGCGCTGCACCTCGCCGCCGCTCAGCGTGCGGCTCTGGCGATCGAGCGTCAGGTAACCGATGCCGACGTCGTGCAGGTAGCGCAGGCGGGTGGTGATTTCGTCGAAGAGGAGTTTGAGGGCTTGGGTTTCGCCCTCACCCCGGCCCTCTCCCGCAGGCGGGAGAGGGAGAGGGGGGAAATCATCTCCTCCTCCGCGTGCGGAAGGAGGCAGTTCACTCCCACTCCCGCTTGCGGGAGAGGGTTGGGGTGAGGGTCTCTGCCCGCTTGTGAACGAGGGTTGGGGTGAGGCTGGCACCTGCCGATCAAAAAACCACCGCAGCCGCTCGATCGACAACAGCATCAAGTCATGCAAACACAACCCTGGCAGCGCCTCCAGTTGCGCACGCGACCACTTCACGCCCACCGGCATAAAGCGCTTCTCCGGCGGCAGCACCGCATCCGCGTCTTCCTTGCTGCCGATGCGCCACAACAGGCTCTCCAGCTTGAGCCGCGCACCCGCGCACACCGGGCAAGGCGTATAGCTGCGGTACTTCGACAAGAGCACGCGGATGTGCATCTTGTAGGCCTTGCTCTCCAGGTAGCCGAAGAAGCGCCGGATGCCGTACCACTGCTGGTTCCACTTGCCCTTGTAGTTGGGCGAGCCTTCGATGACCCAGTCCTTCTGCTCCTGCGTGAGCTTGGCCCACGGCGTGTCGCGCGGGACGCCGGCGGCTTCGGCATGGCGCATGAGATCGTCCTGCGCCTCTTTCCACGCGGGTGTCTGGATCGTCTTGATGGCGCCGGCGCGCAACGTGAGCTTGTCGTTGGGGATGACCAGGCCCAGGTCGACGCCGATCACGCGGCCGAAGCCGCGACAGGTCTCGCAGGCGCCCACCGCCGAGTTGAAGGAGAACATCGACGGGATCGGGTCGCCGTAGCGGATGTCGCTCTCGGGGCAATGCAGGCCGGTCGAAAACTTCCATGCGTTGGTCTCGCCACCCTCTTCCGCCGGCATGGCATACACCGTCAGCCGCCCGCTGCCGCGCTTCAGCGCCACCTCGATGGCCTCGATCACCCGCGCACGCTCCACACCCGCCATGCGGAAGCGGTCCGCCACCACATCCAGCACCTTGCGCGGCCCGGTCGGCGTGGAAACTTCGCGCTCACCATGCACGCGCGTGAAGCCGCTGGCGGAAAGCCATTGCGTCACTTCCTCGGCACTCGTCGTCGCCGGCAGTTCCACCGGGAAGGTCAGCACCAAGCGCGGATCACCTGCAGCGGCCGCGCGCTCGAACAGAGCGGCGTAGATCGAATCCGGCGAGTCATGCCGCACCTGCAGTCCCGTCTCACGGTCGAACAGTTCGGCGGCCCGCGCGAACAGCAACTTCAGGTGGTCGTTCAGCTCCGTCATCGTGCCCGCGGTCGAGCGCGACGAACGCACGGGATTGGTCTGGTCGATCGCGATCGCCGGCGGCACGCCCTCGACCTTGTCCACCGCCGGCTTGTCCATGCGGTCGAGGAACTGGCGCGCATAGGCCGAGAAGGTCTCGACATAGCGGCGCTGGCCCTCCGCGTACAGCGTGTCGAACACCAGGCTGGACTTGCCCGAGCCGCTCGGACCCGTGACCACCGTCATCTCGCCCGTGCGGATGTCGATGTCGATGTTCTGGAGGTTGTGCTGGCGTGCGCCGCGAATCCGGATGGAGCCCTGTGTCATGCGTGCCTTGGGTGTGGGGCAAACATTCTAGGGAGCGCATTGCGACCCCGCCGTGGCAGGGGCTTGCGCTTGCGGCCGCCGGCACCATGTAGGCTGTTCATCCAACTTCGCGGAGGCTCGCATGGCAAGCAAGTACGAAAAAAGCGCCGAGGCAATTGCCCGTCTCACCCCGGAACAGCGGCGCGTGACCCAGGAAAGCGGCACGGAAAGGCCGTTCACCGGCGAATACGACGAACACTTCGAACGCGGCCTCTACGTCGACATCGTCTCCGGCGAGCCGCTGTTTTCATCGCGCGACAAGTTCAACTCGGGCTGCGGCTGGCCCGCATTCGCGAAGACGGTCGTCGACGAGAACGTCAACGAGATCAAGGACCGCAGCCACGGCATGATCCGCACGGAGGTGCGCTCGACGCATGGCGACAGTCACCTGGGCCATGTCTTCGACGACGGCCCCAAGGCGCTCGGCGGCCTGCGCTACTGCATCAACTCGGCCTCGCTGCGCTTCATTCCGGAAGCGGAAATGGAAGCGGCAGGCTACGGCGACTACATCCCTCAACTCTGAGCAAAGGAAGCTTTCAAATGACAACCGAAACCGCAGTGCTCGCCGGTGGCTGCTTCTGGGGCATGCAAGACCTCATCCGCAAGTTGCCGGGTGTGAAAGCCACGCGCGTGGGCTATGTGGGTGGCAGCAACGACCATCCCACCTACCGCAACCATCCGGGGCATGCCGAAGGCATCGAGATCGTGTTCGATAACGAGGCCATCAGCTACCGTGAACTGCTGGAGTTCTTCTTCCAGATCCACGATCCCAGCACGAAGAACCGCCAGGGCAACGACGTCGGCACCAGCTACCGCTCGGCCATCTTCTTCACCAGCGACGCGCAGAAGGCGGTGGCGCTGGACACGATCAAGGACGTCGACGCGTCGAGACTCTGGCCCGACAAGGTGGTCACCGAAGTCACGCCCGCGCCCACCTTCTGGCAAGCCGAGGCCGAGCACCAGGACTACCTGGAACGCCTCCCCAACGGCTACACCTGCCATTTCCCGCGCAAGGATTGGCGCCTGCCCAAGCGGGAAGCAAGGCAGTAGGCTTGCTCGTGCGCCATGCCGGACGCACCAGGATCGAGGCCTTGGCGCTCAGATGAACTGCACGCAATAGCCCCCAGGGCCGGGCCGCGCCCCGCCCGCCCCCCGCGGGGGATTGAGTCGAGATGGCAAAGCCACATCGACTCAAGAATTGGACACCGGTCCAACCTTGCAGGGTCAGTCATGGCGGGCAGTGCCCTTCTTGTTGCGGCCCTTACTTGGGTTCGCTGGCTGGCTTCGCAGGTTCCGGCGCGTGCGTGGCGCTCTCTCCGCCGTGCTTTTCACCCGACATGTCGAGCTTGTCGCCGCCCTTCATGATCACGAACAGCGAGATGGCGGCAAAGGCAACGAAGCCGACGATGAGTTTCCACATGATTCGAGTCCTCCTGAAAAACGTGCTCAAGAAAAAGGCTTCGTCCGCGAGAGCGGCACGAAGCCCCTTTGTTGAACAGAGGGCGCGCGCCCTCCGTCGGGATCAGTCGTTCGCGTAGATGTCGACGTCCTTGGTTTCCTTGATGAACAAGGCGCCGATGACCAGCGTGATGCCCGCGATGATGATCGGGTACCAGAGGCCGTTGTACATGTTGCCGGTGCTGGCCACGATGGCGAAGGCCGTGGTCGGCAGCAGGCCGCCGAACCAGCCGTTGCCGATGTGGTACGGCAGGCTCATCGAGGTGTAGCGGATGCGGGTCGGGAACAGTTCCACCAGCATCGCGGCGATCGGGCCGTAGACCATCGTCACCAGCAGCACCAGCCAGAACAGCAGGGCCACCACCATGAACTTGTTCATCTTGGCCGGGTCGGCCTTGCTCGGGTAGCCGGCGATCTTCAGGTCTTCGGCCATGGTCTTCTTGAAGGCGGCGATTTCCTTGGCGGAGCTTTCGTCGAACTTGAGGTTGACCACATTGCCCACCGGCGCTTCCACGGTCTTGTCGCCGATCTTCACGATCGCCTTGGAGCCCGGCGCGCCGGCCACGTTCTCATAGCTCACCGAGTTCTGCACCAGGAAGCGCTTGGCGATGTCGCACGAGTTCTTGAAGTCGATCTCGCGGGCCACCGGGTTGCCTTGGAAGGAACAGGTCGCCGGGTCAGCCGTCACGGTCACGCCAGCGGTCTGCTGGGCGCGGGCCAGGTCGGGGTTGGCGGCTTCGGTCAGCATCTTGAAGACCGGGAAGTAGGTGACCACGGCCAGCAGGCAGCCGGCCATGATGATCGGCTTGCGGCCGATCTTGTCCGAGAGCGTACCGAACACGACGAAGAAGGGTGTGCCGAGCAGCAGCGCGGCGGCAATCATCAGGTTGGCCGTGGTCACGTCCACCTTGAGCTGGGCCGTCAGGAAGAACAGCGCATAGAACTGGCCCGAGTACCAGACCACGGCCTGGCCGGCGGTCAGGCCGACGAGCGCCAGGATCACGATCTTCAGGTTCTTCCATTGGCCGAAGGACTCAGCCAGCGGCGCCTTCGAAGTCTTGCCCTCGGCCTTCATGCGTTGGAACGCGGGCGACTCCGACAGCGACAGGCGGATCCAGACCGAGATCGCGAGCAGCAGCACCGAGACCAGGAACGGAATGCGCCAGCCCCAGTCGTTGAACTTGTCCGCGCCCATGGTCTCGCGCACACCCAGGATCACGATCAGGCTCAGGAACAGGCCGAGCGTGGCCGTGGTCTGGATCCACGAGGTGTAGGCACCGCGCTTGCCGTGCGGCGCGTGCTCGGCCACGTAGGTGGCGGCACCGCCGTACTCGCCGCCGAGCGCCAGGCCCTGCAGCATGCGCAGCGCGATCAGGATGACCGGAGCAGCCACGCCGATGGTGGCGTAGGTGGGCAGCAAGCCGACGATGAAGGTCGACAGGCCCATGATCAGGATGGTGACCAGGAAGGTGTACTTGCGACCGATCATGTCGCCCAGGCGGCCGAACACGATGGCGCCGAACGGCCGCACCAGGAAGCCGGCGGCAAAGGCCAGCAGCGCGAAGATGAAGCCGGCGGCCGGGTCGAGGCCGCTGAAGAACTGCTTGGCAATGATGGCTGCCAGCGAACCGTAGAGGTAGAAGTCGTACCACTCGAACACGGTGCCTAGCGAGGACGCGAAGATGACCTTCTTTTCCTCTGCGGACATCGGTCGGGGTGCCGCGTGCGGCACCCCCCTGGAATCCAGTGTTGCTGCCATTGCGTCGTCTCCTGAAGAAAAACATGCGGCCCCGATCGGGACCGTGCCGAATTCTTCGCCCGTGGACTGACCCGAGACTTTCGCGAAACTGACAGATGCTTACAAACTAGGGTGAAACCCGTTTGACGTATTTCGTCATGCGGAAATCACCACTGGGAAAAACCGCTATATGGTGCGGGACCGCGCTTTTTACGGGTCAGGGTCGGGGGCGGTGCAAGGAGGGCCGCTCTGCCGCGCGCAGCCATTGCGGGCTGTCGAACCACGGGTCGTCCAGAAGCGCCGCGCGCAGCATCGGCAGGCTGTCGAAGCCCCAGATCAGCCGCCCGTCGACCGCATAGGCGGGCACGCCGAAGGCACCGCGCGCGATGGCCTCATCGGTGTTGGCCTTGAGTTGCGCCTTGACTGCATCGCCGCCGGGCTCGCGGCGCAATTCCAGGCGCGACGCCAGCGCCGCCAGCCGACCGGCATCGCCCGCCTCCTCGCCGCCGCGCCACACCTCGCGGAAGATCGTCTCGGCCACGTAGCGGCTGATGTTTCCATCCGGCGACGTGGCCAGCGCCAGCCGCAGATGGGCCAGCGGGTTGAACGGATGCGTCGCCGGCATGTCGATCGGGATGCCGTGGCTGTGGCCGAGCCACAGCACCTGGCGGTAGGTCCACTCGCGCTTCGCCGGAATCTCGGCGGGCCCGAGTTGGCCGTGGTGCTTGAGCATGGCGCCAAGAAACACGGGCTTGTAGGCCACGCTGTAGCTCAAACCCTCCAGCGCCTTGGGCAGTTGCTCGAAGGCCAGGTAGGCATAGGGCGAGATGAAGTCCAGGTAGAAATCGATGTGCTTCATGGCGATGAAATGGATTCGTCGATGCGTTGCGCGATGCGGGCCCAGACCTGTCGCTTGCCGGGGCCGTCCATGCGGCTCCACTGCGCGATTTCGCGGAGCGTGCGGAAGCAGCCGAGGCAGAGGCCGCTGCCGTCATGGATGCGGCAGACCGAGATGCACGGCGAAGGCACGGGCTCCTCGTCGATCACCTCGGCCGCACGAGTCGCGAGAGCTTGCGCCGCCAGCGCATCGAAGGCGGCGTCGTCGCGCATCGAGGCCGAGGCTTCCGGCATGGGCATGTCCCCGAAGCCCGCCGGGCTCACACCACGTCGGCGACAGGCGCGCCGGTCAGGCGTTCGAGGTCTTGCGGCGCCAGACGCACGACCGCATGCGGATGGCCGGCGGCAGCCCAGATCTCGTCGAAGCGGAACAGCTCGCGATCGATCAGCGTGACGGCCGGGGTGGCATGCGCGAAGGGCGACACACCGCCGATGGAGAAGCCGGTCTTCATCTTGACGAAATCGGCATCGGCGCGGCCGGTCTTGCCGACGATGGCATCGACCTTCTTCTCGTCCACGCGCTTGTCGCCCGAGGTGATGACCAGCACGGCCGACTCGTCGCTCTTGCGGCGGAAGATGATGCTCTTGGCGATCTGGCCGACCGCGATGCCGAGCGCGTCGGCCGCCTGCTGCGCGGTGCGCGCCGCATCGTCGAGCATCTGCGGCGCATGCGGATGGCCGGCCTCCTGCAGGGCACGGGCGACGCGCTGGACGCCGTCGGGAAGAGAATGAAGTTCAGAACCGCACATGGCTGGACGAAGAAAGAATGCGGGAACCGTACGCAGAGGACGCGAAGGTTCCGCGAAGGACGCAAAAGGAAGACAGAAGAAGTTTCATTTTTTCATTGTCTTCTTTCGTGTCCTTCGCGGAACCTTCGCGTCCTTCGCGTCCTTCGCGTCCTTCGCGTCCTTCGCGTCCTTCGCGTACGACCAAGTCCGCATTCATTCAGCCCTTACCCAGCACGCTTCGTGCGAATCGCCTTCGACGCCCGCGAGTTCGGCTCGCGGCCCAGCGCCTGGCTGATGTAGACGCCGGCGTCGATGAGCTTGTCGAGGTCGATGCCGGTCTCGATGCCCATGCCCTGCAGCATGTAGACCACGTCCTCGGTCGCGACGTTGCCGGTCGCGCCCTTCGCATACGGGCAGCCGCCGAGGCCGGCCGACGAGGTGTCGTACTGCCACACGCCCATCTCCAGGCTGGCGAGCGTGTTGCCCAGCGCCTGGCCGTAGGTGTCGTGGTAGTGGCCGGAGATGTCGTCGATGCCGTAGTGCGCCAGCGTGGCCTCGATCGCGCGCTGTACCTTCACCGGCGTGCCGACGCCGATGGTGTCGGCCACGCCGACGTGCTGCACGCCGATGTCCTTCATGAGCTTGGCGAGCCGGCCCACGGCCTCGGGCGCGATCTCGCCTTCGTACGGACACCCCACCGTGCACGACATCGCCCCGCGCACGTAGATGCCCTTGTCGCGCGCCGCGGCGACCACAGGTGCAAAGCGTTCGATGCTCTCCGCGATGGAGCAGTTGATGTTCTTCTGGCTGAAGGACTCGCTCGCCGCGCCGAACACCACGATCTCGTCGGGCCATTCATCGCGCGGCGCCGCGATGGCCGCCTCGAAGCCCTTCATGTTGGGTGTGAGCACCGAGTAGCGCACGCCCGGCTTGCGCGTGATGCCATGCATCACCTCGGCGTTGTCGGCCATCTGCGGCACCCACTTCGGGCTGACGAAGCTGGTCACCTCGATCTCGCGCAGGCCCGCGTCCTGCAGGCGATGCACCAGGCCGATCTTGACTTCGGCGGGCACGGGTTGCTTCTCGTTCTGCAGGCCGTCGCGCGGGCCGACATCGACGATCTTGACGTGGGCGGGGAGTTTCATGATGTGTCTCGTTTCAAGAGGATGCGTTCGCCCGCGTCACCATACCCGCAACGCGGAAGGCGGCCGTGCGCGATGGAAGAAAGCCAATGTCGCAGGGGCAGGAAATCTCATGTGCGGTGACGCGTGTCTAACGGGATCTTGAACAGATCTTGGTGAGCAAAAAGGGCTCAAGCCCACCGTACCCGCCTAATAGCCGCGGCCGGGATCGACCACGCCCGGCAGCGCGTCGAATGGGACACCCGCCTCCAGCGCTCGGATCTTGCCGGCGATCTGCGCAATGGATTCCTCGCGCAGCGTGCGCGCCGAGGCATGCGGCGTGACGGTGATCTTCGGATGGCGCCAGAAGGGATGCGCGGGCGCGAGCGGCTCGGCAGTGAACACGTCGATCGTCGCGCCGGCGAGCTGGCCGGCATCGAGCAGCGGAATCAGGTCGTCCTCCACCAGATGGGCGCCGCGCGCGACGTTGATGATGTAGCCACCGGGCTTGCCGCCGTTGAGCTTCACGAGGTTGTCGCGGCACATGATGCCGCGCGTCTCGGCGGTGAGCGGCAGCAGGCAGACCAGCACGCGGCTCACGGCCAGGAAATCATCGAAGCCCGCCTCGCCGGAGAAGCACTGGATGCCGTCGATCTGCTTGGGCGAACGGCTCCAGCCCATCACCGGAAACTCGAACTGCCCGATCGCCTTGCCCACGCGCTCGCCCAGTACACCGAGGCCCATCACGCCTACGGTGAAGTCCTTGCGCTCACGTGGTCGGCGATAGCTCCAGCGGCCCTCGCGCGCATCGGCCTCGTAGACATCGAACTCGCGGAAGTGGCGGATCAGCGCATGGCAGACGTACTCGGCCATCTGCACCGACATACCGGCGTCGTCGAGCCGCACGATGCGGGTCTGCGGCGGCACCTTGAGTTTCAGCAAGGCATCGACGCCCGCGCCGATGTTGAAGAGGCCACGCAACTGTTGCTGCTCGTCGAGGAATTCCTGCGGCGGCGCCCACACCACCGCATGGTCGGCCGGCGCGTCGCCCGGTGACCAGGGCGAGATGTCGGCATCGGGCAGTTCGGCTTGCAGGCCGGCGACCCAAGGTTCGGGGCGGTTGTTGTCGGTGAGGCAGACGGTGATGCGCATCGATCGAGCTTACCCAATCAGGCGCCGGCCGTGATGCGCAGCAACTCGTTGCCCTCGGCCACCTGGTCGCCCGGCGCGAACATGAGTTCCTCCACCGTGCCGTCGGCCGGTGCGGCGATGGTGTGCTCCATCTTCATCGCCTCCATCACCGCCAGCGGCTGGCCCTTGCTGACCTTGTCGCCGGCCTTGACTGCGAAGGAGACGACCTTGCCCGGCATCGGTGCGGTGAGGCGGCCGCCTTCAGCCTGTGTGTCGCCGGCATGCGCGAGGCGGTCGACCGCGAGGATCTTCGTGGCGCCCTGTGCCGCGAAGACATGCGAGCTGCCGTCGCGTTCGTAGACGTTCAGCGTGTGGCGACCGCCGTTGAACTCGACCTCGAATTCGCCGGACGGGAACTGGCCCACGACCAGCGGACCCGAGACGCCACCAGCCTCGAGGCCGAAGCTGCCGTCGCGCTTGTAGGTCAGCGTCGCAGACGCAGGCTCGCCGCGGAATTCGAAGTCGAAGCGGCGCTTGTATTCGCCAAGTGCACGGAAGCCGTCGCGCCGCGCGAAGGGCTCGGGCATGGCGGCCGGCCATTCGGTGATGCACTGGCGCGCGATGGCCGCGGCCGCAGCGAGCGGCAGGCCGAGCGGCTCGCGGTCGAACAGCACGGCGCGCTCGCGCTCGATCAACGCGGTGTCGAGGTTGGCATTCGCAAAGGAATCGGTCGCGATGATGCCGCGCAGGAACTGCACGTTGGTCGACACGCCGACGATGTGCACCTGCGCCAGCGCCGCATCGAGCCGCGCCAGCGCCTCGGCGCGCGTGCTGCCGTGCACGATGAGCTTGGCGATCATCGAGTCGTAGAACGGCGAGATCTCGCCGCCCTCGCGCACGCCGTCGTCGATGCGCACGCGGCTGCGCTGGAAGGCCGTCGCTTGCGGCTTGCGGTAGACGTGCAGCGTGCCGGTGGCGGGCAGGAAGTTGTTGTCGGGGTTCTCGGCGCAGATGCGCGCCTCGATCGCATGGCCGTGGATCTGGAGTTGCTCCTGCTTCAGCGGGAGCGGTTCGCCGGAGGCCACGCGCAATTGCCATTCGACGAGGTCCAAGCCAGTGATGGCTTCGGTCACCGGGTGCTCGACCTGCAGGCGCGTGTTCATCTCCATGAAGAAGAAATTCATGGCGCTACCGTCGCGCTGCTCGACGATGAATTCCACCGTGCCCGCACCGACGTAGTTCACCGCCTTGGCCGCCGCCACCGCCGCCGCGCCCATCTCCGCGCGCATCGCCTCGGTCATGCCAGGCGCAGGGGCTTCTTCCAGCACCTTCTGGTGGCGACGCTGTACCGAGCAATCGCGCTCGAACAGGTAGACGCAGTTGCCATGCGTGTCGCCGAACACCTGAATCTCGATGTGGCGCGGACGCTGAACGTACTTCTCGATCAACACCGCGTCGTCGCCGAAGCTGTTGATGGCCTCGCGCTGGCAGGAAGCGAGCGCGGCGGCGAAGTCTTCCGACTTGTCGACCGCGCGCATGCCCTTGCCACCACCGCCGGCACTGGCCTTGATGAGCACGGGATAGCCGATGCGATCGGCTTCGCGTTGCAGCAGCGCCGGGTCCTGCTCGCTGCCGTGGTAGCCGGGCACCAGCGGTACGCCGGCCTTTTCCATCAGCTGCTTGGACTCGGCCTTCAGGCCCATTGCCTTGATGGCCGACGGCGGCGGGCCGATGAAGACCAGGCCCGCGTCGGCGCAGGCTTGTGCGAATTCCTCGTTCTCGCTGAGGAAGCCGTAGCCTGGGTGGATGGCTTCCGCACCGGTCGCCTTGGCGGCCTCGAGGATCTTTTCCCAGCGCAAGTAGCTGTCCTTCGGTGCACTGCCGCCGAGGTACACCGACTCGTCACAGGCGCGCACATGGTTGGCATTCGCATCGGCATCGGAATACACGGCCACGGTGCGGATGGCCATGCGGCGTGCTGTCGCCGCCACGCGGCAAGCGATCTCTCCACGGTTGGCGATGAGGATCTTCTTAAACATGGGACTTGTCTTCCGAGGAGGGTTTCTTGAGTTGGAATGCCGGCGTCACGCCCGGGTCGGGTTTGCCGCTGAAGATCTTCCGCACGCGGTTCACGAGCCCGCGCAGGAAGCGCCAGCTCTTGCGGATGAGCCACACGCTCAGCACCAGCACGATCGCGAACACGATGAAGAACACCACCGGGTGCGCCACAGCGAGCCACAGGCTCGCCGGCACCATGCTGTCTTCCACCAGCGAGGCGCCCACATTGCTGAAGGGCTCCGGCGATGTGTTGATGGCGGCCCGCGTGGTCGCCTTGGCGGTATGCGCCGTTGCCGCAAGCCCGCCGCCGAGCAACGCGGCCACCAGTGCCATCGCCCCGTTGTCCGCACCGAACACGCCGGCCGCCAACGCGGCACCTGCCGGCACACGGATCACGGTATGCACCATGTCCCAGAGCGAATCGAGGCCGGGAATCTTGTCGGCGAAGAACTCGACGAAGACCATGAAGCCGCTGGCCGCCAGCACCACCGGATGGGCCAGCATCTGCAAGCCGCCGGGCAGAGGCATCCAGCCGAAGAAGCCGGCCAACCCCACCAGCAGGATCACCAGGTAGAGGCGCACGCCGCTGGCCCAGCCGATGGCACCGGCCAGGGCGAGCAGTTGGGGCATGTCGAGGGATGTCACACCAACCAGGAAGGTTTGCGCTTTTGCAGGAAGGACTGCACGCCCTCGCGACCCTCATCACTGGCGCGGATGTCGGCAATGCCGTCCACGGTCTGCGCGATCAGCGCGTCGTCGATCTCGCGACCCGCCACATCGGCAATCAGCGTCTTGCAAGCGCGCACGGCCGCGGGGCTGGCATTGCACAGCGCCTTGACGATCTCATCGACCTTGGCATCGAGTGCATCGGCGCCGACCACCTCGTGCACGAGCCCGATGCGATGCGCCTCGGCCGCGCTGAAACGCTCTGCCGTGAGGAAGTAGCGTTGTGCCGCACGTGTGCCCATCGCACGCAGCACATACGGACTGATGGTCGCGGGGATGAGGCCGATCTTCACTTCACTGAGGCAATACCAGGCCGTGTCGACGCTCACCGCCATGTCGCAGGCCGCGACCAGTCCCATCCCGCCGGCATACACGTCGCCCTGCACGCGCGCGACCACCGGTTTCGGGCACTCGTGGATCGCGCGCAGCATGCGGGCCAGCCCACCGGCATCGGCAATGTTCTGCTCGTGCGTGAAGTCCGCGGCGCGGCGCATCCAATTCAGGTTGGCGCCGGCACAGAACGCCGGGCCGCGCGCGCCGAGCACGATCACGCGCACCGCCGCCATCGAGGCCACCAACGCGAAGGCGGCGCTCAGCTCCGCGATGACGACTTCATCGAAGGCATTGCGCAGGTCCGGCCGGTTGAGCCAGATGCGCGCGACGGGGCCCTCGGCCTGGACTTCGAGCGTGGTGAATGAAGTGGGTGTTGCAGTCGTCATCAGGCGCGTGTCTTTTGTTGCAGCAGGTAGACCCAATCGAGTTCGGGTCCGGGGCGGCCCATGGCCGTGAGCGCGGCCGAGAGCTGGCCGCGGTGATGGGTCGCGTGGTTGAAGGCGTGGCCGAGCGCGGGCGCAAAGGGGATGTGCACCGTCTCGCCGTTGTTGCGTGTGTAGACCAGTTCGCCTTCGAAGCGCGAAGCATCGAGCGTGGCCAGCCAAGGCGTCCAGCGCCCGACGGCGGCGCTGAGCGCCGCGATCACCGATGCGCGATCGGCATGCAGTTCCGTGTCGAGCGGCAGTCGCAGCGAATGGTTCTCGGCGAAGCGCGCGTACCAGATGTTGTCGGTCACCAGCAGGTGGTTGACCGTGCGATGCACCGAGCCGAAGTACAGGCCGCTGTGGCGATGCCACTCGTCGTCGCTGATGGGCGCCAGGTTCGATTCGAGCAGGCGCGCCGTCGCCCACGCGTGGTAGCGCGCGAGGGAGGCAAAGTACTTCTGGAGTTGCATGACGATCTCCCGGTTGGGTTCATCACATGCGGAACACGCCGAACTTCGGTTCCGGGATCGGCGCATTGTGCGCAGCCGACAGGCCCAGCGCCAGCACGCGGCGCGTGTCGGCCGGATCGATGATGCCGTCGTCCCACAACCGCGCGGTGGCGTAGTACGGATGGCCCTGGTCCTCGTATTGCTGGCGGATGGGCGCCTTGAATGCTTCTTCCTCTTCGGCGCTCCACTGGCCGCCCTTGAGCTCGATGCCGTCGCGCTTGACCGTGGCCAGCACGCTCGCGGCCTGCTCGCCACCCATCACGCTGATGCGCGCGTTGGGCCACATCCAGAGGAATCGCGGCGAGTACGCACGGCCGCACATGCCGTAGTTACCGGCGCCGAAGCTGCCGCCGATGATGATGGTGAATTTGGGAACATTGGCCGTGGCCACCGCCGTCACCATCTTGGCGCCGTGGCGGGCGATGCCTTCGTTCTCGTACTTCCGGCCGACCATGAAGCCGGTGATGTTCTGCAGGAACACCAGCGGGATCTTGCGCTGGCAGCACAGTTCGATGAAGTGCGCGCCCTTCTGCGCCGACTCGGAAAACAGGATGCCGTTGTTGGCGACGATCCCGACTGGCATGCCTTCAATCTCGGCAAAGCCACAGACCAGCGTGGCACCGAAGCGCGCCTTGAACTCGTGGAACTCGCTGGCGTCGACGATGCGGGCGATGATCTCGCGCACGTCGAAGGGCTTGCGCGTGTCGGTCGGAATCACGCCGTACAACTCTTCGCGCGGAAAGTCCGGCGCGGCCACGCCGGGATGCGGCGCATCGGTCGCGTCCTTGCGGTTGATGTTGGCGATGGCCGAGCGCGCGAGCGCCAGCGCGTGCAGGTCGTTCTGCGCGAGGTGGTCGACCACGCCGGAGAGCCGCGTGTGCACGTCGCCGCCGCCGAGGTCTTCTGCCGTGACGACTTCACCCGTGGCCGCCTTCACCAGCGGTGGGCCGCCCAGGAAAATCGTGCCCTGGTTCTTCACGATGATCGACTCGTCGCTCATCGCCGGCACATACGCGCCACCCGCCGTGCAGGAGCCCATGACCACCGCGATCTGCGGGATGCCCTGCGCGCTCATCTGCGCCTGATTGTAGAAGATGCGGCCGAAGTGCTCGCGGTCCGGGAAGACCTCGTCCTGGTTCGGCAGGTTGGCGCCGCCCGAGTCGACCAGGTAGATGCAAGGCAGGCGATTTTGCTCGGCGATCTCCTGCGCGCGCAGGTGCTTCTTCACCGTCATCGGGTAGTAGGTGCCGCCCTTCACCGTCGCATCGTTGCAGACGATCATGCAGTCGACACCACTCACGCGGCCGATGCCGGCGATGATGCCGGCGCCCGGCGCCGATTCGACACCCTTGCCATCGAGGTACATCGCATGCGCAGCCAGCGGCGCGATCTCGAGGAACGGCGTGCCCGGGTCCAGCAACTCGGCCACGCGGTCGCGCGGCAGCAGCTTGCCGCGCGCGGTGTGCTTGGCCCGCGCGGCCTCGCCACCGCCGGCCTCGACCTTGGCGAACTGCTTGTGCAGATCATCGACCAAAGCGCGCATCGCAGCGGCATTGGCCTGGAAGTCGGCCGAGCGGGGGTTGAGTTTGGATTCGAGTTTGGTCATGGCTATTGTTCTTGGCGAAGGCCGTCGGAAATGCGGATACCGGACGCAGAGGACGCGAAAGTTTCGCGAAGGACGGGAAAGAAGACCGAAAAGGATTCCTTTTCTTCTTTTTGTCTTTTTCGCGTCCTTCGCGTTTCTTCGCGACCTTCGCGTACGGTCAAGTCCGCATTCATGCAGTCTTCTCCTCGTTCAATCCGAGCTCATCCTTCATCGCATCGCGAATCTTGAACTTCTGGATCTTGCCGGTCACCGTCATCGGGAACTCGGGCACGAACTTGATGTACTTCGGCACCTTGTAGTGCGCGATCTGGCCCTTGCAGAAGTCGCGCACCTCGTCTTCGCTCACGGTCTGGCCCGGCTTGGAGATGATCCAGGCGCAAAGTTCCTCGCCGTACTTCTTGTCGGGCAAGCCGACGACCTGCACGTCCTGCACCTTGGGGTGGCGGTAGAGGAACTCCTCGATCTCGCGCGGATAGATGTTCTCGCCGCCGCGGATCACCAGGTCCTTGATCCGGCCGACGATGTTGACGTAACCCTCGGCGTCCATCGTGGCCAGGTCGCCGGTGTGCATCCAGTCTTCGGCATCGATGGCCTCGCGCGTCTTGGCCTCGTCTTCCCAGTAGCCCAGCATCACCGAATAGCCGCGCGTGCAGAACTCGCCGGACTCGCCGCGCTTCACCACGGCACCGGTCAAAGGGTCGACGATCTTGATGTCGATGTGCGGTTGCACCGTGCCGACCGTGGACACGCGCTTTTCAAGGGGCGTGTCGGTCGAGCTCTGGCAGCTCACCGGGCTGGTCTCGGTCATGCCGTAGGCGATGGTGATCTCGCGCAGGTGCATCTGCTCGACCACGCGCTTCATCACCTCGGTGGGGCACGGCGAGCCGGCCATGATGCCGGTGCGCAAGGTCGACAGGTCGAATTCCTTGAAGCGCGGATGGTCCAGCTCGGCGATGAACATGGTCGGCACGCCATGCAGGCCGGTGCACTTCTCGGCCTGCACCGTTTCCAGCACGGTGATCGGGTCGAAGCCGTCGTTCGGATACACGATGGCCGAGCCATGCGTGAGGCAGGCCAGGTTGCCCAGCACCATGCCGAAGCAGTGGTACAGCGGCACCGGGATGCAGAGCCGGTCCTGCGGCGTGAGCTTCATGCACTCGCCGATGAAGAAGCCGTTGTTGAGGATGTTGCGATGCGTCAGCGTCGCGCCCTTGGGGAAGCCGGTGGTGCCGCTGGTGAACTGGATGTTGACCGCGTCGTTCGCCTTCAATGTCTTGCCGATCTGCGCGATGCGCGCATCGGCCGGGTCGCCGCTCGCGAGCAGGTCGGAGAAGCGTTGCATCCCTTCCTTGACGCCCTCGCCCGGCTTGTCGATCCAGACGATGTGCTGCAAGGTCGGCAGCTTGGCTGGCCCGAGTTCGCGCAGCATGCCCAGGTAGTCGCTGGTCTTGAACTGCGACATCGACACCAGCGCCTTGCAGCCGACCTTGTTGAGCGCGTATTCGACTTCCGAAGTGCGGTACGCCGGGTTGATGTTGACCAGGATCAGCCCGACCTTGGCGGTGGCGATTTGCATCAGCACCCACGGTGCGTTGTTGTGCGACCAGATGCCGATGCGGTCGCCGGGCTTCAGGCCCAGGTTCAACAGGGCGCTCGCGAGCCGGTTCGATTCGGTCTGCAATTCAAGGTAGGTGAAGCGCTTGCCTTCGTGGCGGCTCACCAGCGCCTCGCGCCCGGGCTGCTTCGCGACCATGTCGTCGAAGAAGTCGCCGATGGTCTGTTCGATCAATGGCACGTCGGTGGCGCCATGGGCGATGCTGCCCGTCGTCGTGATCGCGATATCGCTCATTCGTTTGTCTCCTCGTGCAATGTCGTCATTGGCGCACGTTGACCATGGTGGCCTGCATCAGCGCCACCACCTTGCCGGCGTCTTCGCCGTTGAAGGCGAGGACCTCGCCGGTGCAGACCGTCATGAGCTTGCCCGCGTTCTGCACCTTGCCCCGCGCCAGGAAGCGCTGGCCGATGGCGGGTCGCAAAAAGTTCACCTTGAACTCCGCCGTGACGATGCCGCAGTCCGGCGGCGACCGGGTCAGCGCCGCATAGCCGCAGGCGCTGTCCACCACACTGGTGATGGCGCCTGCATGGACAAAGCCATGCTGTTGCGACAGCCCTCCGGCGAAGGGCAGTTCGATGTCCACCTCGCCGTCCGCCACCCGGGCCAGTTGCGCACCCAGGGTCGACATCAGGCCCTGGGCATCGAAGCTGGCTGCAATGCGCTGGCGAAGTTCATCGGTCACCATGCGGCGTGCCCTCAAGCCGTCTCGGCGAACAGTTCGCGCCCGATCAGCATGCGCCGCACTTCGCTCGTGCCCGCGCCGATCTCGTACAGCTTGGCATCGCGCCACAGGCGCTCCACCGGGAAGTCCTTGGTGTAGCCCACGCCGCCCAGTGTCTGGATCGCCTCGCCGGCCATCCAGGTCGCCTTCTCGGCCGAGTAGAGGATGGCGCCGGCCGCGTCCTTGCGGAAGGTGCGCGCATGGTCGTTGCGGTCGCAGGCCTTGCCGACGGCGTAGACATACGCACGCGTGGCTTGCCAGGTCGAGTACATGTCGGCCAGCTTGCCTTGCATCAGCTGGAATTCGCCGATGCTCTGGCCGAACTGCTTGCGCTCGTGGATGTACGGCAGCACCGCGTCCATGCAGGCGGCCATGATGCCGAGCGGGCCGCCGGAGAGCACGGCACGCTCGTAGTCGAGGCCGCTCATCAGCACCTTCGCGCCTTGACCCTCGCCGCCGAGCACGTTCTCTTCGGGCACTTCGCAGTTGTCGAAGAAGAGCGGGTAGGTGTTGCTGCCGCGCATGCCCAGCTTGTCGAGCTTGGTGCCGGCGCTGAAGCCCTTGAAGTTCTTCTCGACGATGAAGGCGGTCATGCCGCGCGCGCCCATCTCGGGTTCGGTCTTGGCATAGATGACCAGCGTGTCGGCGTCGCCGCCGTTGGTGATCCACATCTTGCCGCCGTTGAGCACGAAGTAGCCTTCCTTCTTCTCGGCCTTGAGCTTCATGCTCACGACGTCGGAGCCGGCGTTCGGCTCGCTCATGGCCAGTGCGCCGACATGCTCGCCGCTCACCAGCCCGGGCAGGTATTTCTTCTTCTGCGCATTGGTGCCGTTGCGGTGGATCTGGTTCACGCACAGGTTGGAGTGCGCGCCGTATGACAGGCCCACTGAAGCCGAAGCCCGCGAGACTTCTTCCATCGCGACGATGTGCGCGAGGTAGCCCAGTTCCGTGCCGCCGTATTCCTCTTTCACCGTCATGCCATGCAGGCCGAGGTCGCCGAGCTTCTTCCACAGGTCCTTGGGGAACAGGTTGTCGCGGTCGATGTCGGCCGCACGGGGTGCGATCTCGTTGGCGGCAAAGTCCTGGATCGCGTCGCGCAGCGAGTCGATGGTGTCGCCCAGGTCGAAGTTCAGGCCGGGATCGTGCATGGGTTCTTGTCTCCTCAGGGGGGTGTGGCTCGCGCCGCGGATTGGCGCGCCAAGAATCGCAGCTTACGCCCTGCACCGTCGCAATTGGCGCCACAATGGTTGCAAATTGCGCCACCTGATTCGCCAAGCCGCATGTCGTCCTCACAGCTCCTTCCCGCCGGCCGCGCGGCCACGCCGATGGCCTTCGTGCGAGCGATCGTGTTGGGCTACAAGCGCTACGGAATGGACCCGGCAGAGGCACTGCGACAGGCACAGATTGCGCCGCGCGAGGTGAACAAGCCGCAGTCTCGCGTCACCGCCGCGCAGTTCGAGGCGCTCAATGCCCATGCCATGCAGGAGCTCGACGACGAGGCGCTCGGCTGGTTCTCGCGCAAGCTGCCCTGGGGCAGCTACGGCATGCTGTGCCGGGCCTCGCTCGGCTCGCCGGACCTGGGCGTCGCCATCAAGCGCTGGTGCCGCCACCATCGCCTGCTGACCGACGACATCCTGCTCGACCTGCAGGTGGCGGGCGGCATCGCCACCGTGACGATCACCGAGCAGCGCGACCTCGGCGACTTCCGCGAGTTCTGCCTGGTGTCGAACCTGCGCTTCCTGCACGGCTACGCCTGCTGGGCCATCGATTCGCGCATCACGCTGCGCGAGGCCGGCTTTCCCTTCGACGCGCCGCCGCACCGCGATGCCTACCCGCTCATGTTCAGCGGCGAGCTTTGCTTCGGCGCAGCCCACGCCAGCTACAGCTTCGATGCGCGCTACCTGGCCCTGCCGCTGCAGCGCGACGAACGCGCCTTGCGTACCATGCTCAGACGCGCCCTTCCACTTACCGTGCTGCAGTACCGGCGCGACCGATTGCTCGGCCAGCGCGTGCGCGAGCTGATGCGCTCCCGCCCTGCCGAAGTGGTCCATGCCGAGGCACTGGCCACCCTGCTCCACATCTCCACGCGCACGCTGCACCGGCAATTGCACGAGGAAGGCGTGTCGCTGCAAGCGCTGAAGGACGAAGTGCGCAAGGAGCAGGCCATCGACCAGTTGCTGCGTAGCACGCGGCCCATCAAGCAGGTGGCGCTGGCCGTGGGCTTTCGCAACGAAAAGAGCTTCTCACGCGCCTTCCGCGAATGGACGGGCGAATCGCCGGGTGCGCTGCGACGCCGCTCGGCGGGGGCGGGTGAATAGCGCGGCGCGTCGGCGGCTATTTGAGGAAGCGGAACGGCGGCATGAACATCGGCATGTCGAAGCTCGACTTGGGTGGTTCGGCTCCGACCCACGGCCCCATGCGGAGCAGGTCCTTGCCAACCTTGCCGGCGTACTGCGGGTACTTCTCCAGCAGCACCTTGCCATCCCGCTCCTGCTCGTCTTTCACCTCGATCGCGCCGTTGACGGCCTTCGACGCGCCGGCGACATCGCCGCGTCCGCTCTCGACGCTGGCATGCAGGTTGCCGAGGTACTTGATCTTTCCGCCGTCCACACGGAATCGCAGTACTTGCGCACCCTTGCCCGGAACAATGCGCTGGCCCGTTCCACTGTCGGCAATCACCCAACTTGAGAATTGATGGTCGCCGGCGGGGAGCGAGAGGACGTACAGCCGCCCCTGGACTTCCTCGAAATCGTTGCCGCCGGGAATGGGATAGTTGGACGATTGGAGCGCTGCGCTGCCGGCGGTGCTGAGCGTGCCCTCGTCCAGGTACACGATCGCCTTGGCCCGCGAGCCACTCTCCCGGTCGTGAGAGACCGAAAAGACCACCACGCCATTGTTCGGATCGTCTTCCGGGTTCGCGTCACGCGCCACTTGCACGGCGCACGCACTGAGCGCGGACGCCAACAGCACCGTCACCAGCCGGGGCCAGCGGATCTTGAGGAAATGGATCATGGGATGGACGGACTTGCGTCCGCGAGGCGGCGGCCTGCGCCGCGTGGTTGATTGAAAATGGAACGACTGCGTTGCTGCACGCACGAAACATCCCGCAGGCGTCGCGCCTGCGCACTCTGGCGCATTGCACGCTCTGGCACGTGAGCTTGCATCACCGGCACTGTCTTCCCCTTGTATGGCCGCAGACCGACAGCGGTCACTTTAGCGCAGGCTCGCACGCCTGCGCCGCCCACCGCACAATGGTCCTCTTGAGAAACAAAACTCGTTGAGTCCGTTTCTCTCTTGAGAAACAAAACTCGTTGAGTCCGTTTCTCTGCGAACGCCTGCCCCGGCCACGGGGTTGGAATGCTCTTGAGAAACAAAACTCGTTGAGTCCGTTTCTCTGCGAACGCCTGCCCCGGCCACGGGGTTGGAATGCTCTTGACTCGATGTGGCTTTGCCATCTCGACTCAATCCCCCGCGGGGGGCGGGCTGGGCATGGCCCGGCCCTGGGGGCTCTTCACCGTCATTTCTCCCAAGGAGGATTCGCGATGACCATCCGTATCGGCACGCTGTGCTATGTCGACAGCAGCTGCGAAGCCAGCCCCGCCACCCGCGGCGCGGTCGGGCGCATCGTCGAGGTGGTGTCGGCACCCTACGAGGCGCCGGACCTGAGCTACCTGCCCGGCACCTACTACGACGTGGCCTTCGAAGGCTGGACCTACTTTTGCCGCAGCGACAAGCTGCATCCCATTTCCGACCCCGGCGCGGACGTCGGCGAATGGCAGGAGGAATTCCTGAACGCCTGAGAGGAAAGCCCACCCCCGCAGCGCCTGCGGCGCACCCCCTCAAGGGGGCGCACCCAGCGGCCCGGCAAGCCGGTTCCGCGGGGGCCCACGAACAGGCATTGCTCGCACTGGTTTCATGCGTCGTGGGTCACGCGATTAGCGTCATGGAAAACTGATCTGAGTTCACCCTGTCAGCCGTCTCGCAGCGCCGGCTCCCGCAGCACTTCGGCGAACAGCAGTAGCAACTGCCGCGCGAATACATCCATGTTGGCAGCGCGGTTCGTGTCCCCGGTCTCGATGGTCCTGACGTGCGCGGCGGACGCACCGACGACCGCCACGCACACATGGCCCGGCGCGTCGCCGTAGGGGCTGCCCATCGGACCGGCGGCACCGCTTTCAGCGATGCCCCAGGTCGCATGCAGCCTGTCGCGCATCCGGCCGGCGATGAAGGTGGCGTAGGGCTCGGTCTCCGCGCGCATGCCGGCCATGTCTTCGGCGGTCACGCCAAGCATGTTGCGGCCGGCGCGCCGCGAGTAAACGACCGCGCCGCCGAGGAAGTAGGCCGAGGCACCCGGCACCGCCAGCAATGCGGCCGACACGAGGCCGCCGGCCGACGATTCCGCCACCGCAACCCGCTCGCCACGCTCGCGCAGCGCAGCGCCCACGCGCGCGGCCAGTTCCACGAGGGACGGAAGTTCGGCGGCGCCAGGCCCTGGCATGCGCGGCAATCTCAGCTCGGTTGCAACGATGCAGAAGAGTCCGGCGAAACGCCCTGCGCAACGGCAGCGTCATGCTGAGCGACCATCGCGCGCTTGTAGCCGTCGCGTTGCTGCAGCCTTTCCCAATAGGCCGCCACGTTGGGCGGAAAGCGCTTCACCAGGTCGATCTGGCTGGCCAGCAACAGGGCGTAGCCGACCGACACGTCGGCGGCGGTGAAACGACCGGCGCACAACCAGTCGTTGCCGGCAAGCGCCGCATCGATGCCGCGCAGCCGCGAAATGAACCACTTGGCATAGTCGTCCGCCGCTTGCGGCAGCTTGCGTTCGGCGGGTTCGAAGTAGCGGTAGCGCAGCACGATGGTCTGCGGGAAGGTCAACGTCGCTTCGCCGTGGTGCAGCCAGTTGAGCCAGGCACCGTAGGCCGGCTCATCGGCGCGCACCTGCATGCCGGTGCGGTTGTCCGGATCGCAACGCACGGAGAGGTACTGGCAGATCGCCGCCGACTCGGTCATGCGCGTGGCGCCGTCTTCCAGCAAGGGAATCGTGCCGAGCGGGTTGAGGGCCAGGTACTCTTTGGCGAACACCCGCGGCGGAAAGGGCAGCATGCGCAGTTCGTAGGGCGCGCCGAGTTCCTCGAGTGTCCAGAGCGGGCGGAACGAACGGGCGCTGAGGCAATGGTGAAGGATGATCATCGCCCCAGTCTAGGCGCAGCGACGGCTCGGAGGTAACCCCGTGCAAGCACGGGGTTCCGATGCTGCGCCTGGCGACAGGCTGTCAGGCCGTTGGCTGGATCGGGATGTAGAACTCGCCGCCGCCGGCCTTGAACTCGGCCGACTTCGCGCTCATCCCTTGCGCCAGCGCCGCATCCTCCGCCAGGCCCTTCGCAGCCGCGTACTCGCGCACCTCCTGCGTGATCTTCATCGAGCAGAACTTGGGGCCGCACATCGAGCAGAAGTGCGCCGTCTTGCTCGCGTCCTTGGGCAGCGTCTCGTCATGGAAGTCACGCGCCGTGTCGGGGTCGAGGCCGAGGTTGAACTGGTCCTGCCAGCGGAACTCGAAGCGTGCCTTGGAGAGCGCATCGTCGCGCGAGCGCGCACCCGGATGGCCCTTGGCCACGTCGGCCGCATGCGCTGCGATCTTGTACGCAATGATCCCCTGCTTCACGTCGTCGCGGTCCGGCAGGCCCAGGTGTTCCTTGGGCGTGACGTAGCAGAGCATCGCGGTGCCGGCCCAGCCGATCATCGCCGCGCCGATCGCGCTCGCGATGTGGTCGTAGCCCGGCGCGATGTCGATGGTCAGCGGGCCGAGCGTGTAGAACGGCGCCTCGTGGCAGGTCTTCAACTGCTCGTCCATGTTGGCCTGGATCATGTGCATCGGCACATGGCCCGGGCCTTCGATCATGGTCTGCACGTCGTGCTTCCAGGCGACCTTCGTGAGCTCGCCGAGCGTGCGCAGTTCGGCGAACTGGGCCTCGTCGTTGGCATCGGCGCCCGAGCCCGGACGGAGGCCGTCGCCGAGCGAGAAGCTCACGTCGTAGGCCTTCATGATGTCGCAGATGTCCTCGAAGTGCGTGTAGAGGAAGCTCTCCTTGTGATGCGCGATGCACCACTTGGCCATGATCGAGCCGCCGCGCGACACGATGCCCGTCATGCGGTTCGCAGTCAGGTGGATGAAGGGCAGGCGCAGTCCGGCATGGATGGTGAAGTAGTCGACGCCCTGCTCCGCCTGCTCGATCAGCGTGTCGCGGTAGATGGCCCAGGTCAGGTCTTCCGCCACGCCGCCGACCTTCTCCAGAGCCTGGTAGATCGGCACCGTGCCGATCGGCACCGGCGAGTTGCGCACGATCCAGTCGCGCGTGGTGTGGATGTTCTTGCCGGTGGACAGGTCCATCACGTTGTCCGCGCCCCAGCGGATCGCCCACACCAGCTTCTCGACCTCTTCCTCGATGCTCGACGTGACGGCCGAGTTGCCGATGTTGGCGTTGATCTTGACCCGGAAGTTGCGCCCGATCGCCATCGGCTCGACCTCCGGGTGGTTGATGTTGGCCGGGATGATCGCGCGGCCGCGCGCCACCTCGTCGCGCACGAATTCCGGCGTGATGATCTGCGGGATGCGTGCGCCCATCGGGTTGCCGGCGACACGCTTGGCGCGCTCGTCGTTGTCGAGGTACTCGGCCATCCACTCGCGCTTGCCGTTCTCGCGCAGCGCGACGTATTCCATCTCGGGCGTGACGATGCCGCGGCGTGCGTAGTGCATCTGCGTGACGTTGGCGCCGCTGCGGGCGCGGCGCGGCGTGCGTTGCAGGGCAGAGGCCTCGGCACGCAGTTGTGCGATGCGCTCGCCCTCCTTGTCGGACATGCGTTCCTCGTGCTTCACGCCGTCGTCGAGCGCCGCGCGAATCCGGCCTTCATACCGCTCGGTATCACTTCGCTCGGCGATCCACGCGGCACGCACGCTGGGCAGCCCCTGCCGCACGTCGATGTCAACCGAAGCATCGGTGTACGGCCCCGAGGTGTCGTAGAGCGACACGCACTCGCCGTTGGTCAGCGCAACGTCGCGCACGGGCACACGCAGATCGGGCCGGCTGCCAATGATGGCGGACTTGGTGGAAGCGGGAAAGGGCTCGCGCGTCAGTGTGAGCAGCGAGGCAAACTTGTCGACAGCATTCATGTGGGGCACTCCATGGGTTGTGAGGGTGCTCCGCAATCGCCCGACAAGCCCGGAGGCCACGACGGACCACCGGAAACGAATCAAACTGCAGCTCTTCTTCCGCCGGTACTAACCGGTTCAAGTTCGCGGGTTCGGTCGCCTGACGACCATCTCAGCACGCTGATGCGTGCACCCCGGAGCGAAGCGGATTCTAGGGGCGCGATGCGGACGAAGCAGCCTCGACAAGCCCTGGAGTTGTGTCAGGACGTGTGCACGTTGCGCAGTCCCCAGGGCAGCGTTCCACCGCCAAGCGATCGCATCAGTACCGGCAGGCCAGGCGGCCGCGGCGCTGCGTGGTCAGCGGGACACGGCCTCGGTGCACCACCCCGCCAGCAAGGCAGGCAACTGGGCCATGTCGATGAACACCTCACGCACCCCCAGCGCGCGCAGGGCCGCCGCGCTGCTGTGGCTGAGGCCGCCGGGGCTGTAGCCGAACACCGTCGCGCCAGCGGCGATGCCGGCCATGGCGCCCGTCACCGTGTCTTCGATCACGGCGCATCGCGCGGGGTCGACGCCCAGCGCGGCGGCTGCCGCCAGGTACACGTCGGGGAAAGGCTTGCTGCGCGGTGTCTCGTGCCCGCTGAAGATCCGCCCGTCGAAGGCGTCGAGCAACCCGACCTTGGCCAGTTGCAACTGCACCTTGCCACGGTCGGCGCCCGAGGCACAGGCGATGCGACCCTGCAGCGCCGCATGGATCGCGCGCACCGCGACGGGCGCGCCGGGCACCTCGACCAGGTCGCGGTCCAGCGCTTCGTTGCGACGCGCCTGGAAGCCCTTCAGCCATTCGGGCGTGATGGCAAAACCGGTGTGCTGCAGGATGGTCGCGGCTTCGTCCTTCACGGCCTTGCCGACGAAGGTGTTCATGCACTCCTCGAGCGTGAGCGGCCAGCCCAGCTCTTCGAGCATGTCGCGCAGCACGGTGTTGGTGATGGGTTCGGAGTCGACCAACACGCCGTCGCAGTCGAACAGCACGGCGTCAAAGGGGAGATGGGGCATGCGTCGATCGTAGCAACGCTGTCGCGCGCAGGGTCAGGATTCGAGGGCGGCCGCGGAAAAGCGGGTTCTGTGGTCGAACTCCGGGGGCCGCCAACCTGCAAGCCAGGCTCAATGCGCCAGGATCTTGTTCAAGAAATCCTTCGTCCGCGGCTGGCGGTTCTCCGGATGGCTGAAGAACTCATCCTTCGAGCAGTCTTCCAGGATGCGCCCGCCCACGTCGATGAAGATCACGCGGCTCGCGACCTTGCGCGCAAAGCCCATCTCGTGCGTGACCACCATCATGGTCATGCCTTCCTTGGCCAGCGTCACCATCACGTCCAGCACTTCGCCGACCATTTCCGGGTCCAGCGCCGAGGTGGGCTCGTCGAACAGCATCACGATCGGGTCCATGCTCAGCGCACGGGCGATCGCCACGCGCTGCTGCTGGCCGCCGGAGAGCTGCCCGGGGAACTTGTCCTTGTGCGCCATCAGGCCCACGCGGTCGAGCATCTTCAGGCCGCGCGTCTTGGCTTCTTCCGGGCTACGGCCCAGCACCTTGATCTGCGCGATCGTCAGGTTCTCCGTAACCGACAAATGCGGGAACAGCTCGAAGTGCTGGAACACCATGCCAACCTTGGAGCGCAGCTTGGGCAGGTTGGTCTTGGGGTCGTGCAGCGCGATGCCGTTGACCGTGATCTCGCCCTTCTGGAAAGGCTCCAGCGCGTTCACCGTCTTGATCAGCGTCGACTTGCCCGAGCCCGACGGCCCGCACACCACGACCACGTCGCCCTGCTTGATGCTGACCGAGCAATCGTTCAGCACCTGGACCGGGCCATACCACTTGGATACGTTCTTGATTTCAATCATTTCAATACTCCTGTGCCTTGAACGAGGCGACTGATTCGTGAACCACCACGGAACCGGCTTTGCCGGGCCGCTGGTGGTGCCCCCGGTGAGGGGGTTGGCGGCCACACGAAGTGGGCAAGCATGGGGAGAGCCTGGCTACCGGATGATGGCGATCTTCTTGTGCAGGCGCTTGACGAAGTACGACAGCGTGTAGCAAAGGATGAAGTACACGACGGCCGCCAGCAAGTAGGCCTCGATCGGTCGCCCGAAGTTCTTGCCCGCCGTCTCGAAGCCCTTGAGCAAGTCGTAGGCGCCGATGGCATACACCAGCGAGGTGTCCTGGAACAGGATGATGGTCTGCGTGAGCAGCACCGGCAGCATGTTGCGGAACGCCTGCGGCAGGATCACCAGCTTCATTTGCTGGCCGTAGCTCATGCCCACGGCCTGCGCCGCGTAGACCTGGCCACGCGGAATCGACTGGATGCCGGCGCGCATGATCTCGCTGAAGTACGCCGCCTCGAAGGCGATGAAGGTGATCACGGCAGAGATCTCGGACCGGTAGTTCACACCCACCTTGCCGAACATCGCGTAGAAAGTCGCGGGCATCAGCAGGAAGAACCACAGGATCACCATCACCAGCGGAATGCTGCGCATGCCGTTGACGTACAGCGCCGCGGGCGCGTCCAGCCACTTCTTGCCCGACAGCCGCATCAGCGCCAGCAAGGTGCCGAAGATCACGCCACCGATCGTGGCCACCACCGTCAGCGTCACGCTGAAGTAGAAGCCCTTGAGGACGAAGCTGCTGATGACGTCCCAGTTGTAGAAGCTCAGGTCGAGATTCATCATGATGCCTCCCGCCGGGCCGCCCCAAGGGAGGCATGCGCCCCCTCGGGGGGCAGCGAATACACGAGGAGATAAGCGTGGGGGTAGTTCATGTCAGTGTCCCCCTCCGCCGGCGCTTGCAATGAAGCCGGGCACGCGGGTCTTGCGTTCGATGTACGACATGATCCGGTTGATGGTCAGCGCGGAGACGATGTAGAGCACCGTCACGGCCAGGTAGACCTCGACGCCGCGCGACGTTTCTTCCTGCACCTGCATGGCATACATCGTCATCTCGGAGATGGACACCGCAAAGGCCACCGACGAGTTCTTGAAGATGTTCATCGTCTCGCTGGTCAGCGGCGGCATGATGATGCGATAGGCCATCGGCAGGATCACGTAGCGGTAGTACTGCGGCGTGGTGAAGCCCACCGCCATGCCCGCGTAGCGCTGGCCCTTGGGCAACGCCTGGATACCCGATCGCACCTGCTCGGCGATACGCGCCGAGGTGAAGAAGCCCAGCGCCAACACCACCAGCATGAACGGCGGCACGCCCTTCATGAACGGCACCAGCGCCGGAATCACGTGGTACCAGAGGAAGATCTGCACCAGCAGCGGAATGTTGCGGAACAGCTCGACCCAGGCATTGCCGAATCGAACCAGCCACGGGTTGTCAGGCAGCGTGCGGATGATGCCGATCAGCGATCCCAGCACCAGCGCCACCACCAGGGCGACCAGGGCGACGGACACGGTCCAGCCCCAGGCACTCAGCATCCATTCCCAGTAAGTCGGGTACTTGCCCCCGGGGTCCTCAGTCAGCCAAGCCCAGTTTCCCATCGGGAATCTCCTCTTATCTTCGAATGTTGGCGGACGCCTTGTGAAGAAAGACGCCCGCCGAAATGGGCGGGCGTCCTGCAAGTCAGCGCCGCAATGCGATCACTTCTTGACCTGGTAGTCTTCCATCGGCTTGTCGTTCGGATTCGCCCATGCGTCCTTCGTCGCGGCCGACAGCGGCAGGTTGACGGTGACGTTGGCCGGCGGGATCGGCTTCAGGAACCACTTGTCCCAGAGCTTGGTCAGTTCGCCGCTCTTGATCTGGCCCTTGATGCTGTCGTCCACGGCCTTCTTGAAGGCCGGATCGTCCTTGCGGATCATGATGGCGATCGGCTCGACGCTCAGCACCTCACCCACGATCGCGAAGTCCTTCGGCGACTTCGACTTGGCGATGTTGGAGGCCAGGATCGAGCCGTCCATCACGAAGGCATCGGCGCGGCCCGATTCGAGCAGCAGGAAGCTGTCCGAGTGGTCCTTGCCATAGAGTTCCTTGAAGTCGATGCCGCCAGCGCGTTCGTTCTTGCGCAGGGTCTGCACCGAGGTCGTGCCGGTGGTGGTGGCGACGGTCTTGCCGTTCAGGTCCTTGATCGAGGCGATGCCCGAATTGGCCTTGACCGCGATGCGCACTTCTTCCACGTAGGTGGTCACGGCAAAGGCCACGTCCTTGCCGCGCGTGGCGTTGTTGGTGGTGGAGCCGCACTCCAGGTCGACGGTGCCGTTCTGGACCAGCGGCACGCGGTTTTGCGAAGTCACCGGCTGGTACTTGGTTTCCAGCTTCTTGCCGACGGCCTTCTCGAGGTCCTTGATGATGTTGGCGCAGATGTCGTAGTGGAAGCCGGTGTACTGGCCGTTGCCCAGCGTGTACGACAGACCCGACGATTCTCGCACGCCCTCGGTGATGACGCCCGAGGCCTTGATCTTGGCCAGCGTGTCCTCCGCCAATGCGCCGCCCGCGGCCATTGCGGAAATTGCAAGCACCAATAGCTGTTTCTTCATGAAGGTTCCTTTGATAAAGGGTGGAAATCGTCCGAAATTTTAAACATTCACGTTTTCGGGAATACCCGCGCCCGCTCCTGGTGCGTCCAGCGCCCACCGGGACTGATGCAAGATTCGCACGTCATCACCGTTAAGCAGGCTTTGTGCCCGACGGCTGCGCGGCCGGCGGAACCGGCGTGACCAACCGCACCGGCTGCGTCAGGTGCTCGGGCACCAGCAGCGCGGCCATCTGCTCGCGCGTCATGATGCCCAGCGATTCGGCCACCTCGTCGATGGCGCCGCCGGACTTCAATGCCGTCTTGGCGATCAGCGCGGCCTTCTCGTAGCCGATGATCGGATTCAGCGCCGTGACCAGCGTGACCGACTCGCGCACCCGCTTGGCCAGGAATTCCCGATTGGGTTCGATGCCTTCCACGCAATTCTTCTGCAGCGTGACGCAGGCATTGCTCAGGTGCTGGATGCTCTTGAACAGGCTCCAACCCATGATCGGCTCGAAGGCGTTCAATTGAAGCTGCCCGGCTTCCGACGCCATCGTCACCGTGATGTCGTTGCCGATCACCTCGAAGGCGACCTGGTTCATCACCTCCGGGATTACCGGATTCACCTTGCCCGGCATGATCGAAGAGCCGGCCTGGCGCGCCGGCAGGCGGATCTCGCCGAAGCCGGCCTGCGGGCCGCTGGAAAGCAGGCGCAGGTCGTTGCAGGTCTTGCTGAGCTTGGTCGCCACACGCTTGAGCACGCCGGACAGCTGCACGAAGGCGCCCGTGTCCTGCGTGGCCTCGATCAGGTTGGCGGCCTGCTTCAGCGGCACCTGGGTCTGCTCGGCCAGGTACTGGCAGGCCAGGTTGGCATAGCCGTGCGGTGCGTTGATGCCGGTGCCGATGGCGGTGGCGCCGAGGTTGATTTCCTCGATCAGCGCGCGGGCCTCGCTCAAGCGCTCCTCGTCCTCGCCGATCATGATCGCGTAGGTCAGGAACTCCTGGCCCAGCGTCATCGGCACGGCGTCCTGCAACTGGGTCCGGCCGATCTTGAGGATGTCGCGGAACTCCAGCGCCTTGGCCTCGAAGCTCTTGCGCAGGTTGGCCATGCAGGTCAGTAGCCGGCCGATGGCGAACCACAGCGCCAGCCGCACGGCCGTCGGGTACACGTCGTTGGTGCTCTGCGACGCGTTCACGTGGTCGTTGGGGTGCAGCACGTCGTAGCTCGCCTTGCCGTGGCCCATCTTCTCCAGTGCGAGGTTGCAGATGACCTCGTTGGCATTCATGTTGGTCGAGGTGCCGGCGCCGCCCTGGATCACGTCGACCACGAACTCGTAGAGCAGCTTGCCTTCGATCAAATCCTCGCAGGCCAGGATGATCGCGCCGGCGCGCTCCCGGTCGAGCGCGCCCAGGTCGGCGTTGGCCCGTGCCGCTGCCTTCTTCACATGGGCCAGCGCGCGCACCAGGTCGGGCATGGCCGAGATGCGGGTGCCGGAGATCGCGAAGTTCTCCACCGCGCGCGCCGTGTGCACGCCCCAGTAGGCGATCGCGGGAATCTGCTTTTCGCCGAGGAAGTCGTGTTCGGTGCGGAAGTTGGAATCCATTGCGAAGCCTCTGCTGATTGGAGTGCGGCGACTGTAAGTTCGCGTGCCGGCGAGCGCCAATGCCGTATGCGGGCGCCGTCATGCACGCTTGTCATAGATGCATCATGCGCTGCTTCCGCTCGAGACCGGCACCGGGTTGGCCCGCAGATAGGTCCACAACGCATCCGCCGCGCTCTTGCCGGCAGGCGCGGCTTCCACGGCGGGCCCCTTGCCCGACCGAGCCGAAGTCTTTGCGGCCGGCGGCGCGCTGGGCAACTCGCGATAGGCCTGGATCTCCAGCGTGACGTCGAGGCTGGCGACACCCGGCGGCAGCGCGCTCACCAGCCTGCGCGCCTTCACCTCGCGGCGCACTGCGCTCTCCGGCAGGAAAGCGATGCCATGGCCTTCCAGCGCCATCACCTTGAGGCCTTCGGCCATGTCGGTCTCATATACGCGATCGAGATGGATCGCCGTGCCCGACTCCTTGAGCAACTGGTCCACCACACGCCCCAGGTAGGCACCCGGTGCGTAGCCCAGGTACGGCAGCGGGCGGCCCGCGCGCCCGGGCAATCGGTAGCGCGGCGCGCCATCGGCATCGGGCTTGACCCAGGCCGACACGCGCTCGTTGCCCAGGCTCACCATCTCGTAGCGGTTGGCATCGAGTTGCAGCGGCTGCGAAGGATGCTGGTAGGAGATCAGCAGGTCGCAACTGCCCTCCACCAGGCGCAGCACCGCGTCATGCACGTTGAGCGCGATGAGGCGGCTCTTGATCGGCCCGAAGCGCTCGCGCAGCATCGTGACCCAGGCCGGAAAGAAGGTGAAGGCCAGCGTGTGCGGCACGGCGAACTCGATCACGTCCTGCGCCGCCGCCGTGTGGCCGCGCAGCATGGCACGCGTGCTCTGCAGCCCTTGCAGCATCTCGAGCGCCTGGCCGTAGAGCGTCTGGCCCGCGGGCGTCAGGCTGGTGGGGTAGGAGGTGCGGTCGACCAGGTCGGTGCCGGCCCAGCCTTCGAGCGCCTGAATGCGCCGCGAGAACGCCGGCTGCGTCACATGACGCAGTTGCGCGGAGCGGCTGAAGCTGCGCGTTTCAGCCAGACTGACGAAATCTTCCAGCCACTTGGTTTCCATAAGTCGGAGGATTATGTTCTTCCGGCATGGGCCTGAGGCACCCCGCGGAGGCAGGGAAAACGCCAAAACCCCGCGCCTTGCAGCCGGGTGCGACAGGGCTACGATGCCCGTGCCATGCCAACCACAGAACTCAACCAACTCAGCGCCACCGAACTCTCCCGTCGCATTGCGCGTCGCGAGGTGTCCTGCGTGGAAGTCATGCAAGCCTCGCTCGCGCGCATCGACGCCCTCAACCCGCAATTCAACGCGATCGTCTCGCGCCGCGATGCGGATGCCTGCCTGGCCGATGCGCGCGAGCGCGATGCGCAACTCGCGCGCGGCGAGCGCATGGGCTGGATGCACGGCTTCCCGCTGGCGGTAAAAGACCTGAGCCACGCCATCGGCCTGCCGACTTCGATGGGCTCGCCGCTCGCGCCGAAGACACCCGCCCGCACCGACAGCCTGCACGTCGCCCGCGCGCGTGCCGCCGGCGCCGTCATCATCGGCAAGACCAACACGCCGGAATTCGGGCTCGGCTCGCACACCTACAACCAGGTCTTCGGCATCACGCGCAACGCCTGGGACCCGAGCAAGACCGCCGGTGGCAGCAGCGGCGGCGCGGCGGTGGCGCTGGCACTGGGCATGCTCCCGGTGGCCGACGGCAGCGACATGATGGGGTCGCTGCGCAACCCGGCCGGCTTCAACAACGTGATCGGCATGCGCCCCTCGCGCGGACGCGTGCCAGGCTCGCCGGATGACGACCTGTTCTTCCAGCAACTGGGCATCGAAGGGCCGATGGCACGCACGGTGGAAGACACGGCGCGCCTGCTGTGCGTGCAGGCCGGCTTCGACACGCGTGTGCCGTTGTCCATGACCGACCCCCTGCCATCGGCGGACGCGCTAGACCTGGACGGCGATGTGAGGAAGGGCTTGCGCATCGGCTGGCTCGGCAGCGTCTGGCCGGACCTGCCGATCGAGCCCGGCGTGCGCGAGCTGTGCGAATCCGCATTGCAGACTTTCCGCGCGCTGGGTTGCGAGGTCGAGCCGTGCGTGCTCGATGTTCCGCGCGAACAGAACTGGACGGCATGGCTTCGGCTGCGCCAGTTGATCGTGAGCGGCAAGCTCAGCGCACTGGGCGCCGACCCCGCGTACCGCGCACACATCAAGCCTGAGGCGCTGTGGGAAATGGAGCAAGGCAAGCAGCTGGATGCCGCGTCGTTGCATCAGGCGACGGTGTTCCGGTCGAATGTGTACCGGGCCTTCGTGCGGCTTTACGAGCGTTTCGATTTCCTCGTCGCGCCCACTGCGCAGATGTTTCCCTTCGACGCCGAGATGCATTGGCCGCCGCAAGTGGCGGACGTGCCGAGCAAGACGTATCACCACTGGATGGAAATCGTCACACCGTTCACGCTGGCCGGTGTGCCTGCGCTGAACCTGCGCGCGGGTTTTGGCCCGCAGGGTCTGCCGATGGGGTTGCAGCTCGCCGGCCCCGTCAATTCCGACCTGGCCGTACTGCGGCTGGGGCATGCCTACGACAAGGCGTGCAAGTGGTCGGCCTTGCAACCGCCCGCTGTGGCCTCGCAGGCGTAGACCTTGGGTGATCTCAAGTCGATCTGGCGTTGCCATCCCGGCCTAATCCCCAGCGGGGGCACGGCCTGACCGTGCGGGCTCAAGTGTCCCGCGCGCAAGCGAGCATCACGTCGCGCAGCCACTCATGTGGCGGCGAGTTCTGCGTGCGCGGATGCCAGAGCATGCGCACATCGAAGAGCGGAAGGTCCAGCGGAATATCGAAAGGCGTGACTGCCGCCATGCGCTGCATGCGACGGGCCAGTCGCGCCGGGACGCAGGCGACCATGTCCGAACTCTCCAGCATGAAGGGCAGCGCGAGGAAGCTGGGCTTGACCATCTGCACCTGTCGGCGCACGCCCCAGGGTTCCAGCGCGGCGTCGATCTGCACGTTGTAGATCTGGGCTGCCGCAGGCTCGATCGTCACGTGTGGCAGCGCGCAAAAGGCCGGCACGTCGAGTGCCATGCGATGCACCGGGTGATCGCTCGCGGCCAGACCCAGAAAGCGGTCGGAGAACAGCTTGCGGCCCTTGAGGTAGTCGGGCGCGTTCGGAAAATAGGTGAGCGCCAGGTCGACTTCGCCCGCCGCCATCATCTCGCCGAAATGATGCGGGTTGGTTTGCAGGACGTGCACCTTGACACCCGGGGCCTCGGCGCGGATGCGGTGCATCACGGCGGGCATCATGAGCAGATCGATGTAGTCGATCACGATCAACCGGAAGGTATGACGCGAGTTCTCCGGCTCGAAGCGAGCAGGTTCGATCACCCGCTCGATGGCAGCAATGGCGTCCTGCACGCGCGGCCAGAGCAACAGTGCCAGTTCGGTCGGCATCAGGCCGCCTCCGGAGCGCATCAGCAACTCGTCGCCGAGCAGTTCGCGCAGCTTGGCGAGCGACACGCTCATGGACGACTGGCTCATCTCCAGGCGATCGGCGGCGCGCGTGACGTGCTTTTCGCGCAGGAGTGCATCGAAGGCGCGCAGCAGGTTGAGGTCGAGATCTTGCAGCTTCATGGGTTCATGGGTCTGGGCCCTGCATCTTGGGTGTCGCACGGGAAAACCCGCGCCTTCCATCACGAACCGGATGATCGCCATCGGGCTTTGCAATTGCTGGCTGGACGGGGCGCACGAATACTTGCCGCACTCCTCCACTCTTGCAGAAAGACATTCCGATGGCTATTCCCCAGATCCGGGTGACACGCGAAGAGATGCGCAAGCGCGTCGCCTATTTCAAGGACCTGAAGGGCTTCGACGGCGGATTGCCCGACAGCCGGTATCCGAGCGCGGTGCGCAAGCTCTACAACGCGGTCGGCTTCCAGCCGCCCCAGGGCAAGGGTGGCACCGAGGTGGTGTCGCCGGTCGGCGCGCAAGCCGCGGAGAACGCGGCGATACGCATCAGCGAAGGCTTCAACCTGGGCTTTTGCGAGGCCAAGCCCGGCAACGGCCCGATGATGCACAACCACGACACCAACGAGACCTTCATGCCGCTCACCGGCACCTGGCGCTGTGCCTGGGAAGTCGACGGCAAGGAAGAGTACTTCGACGTCGGGCCGTGGGACATCTGCTCCTTCCCGGCCGGTGTGAACCGCCGCTTTGAAAACATCACGCACAGCGAACCTGGCAAGACGCACTTTCTGATGTTCGTGATCGGCGGCAATGCACCCGAGGCCGATTTCACCGACAAGGCCAAGCAGACGCTGCGCGACGAAGGCCTGCTGACGTGACATCTTGCGCGCCCTCCGCGATCGCGTTGTTCGATCCGCCCGCCGCCTTGCAAGCGTATGCGCAAGCGCGTGCGCTCCACGCGTTCATGCACCGTGATGGCCTGGCCTGGTACTTTCGCGACAACGGGCGTGTCAACGACCTGCCGCCGCTGGTGCTGCTGCCCGGCGCCCTGGGCAATGGCGACACCGCCTGGCAGCTGGCAGAGGCGTTCGAGACCGAACGGCGCGTGATCAGCGTCACCTACCCCGGCGGTGCGACGCCGCGCGCCCTGGCCGAAGGACTGGACGCATTGCTGCGCGCATTGGTCACCGGTCCGGTCGCACTCTGGGGCTCGTCATACGGCGCCTGGTGGGCGCAAGCCTTCGCAGCCACTTACCCGCGGCAGGTCGGGGCCCTGTGGCTCGGCAATTCACTCGTCGATGGCAGCGACGTGGCGGGCGCGCCGCTGTTCGATGCCAGGTGGCTCGACACCGCGCCGACGCGGGAAGTCATCGCGCGCTGGCATTCAGCGCTGACATCGCGGCCCGACGACCTGTTGCGCAGCGTACAGCTTCACATGCTTTACCACGGCCTGCCCGCGTCCGACTTCCATGCGCGACTGCGCCAGGTTGCGCATGCGCCAGAACTGCCGGCGGCCACGGACGTCGCGAACGTCCTGGTCTGCGGCTGCGTGGATGACGCGGTGATCACACCCCGGGTGCTGGAGCGCATGCACCAACGCTACCCCGCTGCCAGACGCCTGCTGCTTTCGGGCGGCGGTCACTATCCGCACATCGTGGCGCCCGGCGCCCTCATCCAGGCCATGCGCGCCTGGCTTTCCTGAACAACTCCAGACTCCAACAGGAGACAAACATGCCCCACGCTCATCCTTCCTCACGCCGGACCTTCATCGGCCGCCTGGGCGCCGCGGCCCTCGCCTCAGCCGCGACGCCGCTCTTCGCCCAGGGCAAGTGGCCCGACAAGCCGATCAAGCTTGTCGTGCCGTTCGCAGCCGGGGTGTCGCCCGATGTCGTGGCACGCATCATCAGCGAGCCCCTCGGTCGCGCGCTGGGCCAGCCGATCGTGATCGACAACCGCGCCGGGGCTGCCGGCATCATCGGTGCGGAAGCAGCGGCTCGAAGCCCGGGCGACGGCTACACCTTGTTCATGACCGTCAATTCGATCATGGCCATCAACCCCAACGTGTACACCAGCCTGCCCTACGACACCTTCCGCGACTTCGCGCCGGTGACCCAGATCGCGTTCGTGCCCTATGTGCTCGTCACCGGTCCGAACCAGCCCGACAAGAGCCTGAAGGACCTGCTGGCCCGTGCCAGGGCAAAGGCGGAGTCCATCGAATATGGCTCGCTCGGCGTCGGCTCCGGCCCGCACGTGGTGATGGAGATGATGAACAACATGGCCGGCGTCCACATGGTGCACGTGCCCTACAAGGGAAGCCCGATCGCCGACGTGATGGCCGGGCAGGTTCCCCTGGCCTTCGAACCGGCCACGACCGCGATTCCGCTGATCAAGGGCGGCAAGCTGCGAGCCCTCGCGGTCACGAGCCGGAAGCGCAACCCCTCGCTGCCGGACGTGCCCGCCGTGGACGAATTGCTGCCGGGCTATGACGGGGATGGATGGCAGGGCTTCTACGTACCGGCAGCCACGCCAAAGGACATCGTGGCGCGCTTCAATACCGAGGTCGTCAAGATCCTTGGCCAGCAGGACGTCAGGAACAAGCTGGCGGAGCTGGGCCTGCAGCCGGTCGGCAATTCCGTCGAGGAATTCGCGAAGGTGACCCGTGGCGACTTCGACAAGTGGGGGAAGATCGCCAGGGCCAACAAGATCCGGATCGACAGCTAGGGAGATCTGATCAAGTCCCCCGCGGCGCGCGCAGACCTGATCAGAGTCTCCTCAGACCAGATACGTCTCGGCCAGCAAGGCCCAGTACGCGGCCCCGATCGGCAGGTTGCCGTCGTTGAAGTCATAGGCCGGGTTGTGCACGTTGCAGGCCCCGTGTTCCTGATCACGACCGTTGCCGATCAGCAGGTAGGAACCTGGCCGCTTCTCCAGCATGAACGCGAAGTCCTCGCTGCCGGTGACGGCCGGCCCTTGCGGTTCCACGTGCGCGTCACCCACCAGCGCGCGTCCGATACCGCGTGCGAACTCGGTTTCCTCCGGCGTGTTGACCAGCACCGCGTAGCCCTTGCGATAGTCGATCTCGGCGCGCACACCAAAGCTCTCCGCCTGGCCGATGACGATCGAGCGGAGCCGCTGCTCCAGCATCACGCGCATTTCGCGCGTGAGCGCGCGCACGCTGATTTCCATCGTCACGGTCTGCGGGATCACGTTGTTGGCCTTGCCGCCATGGATCGCGCCCACGGTGACGATACCCATCTCCTGCGGATCGGCATTGCGCGAGACGATGGTCTGCAACGCCATGATGATGCTGGCCGCAGCCACCACCGGGTCCTTGGTGAAGTGCGGCAGCGCGCCGTGGCCGCCCACGCCATGGATCGTGACGGTCGCATAGTCGGAGGACGCCATCGCCGAGCCTTCACGGAACACAAGGTCGCCCTGGCGCCGGCCCGGCATGTTGTGCATCGCGTAGATCGAATCGCAGGGGTACTTGTCGAACAGGCCCTCGTCGATCATGCGCACCGCGCCGCCCATGCCCTCTTCGGCCGGCTGGAAGATCAGGTTCAGGGTGCCGGAGAAGTCGCCCTCCTGCGCGAGGTACTTGGCCGCGCCGAGCAGCATGGCGGTGTGGCCGTCGTGGCCGCACGCATGCATGATGCCGGGCCGCTTGCTGCTGTAGGCGAGGCCGGTTTTTTCCTCGATGGGCAGTGCGTCCATGTCGGCCCGGATGCCCACGCTGCGCGTGCCGCTGCCGCGCTTGATCTGGCCCACCAGGCCGGTGCCGCCGATGTTGCGTTCTACCTTGTAGCCCCACCGCTGGAGCCGCTCCGCGACAAGCGCGCTGGTGGCATGTTCCTCGAAGCCGAGTTCCGGGTTCTCGTGGATGGTCTGGCGCACCGTGATGAATTCGGCGGCGTGCTCGCGCATGTACTTCAGGTAGTGGTCGGATGTCTTTGGCATGGTGGTTTATTGAGCGTTGAATTGTTCGTTGTCTTGGGAAATTCAAGGACGGAGAGCCATCGTGGCGGGCAATCGCGTCCACGGCAGGTCGCCCGGTTCCACCGCCATCGGACCCGGGGCCTTGGCGACGAGGATGGTGCTGGCGATGGGCGTGAAGTCGGCGCGGAAGTGCACCGAACTCTTGTTGACCAGGATCTTCATGTCTTCGGGCTCGATGCCGACGTAGCGGAAGAACTCGCGGTCCAGCATTTGCGTCTTCTGCGAGCTCACGACGACCAGCACGCCATCCACGTCGAGGCAGGCGCTGGGGCCGAGCGAGACCTTGCTGCCGCGACCCATCGGCCCCTTCATCATGACCTTGCCATCGCTGAGCTTGCGCACGGTGGCGTGCACCGGCACCGGCGGTTCGCTGAACTGCCCGCCCCAGGTCGGCACGGACTTGCCCAGCGTCACATCGAGCCGCGCGCCCTCGCCTGCGGCATGCGCTGCGGCGGCGGCTTCGGGGTCGAACAGCAGGCCGATCGCTACCTTGCCCGGCATGCGCTCGCCGGCCTTCAGCGCGAGCAATGCGCGCAGCATGCCGGTGGTGTTGCTGTCGCCGCCGGCGCCGGAGTTGTCTTGCGTGTCGGCGATGACCACCGGCTTGCTGGCTTCGGCGGCCAGCGCCAGCGCCCTGGAGACCGAGTCCTCGGGCGAGAGGATGTCGAGAATCCATTGACTGCGCGGCTGGTCGGCGCGCTCGAACAGCGCTTGCACGGCTGCCTCGGCCTCTTCGCCATAGCCCCAGACAACCGGCCCGCATTCGGCGATGTCCGCTGCCGGAAAGCCCATCGCAAAGCTCAGCACGCAGTCGTGTTGCGCATCGAGCGACTTCAGCGTTTCATACACGCCGTCGGCCGGGGCCATCATGGTGCATTGCGCATTGAGCGACAGCAGGAAGGACAGGCGACGCACTGCCATCGGCTCCTTGCTGCCGCGCGCAAGACGGCGCTCCAGCAGCCTGGCCGCCAGCCGGCCGGTGTCGGCCGTGTCCACGTGCGGATAGGTGCGGTAGGCAACGAGCGCGTCGGACACGTCGAGCATCTGCCGCGTCACGTTGGCATGCAGGTCCAGGCTGGCGACGATCGGCACCGTCGCGCCCACGCGTGCGCGGATGCGTGCGAGCAATTCGCCTTCGGGGTCTTCCAGGTGCTCGGTGACCGCGGCGCCATGCAAGTCGAGGTACACCGCGTCGACCGGACCGCTCGCCAGCGCGGCCACCAGGTCTTCGTCGATGGCCGCGGCGATGCGTTCGAAAGCGTCCTGCGTGACATGCGCGGAGGGCACCGCGCCAGCCCAGGCCGACGGCGCCAGCGACCAGCCGCATTCCTCGGCATGATCGATGAAACCGCTGATGGGCAGCGTCAGCCCGCGGTAGGCGTCGATGATGGCCTGGCCGCGCCGGTACGGCGGAAAGGCCGACCCGGCTTCGAACGCGGCCCAGTCGGCCTTGGTAGGGGCGAAGGTGTTGGTTTCGTGCTGGAAACCGGCGATGAAGACTCTCAATTCAGGTCCTTGGCTTGAGCAGATTTCTTGTGAAGATTCCGTCTGCGCGGAATTCAGGATCGGGCAAACGCGAAGTCGCGGCCCGGCGCCGCCGCCAGCAGCCGCCGTGTGTAGTCTTCCTTCGGCTTGAAGAACACGTCCGCTACCGCACCCTGCTCCACGATCTGGCCCTGGTGCATGACGATCACGCGGTCGCAGATCTGGCTGGCCACGCGCAGGTCATGGGTGATGAAGAGGATGCCGATGTGGGTCGCGCGCTGGATCTCGTCGAGCAGCTTCAGGATCTGCGCCTGCACCGACACGTCCAGGGCAGACACGGCCTCGTCCGCGATGATGAGCTTGGGCTTGCAGGCCAGCGCACGCGCGATCGAGATGCGCTGGCGTTGGCCGCCGGAGAACTCGCTCGGGTAGCGGCGTAGCGCCTCGGGCTTGAGGCGCACCAGGTGCATCAGGTCCTCGGCTTCCTTCCAGGCCTGGTCGCGGCTCACGCCGAAGTTGAGCGGGCCTTCGATGATCGAATCGCCCACGGTCTGGCGCGGGTTCAGCGAGCGGTACGGGTCCTGGAAGATCACCTGCACGTCGCGGCGATAGGGCGACAGGCCGCGTCCCTTCAAGTGCGCCACCGATCTGCCGCTGGCATGGATGTCGCCCGAGGTCGGATCGATCAGCCGCGCGATGCAGCGCGCCACCGTTGACTTGCCCGAGCCCGATTCGCCGACGATGCCGACGGTCTCGCGCGGCCGCACCTTGAGCGACACGTCGCGCACGGCGTTCACCGTACGGCGCGTGCCGGGCCAGGAACCAGTGGTGTAGGTCTTGCAGATGTTCTTCGCGTCGAGCAGCGGCTCCACGTCTGCAATCGGAGGACGCGCCTGCGAGGCCAGTTCGGGCACTGCGTCGAGGAGCATCCTGGTGTAGGGCTCGCGCGGGCGCGTCAGCACCTCGTGCTTGTCGCCCTTCTCGATCATGTGGCCGAGTTGCAGCACCACCACTTCGTCGGCGATCTCCGCCACCACGCCGAAGTCGTGCGTGATGAACAGCACCGCGGTGCCGTTCTCGGTCTGCAGTTCGAGGATGAGCTTGAGGATCTCGGCTTGCGTGGTCACGTCCAGCGCGGTCGTCGGCTCGTCGCAGATCAGCAGCACGGGCTTGAGGATCAGTGCGATGGCGATCACGATGCGCTGGCGCTGGCCGCCGCTCAGCTGGTGCGGGTAGGAGGCATAAATGCGCTCCGGCTCCGGCAGCTTGACGCGGGCCATGATCGCGAGGATCTTCTGGCGGCGTTCGGCCGCGCCCATCTGCACGTGCTGCACCAGCATCTCGTCGATCTGGTCGCCGCAGGTCATGACGGGGTTGAGCGCGGTCATCGGCTCCTGGAACACCATGGCCATCGACGGACCGCGCAGGTTGCGGAAGTCGTTCTGCGGTGCGCCCACGAGTTCCTTGCCTTGCAGCTTGATCGAACCTGCCGTCGGTGCCAGGCCGGAGGGCAGCAGGCCCATGATGGCATTCGCGATCACCGACTTGCCCGAGCCCGACTCGCCGAGCAGGCAGACGATCTTGCCGGGCGGCACGTTGAAGCTGATCTTCTCGACCGCATGCGGCCGGTCGCCGCCGCGCGGCAGCGAGATGGCCAGGTCACGCACCGCGAGGACGGGGGTGGATGAAGTGGATGCATTCATGGCTTCATTCACCGCGCTTGTTGAACTTGGGGTCGAGCGTGTCACGCAAGCCATCGCCCATCACGTTGACCGACAGCACCGTGAGCGCCAGGAAGATGCCTGGGAACAGCACGTTGTGCGGGAACTGGTTGAACTGCGCACGGCCCTCGGCCATGATGTTTCCCCAGGTCGCCATCTCGGCCGGCAGGCCGACGCCGAGAAAGGACAGGATGGCCTCGACCAGGATCGCCGTGGCGCAGACATACGTGCCCTGGATGATCATCGGCGCGATCGCGTTCGGCATGATGTGCTTGAGCAGGATCTTCCAGGTCGGCGTGTCGAGCGCGATGGCCGCTTCCACATACGGCTCCTCGCGCACGCTCAGCACCACCGCGCGCACCAGTCGCGCCATGCGCGGAATCTCGGGCACCGCAATCGCAAAGATCACGATCGGCAGCGTGCCGCCGAACAGCGCCACCAGGCTCACGGCAAAGAGGATGCCGGGGATGGCCATCACGCCGTCCATGAGCCGCATGACGATTCCGTCCAGCCTGCGGAAATAGCCGGCCAACAGGCCGACCGTAAGGCCGAACACCAGCGTGAACAGCGCCACCGCAATGCCCACGGTGATCGACACGCGCGCTCCGTACAGCGTGCGGCTCCAGATGTCCCGACCGAGGCTGTCGGTGCCCATCACGAACAGGTGCTCGAAGGTGTTGCCGTCCAGGCTGTTGAACTCGCCACGGGTGCCGGGCAGCAGGTTGGCGCTGCCGGGATCGATCGCGCCGGGGTCGATCGTTCCCAGCAGCGGCGCAGCCATGCCCGTGATGATGAGCACCATCAATACGCAGCCGCCGATGCGTACCGACCAGTTGTCGAGCACGCGCTTCCACAGGGGGCGGCGCTTCTTGGGAGGCGTCGCCGCCTCGACGGGCAGCGGCGCCTCGTCCAACACCGATGTCATGTCGGTCATGTCTTTGATTTCCTCGACCTGCGGTCAGTAGCGGATGCGCGGATCGAACACCAGGTAGCTGATGTCGACGAGCAGGTTGACGGCGACGTAGATCACCGAGAAGAAAAGCGTGATGCCCTGGATCAACGGGAAGTCGCGTGACAGCACCGCGTCGACCGTCAGTTGCCCCAGCCCCGGAATGGCGAACACCGACTCGGTCACCACCACGCCGCCGATCAGCAGCGCGATGCCGATGCCGATCACCGTGACGATCGGCACCGCCGCATTCGCCAGCCCGTGCTTGATGAGCACGCGCGCCTCGGAGATGCCCTTGGCCCGGGCCGTGCGCACGTAGTCCTCGGTCATGGCCTCGGCCACCGCGGCGCGCGTCACGCGGGCAATCAGCGCCACGTAGATGATCGACAGTGTGATCGCCGGCAGGATCAGGTTGCGCAGCCACGGCCCGATGCCCTCCCCGATCCGGTTGTAGCCCTGCACCGGCAGCCATTGCAGCTTCAACGCGAAGATCCAGATCAGCACGTAGCCGATCACGAAGGCCGGTATCGAGAAACCCAGCGCCGAGAACCCCATCAGCCCGCGATCGAGCCAGCCCCCGTGTCGCCACGCAGCGATCACCCCCAGCGGCACCGCAATCAGGATGGTGAGCACCAGCGTGACGCCGGCCAGCGAGACCGTGGGTTCGATGCGCTGGCCGATGAGTTCGGTCACCGGCTTCTTCATGAAGAAGGACTCACCCAGGTTCCCCTGCACGACCTTGAATCCCCAGCGCGCGAATTGCGTGGGCAGTGCGTCGTTGAGGCCCAGGCTCTCGCGCACCTTCTGCAGGTTTTCGGTCGTGGCGTTGTCGCCGACGATGTTGGCCGCCGGATCGCCCGGCGCCAGCCGCGTCATGAGAAACACGATGAGGGCCACGATGACCAGCACCGGGATCGTGGCGACGATGCGCCGCAGGAGAAAGCTGAGCATGGCGCGGCAATCAGTTCTTCTTCAGGCCCCAGAACACGCCGACCGGCGACGGCACCAAGCCGGTCACGACGTCCTTGCGCAGCGCAGAAAGCAAGGTCCATTCGCCGACCGGCGCATACACCGCCGCATCGAGCACGCGCTCCTGGATCGCGGTGGCGAGCGGCTTGCGCTGCTCCTCGGTCGTCGCGGCCAGGAATTCGCCCTTGAGCTTTTCGAGCGGCTCGTCGGTGGTCCAGCCGAACCAGCCTTTCTCACCATTGCCGGTCATTGGCGCGAAGAACATCGGGTTCATGTTGTCGGCGACGCTCCAGGCCGTGATGAAGGCGTTCCAGCCGCCCTCTGCCGCCGGCTTCTTGACGGCGCGACGCGACACCAGCGTCGGCCAGTCCATGGAGACCATGTCGACGTTGAAGCCGGCCTGCTTCAGCAATGCAGCCATCACCGGCGGCAGCTTGTTGAGCGAGGTGAAGTTGGACGGATACATCAGCACGATCGGCTCGTTCTTGTAGCCGGCTTCCTTCAGCAGCGCCTTGGCCTTCTCGAACTGCGGCTTGCCGGTGAAGTAGGAAGTCTTGTCCGACCAGTAGGTGGAGCCCAGCGGGTAGATCGACGGGTTGGGCTTGTAGAGGTCCTTGCTGATCATCTGCGCACGCAGCAAGGCCTCCTGGTTCACCGCCAGGAACGCGGCCTGCGCGATCTTCACGTTGTTGAACGGCGGCACCAGGCGGTTCAGATGCAAGGCGAACGAGACGGACGGCACCTGCTTGGCGAGTTCGATCTTCGGGTTGTCCTTGAGCGTGGCGTACTGGTCCGGTGGCGAGATCTCGAGCATGTCGACCTCGCCATTGGTGAGCGCGTTGACCTGCGTCTGCGCGTCGTTCAGCACGATCCACTCCAGCCGGTCGACATAGACGACCTTGCCGCCCGCCGTGCCCGAGGCAGGTTCCTTGCGCGGCACGTACTTGGTGTTCTTGGTGTAGACGACCTTCTCGCCGGGACGGTATTCGTCGGTCTTGAAGATGTACGGGCCGGAGCCGACCGTGCTGCTGATCTGCTGGTCCGCCGGCGTCTCGGCCACGGCCTTGGGCATGATGAACGGCGGGTTCGCCGAGGGCTTGGCCAGCGCTTCGATGACCATGCCGAAGGGCTCCTTGAAGGTCATCACGAAGGTCTTGTCGTTCTTCGCGTCCATGCTGCCCATGGCGGTCATCATCTTCTGGCCCAGCGCGTCACGCTGCGCCCAGCGTTTGATCGACTGGATCACGTCGGCCGAGGTCACGGGCTTGCCGTCATGGAAAGCCAGGCCGTCGCGCAGCGTGAAAGTCCAGGTCTTGCCGTCGGCGCTGCTGTTGTAGTCACCGACCATCTGCGGGCTGACCTTGCCCTTGATGTCGACACCGAACAGCGTGTCGTACACGTTGTAGCCGTGGTTGCGCGTGACGAAGGCGGTGGTCCAGATCGGGTCGAGGATCTTCAGGTCGGACTGCGGCACCATCCGCAGGACCTTGGGTGCGTCCTGCGCCAGCGAAACGCCGGCTGCGGTCGACATCAGGCCGCCGACCAGAAGGGTGAGGAGGGACTTCTTCAATGACATGACTGGCAGTTCCTAAAGTGAAAAGTAGGTAGCGAATACTCGACAAGAACAATCAACGGGAAACCTTGCGTGGCAATACTTCGTCGAATCCGGATTCGACCTGGACGGCGAGTTTGGCCAGGCAGGCCTCGAAGACCTCGACTTCTTCACTACTGAGCACGGACAGCAGCGACTTCTCCATCTTTCGGCCGAGACGGTCGCAATGCTTGACGATCTCGCGACCCTGGTCCGTCAGGTGCAACTGCACCCAGCGCGCGTCTTCGGTGCCGATCTGGCGCACCAGCAAGTCGCGCCGTGCCAGTGAGGTCACCAACTTGGAGACGAGCGTCTTCTCGAGCCGCGCCATGCTGGACACCTCGCCTTGCGTGATGCCCGGCCGGCGATGGGCCAGACGCAACACGCGAAGCTCGCGCAGGCTTACATCGCAGGCTTTTTCATAGATGGCGGTGGCCAACTGCTTGGCCTGGTCGTTGACCACGTCCATCCTGAACGTAAGAAAATCAATGGGGGGGCGTGACATCCATCTCTCCAGTAATCTCCGACACCAACAGTTGCTTCATGCAACTATTGCCCGACATTAGCAGCATCCATGCCAACTGGCGACCCCCGGATTTACCCGATGGCACGCATGGCCGATGGATGCTTGCTGTCCAAAAAAGGGACGCGGTCATCGCGATTTCAGAGGAAGCGTTCGCGGGCGGAATCGATGTCGATCTCGACCCTGGCGGTGAGCGCGCCAGGCACTGCTCGAACGATTCGCGCTCTGCGTCGCTCAGGACGGACAGCATCGATTTCTCCAGCTTCCGGCCCACGCGGGCGGCGCGCTGCACCAGGGCGTGCCCGTGCTCTGTCAGGAACAGATGGCCCGAGCGTGCGTCCTGCGTGCCGGTTTCGCGCACCATCAGGCCGCGCTCGATGAGCGCCTTGACGATCCTGGAAACGGCTGGTTTCTCGAGTTGGGCGGGGTCCGCCACTTCGCCCTGGGTGATGCCAGGCTGATGAGCCACCAGGCGCAGCACGCGCAGTTCACGCAGGCTGACACCGCACGATTGCTCGTAGATGCCCGATGCGAGCGCCTTCGCCTTGCAGTTGAACACGTCCAATCGGTACGTGAGGAAGTCAATGGCGGCATGCGACATTCCGGCTCTCCCTGGTTGCAATCGGAAACAGCTGCGGATTGCAACCCTCCCCCGAGGGCACATTAGCAGCATCTGCGGCCAGGCGTCATCCGCGATTGCACCGATATTCCGCGCCGGCCGTTCGGTTCACGCTGAGGGGTTTCATGGAAGGAGCCAGCCGGCGGCACCAAGACGGGGAATGCGGACCCGTTCGTGGGCGGCCGTGGAAGCAATGGGCCGTCGGGCGCCCCGTCGAGGGGCTGGGGGCAGCGGCGGGCCCACCTGCGGGGGGTCGCTGGCAACTGGACGCCATGCGCCAGCGCCGCCTGGGACGGTCCGCCAGCGGCCGCCGACTTGGGCAGCCGCCAAGTCACCGGTGAGCCTCGACGACGCCGCGTGGGTCTCGATGCTGCGCAGGATGCCCATGATGCGGCGGACTCGCGCGCCGCATGAAGCCTCGCGCGCGTTGCGGCTAGCGGACCGAGGTGACGACCCCGCGCCCGGCGAAATGCCCCTCGGCATTGGCCAGGAAGCGCAGGAACGAAGCCTCGGTCGCCTCCGGCGACCAGCCGGCCAGGTGCGGCGTGAGGATGAGGTTGTCGAAGCCGATGAGTTGCTCCGGGCGCTTGGGCTCGCTCTCGTAGACGTCGAGCCCGGCACCGGCGATGCGCTGGTCGCGCAGGGCCGCGGCCAGTGCATCGGTGTCGACCACGCTGCCGCGTCCGATATTGACCAGAAATCCTTGCGGCCCCAGCGCGTCGAGCACCTCGGCGTTGACGATGTGCCTGGTCGCCGGACCGCCGGGCGCGGCGCACACCAGCACGTCGGCCCATTCCGCCAGCGCCTTCAGGCTGCCGAAGTAGGGGTGCGGCGATTCGGCCTTCGGCGTGCGGTTGTGATAGCCGACCGGCATGTCGAAACCGGCTGCGCGCCGGGCGATCTTCTGGCCGATGGTGCCCATGCCGAGGATGCCCAGGCGCTTGCCGGAGACATTGGGCGGCTGCGGGATCGCGAGTCGCCACACGCCCTCGCGGCACTTCTGGTCGAGCATGCGGAAGTTCCGCACCGCCGCAATCACGAGGCCGAAGGCATGGTCGGCCACGCAGTCGTCGTTGGTGCCCTGCCCGTTCGCGACCACGATGCCGCGCGCGCGGGCGGCGTCCAGGTCGACCAGTTCGAAGCCGGCGCCCATGCAGCAGATCAGTTCCAGCTTGGGCATGGCCTCGATCTCGGCCGCAGTGACGCCGAGCACGCCGATGGTCAGCAGCACGCGGAATTCCGCCCCGTGCGCCGCAATGGCGGCCGATCGATCCGAGGCGGTGGGCGCGTAGCGCATGTCATACCGCTCGGCGAGGCGGGCCTGGTGTTCGCTGGAGAGCGTGGTCGCAACCAGCAGTGGAATCTTGTCGGACATTCGGTGATCAGCTCCTGGGGAAACTAGAGGACAGGTGTGGCTTCGACTTGCTGCATGGCCCACATCCGGGCATAGCGGCCATCCTGTGCGAGCAGGCCGGCATGGGTGCCGCGCTCGACGATGACGCCGCCTTCGAGCACCAGGATTTCATGCGCATCGACCACCGTCGAAAGCCGGTGCGCGATGACCAGCGTGGTCTTGTTCTGCGCAGCGCTCTGCAACTCGGCCTGGATGGCGCGTTCGTTGGCGGAATCGAGCGCCGAGGTGGCTTCGTCGAAGATGAGGATGGGCGGGTTCTTCAGCAACGTGCGGGCGATGGCGACACGCTGCTTCTCGCCACCCGACAGCTTGAGCCCGCGCTCGCCGACCGGCGTGGCATAGCCCTTGGGCGTGGCGGCGATGAAGTCGTGGATGCGCGCGGCCTTGGCAGCCGCCACGACCTCGTCATGCGTGGCACCCGGCCGGCCGTAGGCGATGTTGTATTCGACCGTGTCGTTGAACAGCACGGTGTCCTGCGGGACGATGCCGATGGCCTGGCGCACACTGGCTTGGGTGACCGTGCGGATGTCTTGCCCGCCGATGGTGATGCGGCCAGCGCCGACGGCGGGCTGATCCAGGCCGGCGGACGCACCCGTGGCAGGCAAGGCGCCACGCGAAGCGGACGACTGGGAAAGCGCGATGCCGACCGCGGGTCCGTCGGGGGACTCGGACCCGCGCGGAGCGGGCGATGGCGGGGGCGCAATGCCGACATCGTAGAAGCGGTACATGAGACGCGCCAGCGTGGACTTGCCGGAGCCCGACGGCCCGACCACAGCCACCGTCTTGCCTGCAGGGATCTCGAAGCTCACGTGCTTCAGGATGGGGCGCGCGGGCTCATAGGCGAAGCTGACGTCTTCGAAGCGGACTGTCGCGTCGGGGGCGGCACCCTCACCCGGGCCCTCTCCCGCTGGCGGGAGAGGGAGTAGTCGGAGCGGCTTTGCGTCGGGTGCGTCGCGCACTTCGCGGTCCTTTTCCATGAGCACGAACATCTTGTCGAGATCGGTCAGGCTCTGCTTGATCTCGCGGTAGATCACACCCAGGAAGTTCAGCGGGATGTAGAGCTGGATCATGAAGGCGTTGACCATGACGAGGTCGCCCAGCGTCATGCGCCCTTCGACCACGCCCGAAGTCGCGCGCCACAGCATCAGCACCAGACTCACCGCGATCAGCATCTGCTGGCCGGTGTTGAGCATGCTCAGCGTGCGCTGGCTCTTGATGGCGGCCTTGCGGTAGCGGTCCAGGCTCGCGTCATAGCGATGCGCCTCGAACTCCTCGTTGTTGAAGTACTTGACCGTCTCGTAGTTGAGCAGCGAATCGACTGCGCGGCTCTGCGCCACCGAGTCGAGCTCGTTCATGGTCTTGCGGAACTGCGTGCGCCATTCGGTCACCGTCACGGTGAAGCCGATGTAGAGCACCAGCGCCACACCCGTGATCCAGACGAACAGCGAATCGAACTTCACGCCGAGGATGGTCAGCACCAGCGTCAACTCGATGATCGTCGGCACGATGCTGTAGAGCGACATCGAGATCAGCGAATGCACACCGCGTGTACCGCGCTCGATGTCGCGCGTCATGCCGCCGGTCTGGCGCTCCAGGTGGAAGCGCAGGCTCAGCGAATGCAGGTGCCGGAACACCTCCAGCGAGATGCTGCGCGCCGCGCCTTCCGTGGCCTTGGCGAAGACCAGTTCGCGCAGTTCACCAAACAGCGAGGTCGAGAAGCGCAGCAACCCATAGGCGACGAGCAAGGCGATCGGCACCACCAGCAGCGCCTGCGCCATGTCGGGCTTGGGCGTCATGGTGTCGACCAGGTTCTTCAGCAGCACCGGCACACCGACGTTGGCAACCTTGGCGCCCACCATGAAGGAAAGCGCCGCGAGCACTCGCCACTTGTACTGCCACAGGTAGGGAAACAGGCGGCGCAGCGTCGCCCAATCGGAGCGATCGCTGCGCGCCGGTGCGTGGGAACCGGCGTGCGATGGGTGAGATAGTGTTTCGCCGCTTCGGCGCATGGAAGACAATCGTGGCTGTTGTTTTCACCAGATTGTGCCCATGTCCCATTCTCCAAGCGCCAACGCAGCCACCACCCTCAAAAGCCTGCCGACCGACATGGACCTGGTGCTCAAGGTCATCCCGATGCCGGCCGATTGCAACGCCAACGGCGACATCTTTGGCGGCTGGGTCATGGCCCAGTGCGACCTGGCCGGCTCGGTGATCCCGGCGCGCTTTGCCAAGGGCCGCATGGCGACCGTGGCCGTCAACGAGTTCATCTTCAAGCAACCGGTGCGGCTGGGCGACATTCTGTCCTTCTACTCGAAGCTGGTGAAGATCGGGCGCACCTCCGTCACCGTGACGGTCGAGGTATTCGCCGAGCGCTTCCGCACGCAGGGCGAATACATCAAGGTGACGCAGGCGACGTTCACCTACGTCGCCATCGACGAGAACGGCCGACCACGGCCGATCGAGCAGGGCTGACTGCGCGCGGGATGGCGCGGAGCGAGCGCCTCGTGCGTCGCACAAACCCTCGCATCACGGGGATTGATTCAGCGTTGCCTCAGGGCTGGAAACCGGAGTTCTTCACCACCGGCGCCCACTGCGCCTTGTACGCCGCCAGCATCGCCACGGTCTGCGCACTGCTGCTCGCCACGGGCACCATCTCGGCCGACTTGAAACGGGCCTGCAAGGCCGGGTCGGCCATCGATTGCTGGATCGCTGTGGCGATCGTGCGCTGGCGCGCGGCTGGCATCGAGGCCGCGGCATAGACCACGTTCCAGCCCGAGGCCGAGAGGTCGAGCCCGGCCTCCTTGAAGGTCGGCACATCCGGCAGCGTCGGCGCGCGGCGCACGCCGGACACAGCCAGGATCTTGATCTTGCCGGTCTTGGCCAGCGGCTCCAGCGCATCGAGCGAATCGAAGGCGATGGGCACGTGGCCGCCCATCAGGTCGTTCATCAGCGGCGCCGAACCCTTGTAGCCGACGACCGGCATCTTGATGCCCATCTTGTCGCCGAGCATCAGGCCGAAGAAGTGCGGCAAGCTGCCGGTCGCGGGCACGCCGGCCGCGACCTTGTCCTGATTGGCCTGCATCCAGGCGCGCAGGTGGCCGAACTCGCGCACCGGCACGGCCGGGCCGACCGCCACGCCGAAGTCGTAGCTCGTGATCTGTGAGAGCGCGACATAGTCCTTGTCCGGGTCGTAGCCGTTGTCCTTGAACACCAGCGGCGCGACCAGCATGGTGGCCGGGTTGGCCAGCAGGACCAGGTTCTGGCCGGTGGTGTCCTTGTAGACCTGCTGCGCGGCCAGCCGCCCGCCAGCGCCGACGCGGTTCTCGACGATCACGGTGACGCCCAACTTCGGCGCGATGGCATCGGCCAGCAGGCGCGCGGCGCGGTCGGAGGTGCCGCCGGCCGGGTAAGGCACGACGATCTTGAGGGTGCCGCCTTCGAGTGTGGGCGTTTGCGCATGGGCGATGCTGCCGAGCATGGCAAGCACCGTGGCAGCGGCCAGGGCCTGTCGTCTGTCGAGGGTCATGGGGTCGTCTCCCGGAGTTGTTGTGCCACGGACTCTAAACCGCGCGGCACCCGCTGTCTGGACCGACGAGTCAGCGCGCTCGCCCGCAGCCCCCGTTCAAGCCAACCGGGTTGCGAAGCGACACAAGCGCCGCTGATGTACCGCCACCCGACTGGCTCAGACCTTGGAGAAGTCCGGCTTGCGCTTTTCCATGAAGGCCGAGAAGGCTTCCTTCGCCGCCGGCGCGCGCATCGCCTGCGCGAAGCTCATGCTCTCCACGCCGATGCGCTCCAGCACGGCGGGCTGCTGGCCCATCTTGAGCAGGCGCTTGGTCTCGACCAACGCCGACAGCGGCTTGGCGGCCAGCTTGCGCGCCTGCGCCTGTGCGATGCCGTTGGCTTCGGTCGGCGGCACGACGCGGTTCACCAGCCCCACTTCGAGCGCGGCCTCGGCCATGAAGGGCTCGCCCAGCAGCAATGCTTCGGCAGCGCGGTGGTAGCCGAACATCTGCGGCGCCAGCAGGCTCGACGCGGCCTCGGGCACCAGGCCGAGGTTGACGAAGGGCATCGAGAAGGCCGCGTTGTCGCCCGCCACCACGATGTCGCAATGAAACAGCAGCGTGGTGCCGACACCAACGGCCGGGCCGCAGACGCTGGCAACGATCGGCTTCGGGAAGGAGGCGATGGCACGCAGGAAGCGGATCGCCGGCGACTCGCCGTCGGTCGTTGCCACCGGCTTGGCGGACTGGGCCATGAAATCGCCGATGTCGTTGCCGGCGCTGAAGATGGTCGCGTCACCCTGGATCAGCACGGTGCGCACGGCGGCGTCACCGCTGGCCTGGTCGAGTGCGTCGGACAGCGCGTTGTACATCGCACCGGTGATCGAGTTCTTGCGATCGAGGCGATTGAAGGTCAGGGTCATCACACCGGATTCGGTGTGGACGAGGATGTCGCTCATGGTGAGTCCGTTTCAATTCAAGGTAGTTAAGTGCCCCTGGGTGCGTGAAGAAATCCTAGCGAGCGGCTCGACGTCGGGAGGAGGACCGGAGCCGTACCCCGGTACGGTGAGGACCGCAGTCGCAAGATCGAACCGCGCAACAGATTCATTCACGCGCCCAGAAATTCTCTGACGAAATCGAGCCGGTCCTGGCCCCAGAACATGTCGTTGCCAACGAACATCGTCGGCGCGCCGAACACGCCGCGCTCGACGGCCTCCTGGGTGGTGGCCTTGAGTTGGTCCTTGGTCGCTTGCGCGTTGGCCAGCGCGAGCACGGCGGCGGGGTCGAAGCCGGCAGTCTGCAGTACGCCACCGACGACGGCCGGGTCGTTCATGTTCTTGCCGTCGACCCAGATGGCGGTGTAGATCGCCTTGACGAAATCCGCGAAGCGCTCAGGCTGCTGCGCCTGGATGCCGGTGGCGGCGCGCATCAACAGCAGCGTGTTGATCGGGAAGTGCGGGTTGTGGTTGTAGGCGACGCCGTAGCGCTTGGCATAACGCTGCAGGTCGGCCGTCATGTAAGGGCCCTTGGGCTTGATCTCGACCGGCGAATGGTTGCCCGTGGCCTGGAACACGCCGCCGAGCAGCATCGGCTTCCAGGTGATCGTGGCGCCCGTGTCGGCCGCGATGTGCGGCAGTTGCGTGGCGGCCAGGTAGGCGGCGGGGCTGCCGAAGTCGAAATAGAAATCCACTGTCTTGGTCATGTCGTCCTCCGTTGATTTGGTGTTCAGAACTTCTCGGACCAGGGGCGCAGGTCGAGTTCGTGCGTCCACGCGTCGCGCGGCTGCGCGTGCAGCATCCAGTACATGTCGGCGATGTGGTCGGGGTTCAGGATGCCGTCCTCCGACTTCAACGCATAGCGCTCGGGAAAGTTGCTGCGGATGAACTCGGTGTCGATGGCGCCGTCGACCACGACGTGCGCGACGTGGATGCCCTGCGGGCCGAGTTCTCTCGCCATCGCCTGGGCCAATGCGCGCAGGGCCATCTTCGCGCCGGAGAAGGCGCCGAAGTTGGCGGCGCCGCGCAGCGATGCAGTGGCACCGGTGAAGATGATCGTGCCGCGTTGCGCGCCTTCTGGCACATTGCGCGCGACCATCTTCTTCGCGACTTCACGGCCGTTGAGGAAGCCGGAGAAGCAGGCCATCTCCCACACCTTGAAGTACTTGCGCGCCGTCTCGTTCAGGATGCTCTCGGGCACATTGGCGCCGATGTTGAAGACCATCACCTCGATCGGGCCGATGGTCGACTCGATGTCTTCCACGAGCTTGACCACCTCCTCTTCCTTGCGCGCGTCGCAAGCAAATGCGCGCGCCGTGCCGCCATCGGCCTCGATCTGCGCGACCAGCGGCTGCAGCTTGTCGAGGCTGCGTCGCGTGACGCAGGCGACATAACCTTCGCGGGCGAAGCGGCGGGCGATGGCGCCGCCGGTGGCGTCACCGGCGCCGACGATGAGTGCGGTCTTGGTCATGCGACGAGTGCCTCTCCGCGGCGAGGATTCGAGGTGCCGAATGTGGGGGCCACGCTCGAGCGCCGCGCCGGGCCGCCCCAAGCAAGCGAGCGCCCCCTCGGGGGGCAGAGAGGACACGAAGTGCCGAACGTGGGGGCCATATTCACTCCTTGAAGTAGACGATCTGGTTGCTCGTGGCCAGCAATTCTCCGGCCTCGCTCCACAACTGCGCGGCCTGGTCGAAGAAGCCATTGTGGAACCGTTGCCCAGTGGCACGGCCCAGCAGGTAGCCCGTGCCCACCTCGGCCAGTTCGGCCTTGCCCGCGTGGAAATAGGTCGTGATCGACACCGTGCCGGCCGGCACATGCTTGGCGCGACGCAACCAGACGCGCGGGTAGAACATGTCGCTCATCGACGCGAGCGAAGCGAAGTCCAGCGCACGCGGCTCGGCGTCGCGCAGCCAGATGCGGGTTTCGCTGTGGTCGCCGCTGCCGTCCCACTTGGTGGGGACATGCCCGCTGATGGGTCGCATGTCGTAATGGTTCAGCCAGGCCACGCCTGAGGGCCCGATGCCCATGCGCGCGACCTCGGCCGGCGGCGGCACCTGGGGCACCGGGATGTCGCTGGCACGCCAGGTCTCGCGGCGCGCGGCCGTGACCACGGTCGCCGTGGTGTTGACCTGCTGCTCGCCGTTGGCATCGGCCTGCGTGATGTGGATGGTCCAGTGCTGCGTGGAGCGATTGGTGCGCACCGGGGTGGCCTGCACCTCGAACGCGCCCCTTTCGATGGCCGACGCGTAGTTGACCGTGATCGCGATCGGCGCACCCAGCAACTCCGGATGCAAGAGCACCGACTGCAGCACGATCGCCGCCGTGGTACCGCCGAACGGCCCCACCATGTTCCAGTAGTCCGGGCTGGTCGTGCCGGCGAAGTGGCCCCTCTGCGTGCCCGGCGTGAGCGCGAGGGCCTTGTCGAAATTGTGGGTGGCGGTCATTTCGTCAGTTTGCATGGGTTGGCTTTGGAAGACGGTCATGGAGGTGACGCCGAGCACGCTGCTTCGGCGTCAAAAAAGGGCGCTCGCGGCGCCCTTTTTCAAACTCACACTCTCTCGAAGATGCCGGCGGCACCTTGGCCCATCCCTACGCACATGGTCACCATGCCGTACTTCAGGTTCTTGCGGCGCAGTGCGTGCACCACGGTGGCCGAACGGATCGCACCGGTCGCGCCGAGCGGGTGTCCCAAGGCGATCGCGCCGCCCATCGGGTTCACCTTGCTCGGGTCCAGCCCCAGCGTGTTCATCACGGCAAGCGACTGCGCCGCGAAGGCTTCGTTCAGCTCGAACCAGTCGATGTCCTCGTGCTTCAGCCCCGCATAACGCAGCGCCGCCGGGATCGCCTCGATCGGGCCGATGCCCATGATGTGCGGCGGCACGCCCTTGCTGGCGAAGCTCACGAAGCGTGCGAGCGGCGTCAGGCCGTATTGCTTGATCGCCTTCTCGCTCGCGATGATCAGCGCGCCGGCGCCGTCGGACGTTTGCGAGCTGTTGCCCGCCGTCACCGTGCCGCGTGCCGCAAACACCGTGCGCAGCTTGGCCAGGCCTTCGATGGTCGTGTCGGGGCGCGCGCCTTCGTCGAGGCTGACGATGCGCTTCTTCGCGATCGATTCGCCGGTGGCGAGGTCAGGCGTGCGGTCGGTCACCTCGATCGGCGTGATCTCGTCGGCGAATTCGCCGGCGGCTTGCGCGGCCAATGCCTTCTGGTGCGAGGCCAGCGCGAACGCGTCCTGCGCCTCGCGGCTCACCTTCCACTGCTGCGCCACCTTCTCGGCGGTCAGGCCCATGCCGTAGGCGATGCCCACGTCGCCTTCGCGCTCGAAGATCGAGGGCGACAGCGAGGGCGAGTTGCCCATCATTGGCACCATGCTCATGCTTTCCACGCCGGCCGCGATCATCACGTCGGCTTCGCCCACGCGGATGCGGTCCGCCGCCATCTGCACGGCCGAGAGGCCGGACGCACAGAAGCGGTTCACGGTGATGCCGCCGACGCTGGTCGGCAGGCCGGCCAGCACCGCGCCGATGCGCGCGACGTTGAGGCCCTGCTGCGACTCAGGAATCGCGCAACCGCAGATGATGTCTTCGATGGCCTTCGGGTCGAGGTTGGGCACGGCCGCCAACGCTGCCTTCAGCGTGGTCGCCAGCAGGTCGTCGGGGCGGTAGTTGCGGAAGTAACCGCGATGCGACTTGCCGATCGGCGTGCGCGTGGCGGAGACGATGTAGGCGTCTTGAACTTGCTTGCTCATTGAATCTGTCCTTAGTTGCGCACGGGCTTGCCGGTGCGGACCATCCCCATGATTCGCTCTTGCGTCTTGGGGTGCACGATGAGCGAGCAGAACGCCTTGCGTTCCAGCGCCATCAGGTATTCGTCGGTCACCAGCGAGCCGGCGTCGACGTCACCGCCGGTCACCACGTTGGCGATCAGGCTGGCGATGTGGAAGTCGTGGGCGCTGATGAAGCCGCCGTCACGCATGTTGACCAGCGAACCCTTGATCGTTGCGGCGCCGCTGCGGCCGGCCACGCGGAAGCTGCGGCGCAGCGGGGCGCGGTAGCCGGCGTCGGCCATGGCCTTGACCTGCTGTTGCGCCACGTAGAGCAGTTCGTCCTTGTTCGGCACGATCACGTCGCTGTCGAGCAGGTAGCCGAGCTTCTTCGAATCGAGTGCACCGGTGCCGACCTTGGCCATCGCCGCGGCGGTGAAGCCCTCGGTGAGGAAGGGCAGCAGGTCGGTGCCGGTCGATGCCGAAGCGTTCTCGGCCGCGCGACGTGCGATGTAGGTCAGGCCGCCCGCGCCGGGAATCAGGCCAACGCCGACTTCGACCAGGCCGATGTAGCTTTCCATCGCGGCGACGCGCTTCGACGAGTAGACGGCGAGCTCGCAGCCACCGCCCAGCGCCAGGCCGCGAATGGCCGACACCACGGGCACGCTGCTGTAACGGATCTTCAGCATGGTTTGCTGCAGCGCCTCTTCCGCGCCTTCGACCGCGCCGATGCCGGCGACCACGAAGGCCGGCAGCATCGCCTGCAGGTCGGCGCCGACGGAGAACATTTCGTCCGGCGACCAGATCACCAGGCCCTTGTATTCCGCTTCGGCCAGATCGACCGCTGCGGCGAGCGATTCAGCCACGTCAGGGCTGATCGCATGCATCTTCGAATGGATGCTGGCGATGAGCACTTCGCCATCGAGCGTCCAGACGCGCACGTCACCTTCGTCGCTGATGGTCGTGCCGGCCTTGTTCGCGTCGGGCGCATTGGCACCGAGCACGCTTTCCGGGAACAACTGGCGCTCATGCACCGGTAGCTTGCGCTGCGCCACGAACTTGTTGGCCGAAGCGCTCCACGAACCTTCAGGCGTGTGCACGCCACCGGCTTCCGCGACCGGGCCTTCGAACACCCACTTCGGCAGCGGCGCCGTCGTCAGCGCCTTGCCGGCATCGATGTCTTCCTGGATCCACTTGGCCACTTGCGTCCAGCCGGCCTCTTGCCACAGCTCGAACGGACCTTGCTTCATGCCGAAGCCCCAGCGCATCGCGAAGTCGATGTCGCGCGCGCTCTCGGCGATGGTCGCGAGATGAATCGCCGCGTAGTGGAAGCTGTCGCGCAGGATGGCCCAGAGGAACTGGCCTTGCGGGCCTTCGCTCTCGCGCAGCAACCGGAGGCGCTCGCCAGCCGGCTTCTTCAGCATGCGGCCATAGACCTCGTCAGCCTTGTCGCCTGAAGGCACATAGTCGCCCTTGGCCAGGTCGAAGCGCAGGATGTCGCGGCCGACCTTCTTGAAGAAGCCGCCCTTGGTCTTCTGCCCCAGCTTGCCCAGTTCCAGCAGCTTGGCCAGCACCGGCGGCGTCGCGAAGTTCGGATAGAACGGATCGCTCTTCTCGTCCAGGTTGTCCTGCAGCGTCTTGACCACATGGGCCAGCGTGTCCAGGCCCACCACGTCCGCCGTGCGGAAAGTGCCCGAGCTCGCGCGGCCCAGCTTCTTGCCGGTCAGGTCGTCGACCACATCCGGCGTCAGGCCGAACTTCTCGACTTCCTTCAGCGTCGCCAGCATGCCGGCGATGCCAACGCGATTGGCGATGAAGTTGGGCGTGTCATGCGCGCGCACCACGCCCTTGCCGAGCGTGCTCGTCACGAAGGCTTCGAGCTGGTCCAGCACTTCAGGCTGCGTGGTCGGCGTGTTGATCAGCTCGACCAGGAACATGTAGCGCGGCGGGTTGAAGAAGTGAATGCCGCAGAAGCGCGGCTTCAATGCTTCAGGCAGCGCTTCGCTGAGCTTGGTGATCGACAGGCCCGAGGTGTTCGAGGCCAGGATCGCGTGCTTCGACACATGCGGCGCGATCTTCTTGTACAGATCGAGCTTCCAGTCCATGCGCTCGGCGATCGCCTCGATCACCAGGTCGCATTCGCCGAGCTTGTCGAGGTTGTCGTCGTAGTTGGCGACTTCGATCAGCGATGCATCGGCCACATCGCCGAGCGGCGCGGGCTTGAGCTTCTTGAGGTTGTCGATGGCGCGCGTGACGATGCCGTTCTTCGGGCCTTCCTTGGCCGCGAGATCGAACAGCACCACCGGCACTCGGACGTTGACCAGATGCGCAGCAATCTGCGCGCCCATCACGCCGGCGCCGAGCACGGCGACTTTCTTCACTTGAAATCGGGACATTGAATTTCCGTCTGATGTTTCTTACTGCACGCGGACCCAGGTCTGGGTTCTGCCGATGCCGAGCACCGAGCCGCGCACTTCCAGCTTCTTGCCGCCCTCGATCGGGGTCAGGCGAAGCGTGTAGTTCTTGCCGTTTTCGGGGTCGAGGATCTTGCCGTCTTCCCAGACGTCCTTGCCCTCGACCTTCTTGGCGCCACGGATGATCTCAAGGCCGACCATGGGCTTGCCCTTGCGGTCGTCGCTGCACTCGTCGCACACCGCATCCTGCTTGGCGTCCTTGCGCAGCAGCTTCTCGATGCGGCCGTTCACCACGCCACCGGATTCGGTGATGCGGATCTGCGACTTGACCTCGTTGGTCTTGTCATCGATGGTCTGCCAGGCGCCCACCGGCGTCATCTGCGCGAAGGCGGACGTGGCGGTGGCTGCGAAAAGGATGGCTGTCAGTGCAAGCTTTTTCATGGTCGTCCCCTCGTTATTGAAATCCGTGGATCAGGCAAGCGCCGCGTCGGTGTCCATCAACACCTTGCTGCCGGTGCGCGCGTTGCGCATCAGCGTGGCGGTCTCGGTGAACAGCTTGGCGAAGTAGAAGCGTGCGGTCTGCAGCTTGCCGACGTAGAACGGGTCGGTGTTGCCGGCCGCGATCTCGCGCAGCGCCACTTGCGCCATGCGGGCGAACAGGTAGCCGAACACGAGGTGGCCGGCCACGCGCAGGTAGTCCACCGCGGCAGCGCCCACTTCGTCGGGGTTCTGGAAGCCCTTGAAGCCCACTTCGGTCGTCAGCTTGGTCAGTTGTTCACCGAGCACGGCGATGGGCGTGATGAACTCGCTCATCTTCTCGTTGACGCCTTCTTCCGCGACCAGCGCGCCGATCAGCTTGCCGAACTTCTTCAGCGACGCGCCGTTGTTCGACAGCACCTTGCGGCCCAGCAGGTCCAGCGACTGCACGGTGTTCGTGCCTTCGTAGATCATGTTGATGCGGTTGTCGCGCACGTACTGCTCCATGCCCCATTCCTTGATGAAGCCGTGGCCGCCGTAGACCTGCATGCAGGCGTTGGTCGCGATGTGGCCGTTGTCGGTGATGAAGGCCTTGACGATCGGCGTCAGCAGCGCGACGAGTTCGCCGGAGTCCTTGCGCACCTTCTCGTCGGGGTGGTGGTGTTCCTTGTCGAGCAGCAGCGTGCAGAAGACCTGCAGCGCGCGGCCACCTTCGGCGTAGGCCTTGGCGGTCATCAGCATCTTGCGGACATCGGGGTGCACGATGATCGGATCGGCATCCTTGTCCTTGGCCTTCACGCCGGAGAGCGAACGCATCTGGATGCGGTCCTTGGCATAGGCCAGCGCGTTCTGGTAGGCCACTTCGGTCAGGCCGAGCGATTGGTTGCCCACGCCCAGGCGGGCGGCGTTCATCATCACGAACATCGCGGCCAGGCCCTTGTTGGGTTCGCCGACCATGGTGCCGATGGCGCCGTCGATGGCGATCTGCGCCGTCGCATTGCCGTGGATGCCCATCTTGTGTTCGAGGCCGGCACAGAAGATCGGGTTGCGATCGCCCAGCGAACCGTCGGCCTTGACGTTGAACTTCGGCACCGCGAACAGGCTGATGCCCTTGCTGCCCTTGGGCGCGTCCGGCAGGCGCGCGAGCACCAGGTGGATGATGTTCTCGGCCATGTCGTGTTCGCCGGCCGAGATGAAGATCTTGTTGCCGGTGATCTTGTAGGTGCCGTCGGCTTGGGGCTCTGCCTTGGTGCGCAGCATGCCCAGGTCGGTGCCGCAATGCGGCTCGGTCAGGCACATGGTGCCGGTCCATTCGCCGCTGGTGAGCTTGGGCAGGTAGGTCTTCTTCTGGTCGTCCGTGCCGTGGGCTTGGAGTGCTTCGTACGCGCCGTGCGAGAGGCCGGGGTACATGGTCCAGGCCTGGTTCGCGCTGTTGAGCATCTCGTACAAGCACTGGTTCAGCACGTAGGGCAGGCCTTGGCCGCCGAACTCGGGGCTGCACGACAGCGCCGGCCAGCCGCCTTCGACGAACTGCGCATACGCCTCCTTGAAGCCCTTGGGCGCTGTGACTTCGTGCGTGGACTTGTCGAGCGTGCAACCCTCTTCGTCGCCGGAGATGTTCAGCGGGAAGGTCACTTCGGCAGCGAACTTGCCGGCTTCCTCGATGACCGCGTTGATCGTGTCGACGTCGGTATCGGCATGCTTGGGGATGGCCTTGAATTCGTCGGCGACATGGAAGACTTCATGCAGCACGAATTGCATGTCACGCAGCGGCGGGGTGTAGGAAGGCATGTGCGAAAGCTCCTGAGCAGGTTTATTGGTAAAGGAAAAGGGAATCAGCCTTGGCGCGTGGGCGACGGCTGCGTGAGGGAGAGCCGCGGTGCTGATGGGGTCGCAAAGCGGTTGATGATGTTTTCGAAGCCCTTGCGCGCTCGCTCGATGGAACCGGGTGTGTGCAGGAAGCGCGCTTCATAGTGCGACGCGAGGATCAGTCCATGGATCTCGAAGGCGATCTGGCGCTCGTCGATGTCGGGGCGGAAGTGGCCTTCGGCCGTGGCCTGTTGCACGGCACGGAACATGGCCGCCTGCCAGATGCTGACCGACTCGACCAGCGCATCGCGCACGGGCCCTGGGCGGTCGTCGAATTCGGTAGCGCCGCTGATGTAGATGCAGCCCGAATCGATCTCGACCGAGGTGCGCTTCATCCAGTTGTCGAACATGGCGCACAGCCGCGGCAGGCCGCGCGGTGCCGGCATGGCGGCGTAGAACACCTCCTGCTCGAAGCGGGCGTGGTACTCGCGGACGACCGAGATCTGCAGTTCCTCGCGCGAGCCGAAGTGGGCGAAGACGCCCGACTTGCTCATCTGCGTGAGTTCGGCCACGGCGCCGATCGACAGGCCTTCGAGACCGATCTGGGCGGCAAGGTTGAGCGCCGCATCGACGATGGCGGCCTTGGTCTGCTGGCCCTTCTGGGCGGTTCGCGAGGCTTTCGCGGACACGGCGGTGGCGGACATGGATTGTTGAATTCAATAAAACGAACGGTCGTGCTATTTTGCAGCCAAACCAATCAAGACAGAAGCGCAAAGCCCCCGTCATTTGGTGGACTATTGCGCGGGTCGGCAGGTTTCGACGACACCCCCGCGACCCGGCGGTGCGTTGCTGAAGCTGCCTCGCCCGCGATGCCCAACGTGCCGTCGTCGCGCCTGCGGCAGAAGTGCAATGACTACCGGCGTCACGCGCCGGGCCTCGGTCCGGTCGATTTCGCGAAGGCCCTGCAGTCCGGTGATGCCGGGTTCGCCCATGTGGTGCTGCAAGGCCACATCCGTGTCGAAACGTCAGGGCTTGCAACGTTTCCCTTTGGAGATCCGGACCGGCCACCCTAGAATTCGCGGCTGCAGGAGAGCGAGCGGCCAGGCCGCTCCACCGAAGGCGCAAACTCCCATGAACGCTCAGGTCGACCCCTCACCGGGTCATGTACTGCACCCATCGATATCGCCGTCTGGAGAGCCATCGGGCACACGCCCGATGCACCGAAGGAGCAACACCCCCGCGGGCGCGGCGGTCGAAACTCTCAGGTAACAAGGACAGGGGGAGCGGCTTTTGAAATCATTTCAAAGGACCTCCCATGCGCGTGATCGTGTTGGGCGCCGGCTTGCTCGGCGTCACCTCGGCCTATTACCTCCAGAAACTCGGCCATGAAGTCACCGTGGTCGACCGCCAGGCCACACCGGCGGCAGAGACCAGCTTTGCCAACGGCGGCCAGATCTCCGTCAGCCATGCCGAACCCTGGGCCAACCCGAGCGCACCGATCAAGGTGCTGCAATGGCTGGGCAAGGAAGACGCACCGCTCTTGTTCCGCATCCGCGCCGACATGCGCCAATGGATGTGGGGCCTGCAGTTCCTGCGTGAATGCACGCCGGCACGGACGAAGCACAACATCGAGCAGATCGTGCGCCTGGGCACCTACAGCCGCAGCATGCTGCAGGCGCTGCGCAGCGAAACCGGCCTTGGCTACGACCAGCGCACCCAAGGCATCCTGCACTTCTACACGACGCAGAAGGAGTTCGACGGCGCCTTGAAGCCGGCCGAGCAGATGCGCGCGCTGGGTTGCGAGCGCCTCGTCATCTCTGCCGACGAAGCGGTGAAGCTCGAACCGGCGCTGGCCCACATCCGGCCGCAACTGGCCGGCGCCACCTACACCGCCGAAGACGAATCAGGCGATGCGAACCGCTTCGCGCGTGAGCTGGTCAAGCTCTGCGAAGCGTCCGGCGTGAAATTCCTGATGAGCCACACGGTGACCGCGATCCGCGAGGCCGGCGGCAGAGTCGAGCACGTGGAGGCCACCGACATCGAAGGCCGCTTCCAGCGCCTGCAGGCCGATGCATACGTGATGGCGATGGGCTCGCTGAGCCCGATCTATGCCAAGCCGCTGGGCATTGAATTGCCGATCTACCCGGCCAAGGGCTACTCGGTCACGCTGCCTGTGAAGGACGCATCGAAGGCCTACCAGGTTTCGCTGACGGACGACGAATTCAAACTGGTGTTCTCGCGCTACACGTCAGAGGACGGCCGCGGCGACCGCATGCGGATCGCCGGCACCGCCGAACTCAACGGCTACGACCGCGACCTGAACCGCATCCGTTGCGAGGCGATCGTGCGACGCGTGGAGCAACTGTTTCCAGGTGCGGGCGACACGACCAAGGCCCAGTTCTGGACCGGCCTGCGCCCGGCCACGCCGAGCAACGTGCCGATGATCGGCAAGACCAAGCTGCCGAACTTCTTCCTCAACACAGGGCATGGAACGTTGGGCTGGACGCATGCCTGCGGTTCCGGCAAGTCGATCGCGCACATCGTGAGCGGCTTGGCGCCCGAGGTTGATTTCGCCTTTCAGCACTGAGCGCATTTGCAAGCAGGCGAATGCGGGCTTGACCGTACGCGACGGTCGCGAAGAAACGCAAAGGACGCGAAAGAACCCAGAAGAAGTTTTCTGGATTCCTTTCGCGTCCTTCGCGGAACCTTCGCGTCCTCTGCGTCAGGTTCCCGATTTCTACTCGTTCAAAGCTTGAACGGCACCACTTCCTGGCGCTGCTCACCCAGCCCATCGATGCCCAGCGTCATCACGTCGCCCTTCTTCAGGAACACGGGCGCGGGCTTGATGCCCATGCCGACGCCCGGCGGCGTGCCGGTGGTGATGATGTCGCCGGGTTCCAACGTGTTGAGTTGGCTCACATAGCTCACCAGCTTGGCGACGTTGAAGATCATGGTCTTCGTGTTGCCGGTCTGCATGCGCTGGCCATTGACGTCGAGCCACATGCCGAGCTTTTGCGGGTTCGGCACTTCATCGCGCGTGACCAGCCACGGGCCGATCGGGCCGAAGGTATCGAAGCCCTTGCCCTTGTCCCAGGTCAGGCCGTGCTCAAGCTGCCATTCGCGCTCGCTCACGTCGTTGATCAGCACATAGCCCGCGACGAAATCGAGCGCTTCCTTCTGCGACACCCAGCGTGCGCGCTTGCCGATGACCACGCCCAGTTCGACTTCCCAGTCGCTCTTGACCGACCCCTTGGGCAGCATCACCGGATCGTTCGGACCCTGGATGCAGCTCACGGCCTTGGTGAACACCACCGGCTCCCCTGGAATCGGCATGCCGGACTCGGCCGCGTGGTCGGCGTAGTTCAGGCCGATGGCGATGAACTTGCTGGTGTTCGCCACCGGGCAACCCAGGCGCGGCTTGCCACGGACCAGCGGCAACTTGTCGGTCTTGATCTTGCGGATCTTGGCGAGCACCTTGTCGTCGAGCTGGGCGCCGCCCAGGTCCGGGACCACGGCGCTGAGGTCACGCAACTGGCCGTTGTCGTCGATCAGGCCGGGCTTTTCCTTGCCGGGTTTGCCGTAGCGCACGAGTTTCATGTCGAAAGTCCTTTCAGAGAGGGATGGGAAGTGTAGTCAGCGCGCGCGTGCGCCGCGATTCAGTAGGTAGCGCGACCGCCCGACAGGTCGAAGGTCGCGCCCGTCGAGAACGCGCAGTCCTCGGTGCAGAGCCAGGCCACCATCGACGCGATTTCCTCGGGCGTGCCGAAGCGGCCCATCGGAATCTTCGACAGCATGAAGGCGATGTGCTCCTTCGACATCTGGTCGAAGATGGCCGTCTTCACGGCCGCCGGCGTTACGCTGTTCACGCGCACGCCGGTGCCGGAGAGTTCCTTGCCGAGCGACTTGGTCAGCGCGATCACACCGGCCTTGCTGGCGCTGTAGGCGCTGGCATTCGGATTGCCCTCCTTGCCGGCCACCGATGCGATGTTCACGATGCGCGCCCAGGGACGTTCGCGCAGATGCGGCACCCACTCGCGGCAGCAAAGGAAGGTGCCGGTGAGGTTGACGTTGATGACCTGGCGCCAGGCATCGACGGGGTAGTTGTCGACACTGGTGTTGGGCCCGGTGATGCCTGCCGAGTTGACGAGCGCATCGACCACGCCGCCCGCATCGCGCAACGCGAGCGTGGCTTGCACGGCCTTGGCCACGCCGGCTGCGTCGGACACGTCGACCGCGATGGCCTTGGCATTCGCGCCGAGCCGCTGCGCCGCCGCTTCCGCTGCAGCCAGGTCGCGGTCCCACAGCGTGACGCTGCCGCCCGAATCGAGCAGCCGCTGCGCGATGGCAAAGCCGAGGCCTGTCGCACCGCCCGTGATGACCGCGTGGCGGCCCTCGAAATCGAGGCGGTTCATATCGTGATGCCGCCGTCGACCGAGAAGGCTTGGCCGGTCGCAAACACGGCCTCGTCGCTCGCGAGGAACACCACCACCGGCGCGATCTCCTCGGCCTGCGCCAGGCGGCCCATCGGCTGCCGCGCAATGAAGGCCTTGCGTGCGGCCACCGGGTCTTCGTTGGCATTGATGCGCTCGCCGAGCGAAGGCGTATCGACGGTGCCCGGGCACACCGCGTTGCAACGGATGCCCTGCGCCACGTAGTCCGCGGCGACGCTCTTGGTCAGCCCCAGCACCGCGGCCTTGGTTGTCCCATAGACGTTGCGGTTCGGCAGCCCCTTGATGCTGGAGCAGACGCTGGCCATGTTGATGATGCTGCCCGCACCCGCTGCGAGCATGCGCGGCAGCACGGCCTGGATCGTCCAGAACTGCGCGCGCACATTGAGGTTGAAGGCGAACTCCAGGTCGGCGTCGGTGGCCTCGAGGATCGGGCCGTTGTGCACCACGCCCGCGCAATTGAACAGCACGTCCACGGCAGGCATGCGCGCGACCAGCGCCTGGATCGAGCCCTTGTCGAGCACGTCGAGCACGGCGGTCTGCACGTTGGCCGTGCCGGCATAGGCCTCCAGCAACTTCGGGTTGACGTCGGTCGCCCACACCTGCGCGCCTTCGGCGGCCATGGCCAACGCGGTGGCACGGCCGATGCCCTGCCCGGCCGCTGTGATGAGGGCCGTCTTGCCTTTGAGTCGCATGCTGTCTCCTGGATTGGAATGAGATGGCGATATGCCGAGGGGAGTGCGGCCGCCGAGGGTTTCGCCCGATGGCCGCGGCGCGGCGGGAATCGTATTCTGAATTGGCCTTACCACTTGTCCAATTCAGGACAACCCTTAACATCGCGGCTGAAACGCCCCGCGACCTTACGCGCATCCCCGTGCCTCTGCAATCCATCGAACCCAAGCGCCTGTACCGGCAGATCGCCGACCAGCTGCGCGCACTCATTGCCAAGGGTGAGTTCGCGCCCGGCGCGCGGCTGCCGGCGGAGCGCGACCTGGCGCGCGAGTTGGGCGTGAGCCGGCCCTCCGTGCGCGAGGCGCTGATCGCACTGGAGGTGGAGGGCTGGGTCGAGGTGCGTACCGGCTCGGGCGTCTATGTGCTCGATCGTTCGAAGCGCTCCAGCCCTGCCGTGGAAGTCACCGAGTGGGGCCCGCTCGAACTCATCCGCGCGCGGCGCGTGGTCGAGGGCGAAACGGCTGCACTGGCAGCGATGCACGGCAAGAAGCGCGACTTCGAGGCCATGCGGCGCGCCGTCGACAACATGCGCGCGCAGGCCGACCAGAGCGAGATGCCGCTGGAAGGCGACCGCGCCTTCCACGTCGCCATCGTCGAGGCCAGCGGCAACGCGGTACTGGTCGAGACGGTGCAGAGCTTCTGGGACTCGCGCTACGGCCCGTTGTTCACGCGGCTCGGCGGCTACTTCGAGAACGCCGTGTCATGGCGCCATGCGATCACGGAGCACGATGCCATCGTGGACGCGATCGTCGCGCGCGACCCCGATGCCGCGCGTGCCGCGATGCATGCGCACATGGACAAATCCCATCAACGTTACAGCGCAAGCTGGCGCAAGGCCAAGGCGGCCTGACCCTCATTACCAGTGCGCCCTCATTGGTAATGCGCTTGCCGAAGAATGCTTTCCTGACCCCGCGACATCACGCCCTGCCCTCACAGAAGAAAACACGATGAACCCCTTTATCCGACTCCATCCCGCCGACGATGTCGTCATCGCCCGCGCGCAGCTCGTGGGCGGCACCACCGTCGAAGGCGTTGCGGTGCGCGGCCTGATCCCCGCCGGCCACAAGGTCGCGATGCGCGACATCGCCACGGGCGAACCGGTGCGCCGCTACAACCAGATCATCGGCTTTGCGAGCAAGCCGATCGCGGCCGGAGAGCATGTGCACACGCAGAACCTGAACATGGGACCCGACAAGGGCCACTTCGAGCGTGACTACGCGTTCGGTGCCGACGTGAAGCCCGTGCAGCCGCTGCGCGAAGCGACCTTCCTCGGCATCAAGCGCGCCGATGGCCGCGTCGCCACTCGCAACTACATCGGCGTGCTGACCAGCGTGAACTGCTCGGCCACCGCGGCGCGCGCGATCTCCGACCACTTCTCGCGCAAGACCAACCCTTCCGCGCTGGCGGCGTATCCCAACGTCGATGGCATCGTCGCGCTCACGCACGGCACGGGCTGCGGCATGGACACGGAAGGCTTCGGCATGCAGATCCTGGAACGCACGCTCACGGGCTATGCGACGCATCCCAACTTCGCCGCCGTGCTGGTGGTGGGCCTGGGCTGCGAGGCGAACCAGATCAATGCCTGGCTGGCGACGGGGTCGCTGTCGGAAGGCGAGAACTTCCGCACCTTCAACATCCAGGACACGGGCGGCACGCGCAAGACGGTCGAGAAAGGCATCGCGCTCATCAACGAGATGCTGCCGCGCGCCAATGCGGTCAAGCGCGAGCCGTGCAGCGCAGCGCACATCACGATCGGGCTGCAATGCGGCGGGTCGGATGGCTACTCGGGCATCAGCGCGAACCCGGCGCTGGGCCATGCGGTGGACTTGCTGGTCGCGCATGGCGGCACCGCCATCCTCAGCGAAACGCCCGAGGTCTACGGCGCCGAGCATTTGCTCACGCGTCGCGCCGTCAAGCGCGAGGTCGGCCAGAAGCTGGTCGACCGCATCGCCTGGTGGGAGCACTACACGGCCATCAACGACGGCGAGATGAACAACAACCCCTCGCCCGGCAACAAGGCGGGCGGGCTCACCACCATCCTGGAAAAGTCGCTCGGCGCGGTCGCCAAAGGTGGCACCAGCAACCTCGAGGCGGTCTACGAATACGCCGAACCCGTCACGGCGCACGGTTTCGTCTACATGGACACGCCCGGCTACGACCCGGTCAGCGCCACGGGCCAGGTGGCCGGCGGCGCCAACATGATCTGCTTCACCACCGGCCGCGGCTCGGCGTATGGCTGCGCGCCCTCGCCTTCGCTCAAGCTCGCGACCAACTCCACGCTGTGGAAGCGGCAGGAGGAAGACATGGACATCAACTGCGGCGAGATCGTCGACGGCACCGCATCGATCCAGGAGATGGGCGAGCGCATCTTCCGGTTGGTGCTTGCAACCGCATCGGGCGAGCACAGCAAGAGCGAGAAGCACGGCTACGGGCAGAACGAGTTCGTGCCCTGGCAAGTCGGCGCCGTGATGTAGCGCGCGGGGGCCATGGTCGCCCCCGATCTTTCAACTCAACCTCACACGAAGAAGGAGACATTGAATGGCCACCACAGCTTTCGGCATCCTCGACGGAACGGGCTTCGAGCGCCTGGACCCGCGCTTCAACACCTGCATCCCCGGCCCCGAACGCCTCGTGCGGCTGTGGACCGGCGGGCGCTGGTGCGAGGGCCCGGCCTGGTTCGCGGCGCATCGCACGCTGGTGTGGTCGGACATTCCGAACAACCGCATGATGCGGTACGACGAACTCAACAACACCGTCGGCCTGTGGCGCCAGCCTTCGAACAACACCAACGGCAACACGGTCGACAAGCAGGGCCGCCTCATCAGCTGCGAGCACCTGGGCCGGCGCGTGGTGCGCAACGAGCCCGACGGCACGCAGACCGTCGTGGCCTCGCACTACCAGGGCAAGCGGCTCAACTCACCGAACGACGTGGTCGTGCATTCCGACGGCGGCATCTGGTTCACCGACCCGAGCTACGGCATCCTGTCGGACTACGAGGGCCTCGCAGCTGAGCAGGAGGTGGCCGGCTGCTACGTCTACCGCATCGATCCGTCGACAGGTGCGGTCGAGAAGGTGGCCGACGACTTCGTCAAGCCCAACGGCCTCGCCTTCTCCCCCGACGAATCGGAGCTCTACATCGCCGACACCGGCGCCAGCCACGACGATGCCGCGCCCAAACACATCCGCCGCTTCAAGGTGAATGCCGACGGCAAGAGCCTCGGCGCCAGCACGCTGTTCGCCGACTGCACCAACGGCCTGTTCGACGGCTTCCGCATCGACACCAAGGGCCGCCTCTGGACCAGCGCGGCCGATGGCGTGCATGCCTACGACCCGGATGGCACGCTGATCGGCAAGATCCTCGTGCCCGAGGTCGTGTCGAACGTCTGCTTCGGCGGCGTCAGCCGCAACCGTCTTTTCATCACCGCGACCACCTCGCTGTATTCCATCTACCTGAACGCCAGAGGACTCTGAATCCCCATGCCCCAAACCCTTGCAGCCGCCGTCCTGCGCACCCATTGCGCCAACATCCTGAAAGCGGCCGGCAGCTCGCCCGCCGAAGCGCAACAGGTCGCGGACAACCTGGTGCTGGCCAACCTCAGCGGCCATGACTCGCACGGCGTCGGCATGCTGCCGCGCTACACCGACGCCATCGCCGAAGGCGGCCTCACGCCGAATGCGTCGGTCAAGGTCAACATCGATATCGGCACCATGATGTCGCTCGACGGCCAGCATGGCTTCGGCCAGATCGTCGGCGTGCAGGCGATGGAACTGGGCATCGCGCGAGCGAAGCAGCACGGCAGTTGCATCTTCACGCTGGCCAGCGCGCACCACCTCGGGCGCATCGGGCACTTCGCGGAGATGGCGACGGCGCAGGGACTGGTGTCGATGCACTTCGTCAACGTGCTGTCGCGGCCGGTCGTGGCGCCCTGGGGCGGCGGCGATGGGCGCTTCGGGACCAACCCGTGCTGCATCGGCATTCCGCTCGCGGGCGCGGAGCCCTTCCTGCTCGACTTCGCGACCAGCCGCGTCGCGCAGGGCAAGATGCGCGTCGCCCACAACAAGGGCGTGCGCGTGCCAGATGGCTACCTCATCGACGAAAAGGGCGAGCCGACCAACGACCCCGGCGTGGTGGTCGTGCCGCAAAGCAATGGGCTGTTCGGCGCGCTGATGACCTTCGGCGAGCACAAGGGCTACGGCATGGCGATGGCCTGCGAGCTGCTCGGCGGCGCGCTCACCGGCGGCGGCACCTGGCACCGCCCGGCCGACACCGCACGCACCGTGCTGAACGGCATGCTGACGGTGCTGATCGATCCTTCGAAACTGGGCACGCAAGCGACCTTCGAGCAGGAGGCCACGGCCTTCGTCGATTGGCTGCGCCAAAGCCCGCCCGGCGGGGGCTACGACCATGTGCAGATCGCCGGCGAGCCGGAACGTGCGGCCCGCGTGGCGCGCGAGGTCGAAGGCATCTGGCTGGATGACGCGACCTGGGGCGAGATCGTCGCGTCAGGTGCGAAAGTCGGCGTCACGGTCGCCTGACTCCCTCCCCGACTTGCCCCCTCTCCCTCTGGGAGAGCGCTGTGGTGAGGGCACACGGCGGTTGCAAAGGCTCGCGCCGAATCAAAGGCCCAGTCCCCTCACCCTGCCCTCTACCAGAGGGAGAGGGGAAAGACAGAATCACAACGGTGCGCGCGACGTGATCACCTGCCCGACACCCGCCGCCGCACGCGCACGCACCTCATCGAAGGTGGTCTGCCGCACGATCTCGCCATCGTCGAACATGGTCTCCAGCAGATCTTCCCGACCATCGCGCAGATCATCGACACGGCAAGTCTCCACGCCCCCATCAACACCGCGCGTCAGCGTGATCCGCCCCTTCTTCGACGCCTTTCCCATATCCCCGACAGGCGACTTCCATACATCCCGCCACACCCCGTCCACCTGCATCGCCGAACACTTCATCGCCCACTGCATCGTGTCCCGATTGACCTGCTGCAGCAACCCGCCGCCCATCCCAAAGGCGATGTTCTCCGCCGATAGCCCGTTGTGGTACAGGTTCGACAAGCAAAGCCGCAGCGAGTCGAGGTTCACCCCATCCCCCTGGATGATGCGCACGTTGTTCAGCACGCGGAACCCTTTGCTGTTGGTCGTGGTTCCGAAGCGCGCGGCCAGGATGTTGGCCACCCGGAGCACCGTCTCGGCCGGGTCACCGCTGTCCGGCCGCACGACCAGCGTCGCACCGGACTGCACCACCAGGTCCTTCAACTCGGTCCCCCAGATGCGGTCGCAGGCATTGAAGATGTCGTAGCTGTCGCTCACCACGGCGAACAGCGCACCCGGCTTGCCGAACTGCGTGACCATGTTGCGGTAAGCGTCCGACTCCCGATCGCGCCCCCAGCCCGTAATGGTGCTGTGCTCCGCCGCCGGAATCGAGAAGCCGGCCATGTCGCAGTCGTAGTAGCGACGCCCCGCGACCAGTGCAATGAGCGTGTCGGTGCCCATGAAGTTGACCAGGTGGGCCAGACCGCCGAGCGCCGCCGACTCCAGGCTCGACACGCCACGCGCCCCGAAGTCATGCAGCTTGAACGGAATCTGCCCCTGCGCGTCGTCGCAGGTCGCTTCGAGATACCGCAGCAATGTCGCCTTGGCCGCGGCCGACAGCGTGGCCACGGTGGTCGGGTACCAGATGGCGCGCAGCAGTTCGGTTTCGAGATAACTCGTGAGCCAGAAGAACTTCGGGTCCGTGTTCTCGATGGTCGCGAGCACGTTGTGCACCGGCACCACGCTGCCCTCGGGCACGGCGCGGATGCGTACCGGCATGCGCCCGCCATGCGTCTCGATGAGGCCCAACCATCCTTCGCGATTGAACGGTTCTCCATGCACGGCCATCATCGCCGTGGCTTCGTCAACATCGTCCACCGTCACCGGCGTCGACAGATATTCGCGCAGGTAGGCTTGCAGGCCGAAAAACAGCGAATGACTGAAGGCACCCCCGCGCGACTCGATGTAGCTGAACACCGTCTGTGTACCAGGCGGGTACTGCATCCAGTGCGACGCCTTGTAGGAGTCGGTGCGCAGCAGCAGATTGCTGCCGAGCGATGAAGGGGAGAAGTTGCTGCGAGACATGTGAAAGCTCCTTTCACTTGGCGCCCGTCAACCGGGCACCGTTTCCACAAAAAAAGCCGGGGCTTCAGTTCTTGCCCAGGCCGCCCAGAAAATGGTTCGCGATGAAGAAGTGGTCTTCGTACATGCATTCCTGCATATCGAGGAACTCCGCGATCGGCACCCAGCGCACGGCGGCCGCATCGTCGTCCGCGCGCACATCCGACAGCCCCGTCCACTGGTTGTGCGCCAACTCGAAGAAGAAGCCGTGCGTGATGGTGCGTCCACGCTGCGAGCGCTCCGGCGCGTCGAACACGTGGCTCGCCTTCATGCTGCCGTTGAGCACGGGCACCGGCACCTTCAAGCGCGTCTCTTCCCTTAGTTCACGGACCGCCGCATCCTGCAGCCGCTCGTGCTGGCCGACGAAACCGCCGGGCAAGGCCCACGTTCCCTTGCCGGGATGGAACTTGCGCTGCACCAGCAGGATGTGCCCCGCCTCCACCACCACCGCATCGACCGTCGTGAAGATCGGCGGAAACTCGCTGCCGGCATAGCGGTACTTGTCTCGGTAGTCGAGGAGGAAGGCGCGCTCCTCGCACAGCGCCGCGTAGTCCCCCGTTTGCGTGAAGCGCTCCAGGAAGGCGGCCGTGCCATCCGGCAGGTCGGACGGGGAGAGTTGCCCGCGCATCTCCGGGTCGAAGTAGAGATTGCGCACGTCGGTCGCATGAATGCTCTCCACCGCATGCAGGCCAACGAACTCCCACGACGGGAACAGCTTGAGGTAGTAGCTCGACGCATCCTTGAGGTGGCCGACCAGTGCCACCTTGGGCTTGTGGCCGTCCTGCACGATGAGCTTGTCGACCGCGGACTGGATCGATGCGATCCAGAGCTGGTCGTTGTAGGGCGAATCGCCCACGCCGACGACGCTCACGCGCATCTGGTCGGTGCTGCGCAGGCAGGCGCGCACCATGCGCTCGCGCTCATCGAAGGTGAATGGATTTTTCGCACTGCGCGGCGTGCGGTCGGAACCGACCACCACGATGACGCGATCAGCCGCGCGAGCGGCTTCCTCGATGAGGCGTTGGTGACCGAAATGGACGGGCTGGAAACGGCCGATGACGACCGCGTACGGGTACTTGCGTGTGCTCAATGGGAATCCCCCAAAAAGGGCGCGATCAACTCGCGCTTGCAGCCACGATAGCACCGGCCTTTGGTTCGTTCAACCCACGGCCACGAATTTCATGCGACGCGTGTGAAAAATGCACCAGCGCCAAGCGCCCGCAGGCACAAGACTTTGCAATCAAGCGCAGAACAAGCCGGAGCGCCGCAGACAGTGCTGTAGCACGACAAGGCGGTCCAACGCAGTGATGCGTTGGACTGCGAAATCGTCAAAGCATGAGGCCGACGCTGGCTTCCAGATGTTCCGAAGGCATGCGCCGGAAGCCCGAACGCGTGAAGCGCTGCAGCCGCCCGACCACAAAGGCCGTCAGCGCCGCCGCGCGCACCTGCGCATCGACGGTGGGCGTGGCGGACCCTTCGGCCGCCGCTGCGCCGCGCAATGCTTGGCGCAAGGTGGATTCGATCTTGTCGAAGAACTGGTTCATCCGGCTTTGCAGGCGCTCGTTCTCGTAGACCAGCGCATCGCCGACCATGACGCGCGTCATGCCGGGATTCTTTTCAGCGAACTGGACCAGCAGGGAAACGATACGAGCCGCCTGCTCTTGCCCCGTCCCGTCGCGCTCGGTGACCTGGTTGACCAGCGTGAACACGCTTTGCTCGATGAACTCGATGAGCCCTTCGAACATCTGTGCCTTGCTGGCAAAGTGCCGATACAGTGCGGCCTCGCTCACTTCGAGCTTGGCGGCCAACGACGCGGTCGTGACCCGCTCCGCGCCGGGCTGTTCCAGCATGGTGGCGAGCGCCTGCAGGATCTGCACGCGACGTTCGCCCGGCTTGGGACGCTTGCGCGGGCCGGCCGAATTGACTTCAGCCGGAACTGCGCTGCCGGGATCGTCTGACTCTTCGTGCTGCATGTGTGCCGTACAAATATGTAATGAAATGATTCTCGCACACGGTGGTTAGCACGCGCCTTCCGGAAACGTACCGCTACGTGCGTAATCTGCAACATTTGCACACAACCAAGAACGGATCCCGGTATTATCCAAGACCGTTGCGACAGCGGCCCACCCGACGGGCCGGATGCAGGCCTCAGCGAGCCCGGATCATTGTGCCGTAGGCCTGGTCCGTGAGGATTTCCAGCAGCATCGCGTGCGGCACCCGGCCGTCGATGATGTGGACCGCGTTCACGCCGCTCTTGGCCGCATCGAGTGCGCCCTCGATCTTGGGCAGCATCCCGCCGGAGATCGTGCCGTCGGCAAACAACTCGTCGATCTCGCGGGCGCTCAGATTGGTCAGCAGGTTGCCGGCCTTGTCCAGCACGCCGGGCGTGTTGGTCAGCATCATCAGCTTCTCGGCCTTGAGCACGGTGGCCAGCTTGCCGGCGACCACGTCGGCGTTGATGTTGTAGCTCTCGTTGTCCGCGCCGAAACCGAGCGGGCTGACCACCGGGATGAAGGCGTCGTCCTGCAGCGCCTTCACCACGCTCGGGTCGATGGCGACGATCTCGCCGACCTGGCCCACGTCATGGTGCAGGTCGGGGTCGTTGCGGTCGGGCATCTTGAGTTTCTGCGCCCGGATCAGTCCACCGTCGCGCCCGGTCAGGCCGACCGCCTTGCCGCCGGCCTGGTTGATGAGACCCACGATGTCCTGCTGCACCTCGCCGGCCAGCACCCATTCGACCACCTCCATGGTTTCCGAGTCGGTGACGCGCATGCCCTGGATGAAGTGGCCCTTCTTGCCCAGCTTGTTGAGCGCCGCCTCGATCTGCGGGCCGCCGCCATGCACCACCACCGGGTTCATGCCGACCAGCTTGAGAAGCACCACGTCCTCGGCGAAGTCAGCCTGCAATTCCGGGTCGGTCATGGCATTGCCGCCGTACTTGATGACGATGGTCTTGCCGTGGAACTTGCGGATGTAGGGCAGCGCCTGGGCCAGGATCTCGGCCTTGTCGCGCGGGGGGATGTTCTGGACGTGATCAGTCATGGAGATTCGCTCAGGAAAACGGAGTGCGCGGATTTTGCAGCCATTTCGTGAAACGCCGCGGAACTGGCTTGTATGGCGAGGGTGTTGCCCCCGGTGGGGGCGGCCTACACACAGTGAGGCCAACCTGGGGGGAGCAACATCCTTGCGCAACCGGCCTTGCCGAATCGCTGGCGTACCCCGGCGAGGGGAAGGCGGTTCACGAATCAATACGACTTGCGGGAGCGCCAATGCTAGGGTCGCAGCCAGCGTGGCACCTTGAAGCGCACGATCATCAGGTAGGCCGCCACATAGGTCGCGACGAACAGCAGGCAGAACAGCATCAACGCAAGCGTGTTGGTCCGGAACAGGACCGCGGGCACCACCGACAGCGCGGCAAACATCCACAGGTAGGGCGAGGTGCGGTTGTTGCGGGCCAGCAGCTGGCGGGCCTCGTCGTCGGCAAAGGCCACGCGCACGATGCGGCGGAAGATCAGCTGGTGGAAATGCAGCGCGTCCGCCGTGCCGGGCGACTGGCCGCGCGCCAGCTTGCGGTAGATCGAGAACATCGTCTCCCACACCGGGTAGATGAGCAGCAGCATCGGGAACCAGGGCGAGACGGTGGGATGTCGCTTGACCAGCGTGACGCAAGCCACCGCGATCACGATGCCCCAGACGTAGGCGCCGCCATCGCCCGCGAAGATCTTGCCGCGCGGGTAGTTCCACATCAGGAAGCCCACCGTGGCGCCGACCATGCAGATCACCATGGCGGCCAGTTGGCGGTCGCCGACCTGCAGCGCCACGTGCGAGATGGCCAGGCACACCAGCACCGCCACCGTGCCGGCCAGGCCGTTGTAGCCGTCGATGATGTTGAACGCATGCGGCAAGCCGCCGATGGCCAGGGCGGCCAGCAGCATGCCCGCATAGGGCACGGCCCGCATCCAGCCGTCGAGCGTGGAGAATCCGGTGCGGGAGACACCCAGGTCCAGCATCCAGCACAGCAGCAGCGCCGACCCCATCGTGAGCGCGAGCCGGACGCGGACCGGCACCTTCTGCGTCACGTCCTCCGCGATGCCCCCCAGCACCGCCGGTGCAATGCACAGCAAGACAATGCCGGAGCCCGCCACCGGCCAGTACACATTGAACGGATCGCCCGGCCATCCGGCGGCGAGCCATGCAAAGCCGGTGCCGATGAAGATCCCGGCCCCGCCGAGACGCGGCACATGGCCCTTGTGAAAGCGTTGCGGCATGTCGTGTCCATAGCGCCGCGCATGGCGACGCCCGCGGCGCATGAAGGCCAGCACGGCAATCGCCGCGACGAGGAAACTGATGACGATCAGGGCAATCATTGGGGTGGTTTGGGAACCTAGAATTCCCAACCGAAATTAGACCATGCCCACGCCGTCTTCCAGCCCCGCAAAGCCCATCACGGTGTCGATCGTGAGCCATGGGCAACTGGCATTGATCCTGCCGCTGCTCGAGCAACTGGACCGGCATTGCGCGGCCGTGGTCGAGAAGGTCGTGCTCACGATCAACATTCCCGAGCCCGACCTGGGCGCGGGCATGCAATGGCGCTTTCCGATCGAGCGCATCGCCAACGCCACGCCCATGGGCTTTGGCGCCAACCACAACCAGGCGTTCACGCATTGCCGCAGCGACTGGTTCCTGGTGCTGAATCCCGACATGCGCTTCGACAACGACGTGCTGGCGCCGCTCATTGCGCAAGCCGCACCCGACGCCGGCCTGCTGACGCCACGCATCCTCGAGCCCGGCAAGACCACGCCCGAACAGCATCGGGCCATCATCACGCCGCTCGAGATCCTCACGCGCAAGCGCGCGGGTTATGCGATTCCTACCGTCCCGGCCTGGGTCCCGGGCCTCTTCATGCTGTTGCGCAGCCAGGCCTACGCGCAGGTCAAGGGCTTCGACGAACGCTTCTTCATGTATGGCGAGGACTTCGACATCTGCGCGCGCGTGCGGCTCGCGGGCTGGAAGCTGCAGGTCGGGGAGAACCTGCTGGCGCGCCATGAAGCCCAGCGGGCCAGCCATGCCAGCCGCCGGCATCTGACCTGGCACGTCAGCAGCTTGCTGAGGGTCTGGATGTCTTCGGCGTTCTGGCGCTACCGCGCGTTGCCGCCGGCATAGGGAGACGCTGATCGAATACCCTGCGGATGGCGCATTGTTGGCGCGTTCCCTCGCGGCGACTTGATCCGAGCCAGTTCAGGGCCGCAGCGTCAGCCCGACTCCAGCAGGTCTTGCGCCACCGATTGCCAGCCGCGGTCGAAGCGCTCGTAGCGTCCGCGCGCGGCGGCCAGCAACACAGGCACCCAACGAATCAAGCGCGAGCTTGGCAACTCCGTCCTGAAGCGCTGGTGCGCCACCTTGTCGCGTTGCGCCTGCAGGCAGGCAGGGGGTACCTGCGGGCCCAGGGACGCGAGGCGATCGAGCAGGACCTCTGCACGGCGCAGGCGCTCGCCATGCTTGGTGCCGCGCGGCGCGATCGCCTTGGCCAGCTTCTCACCCAGGGTCGGGCGGCGCGCGCCGATCTGGTTGCTGGCGTGCTGACGGTAGTCGATCAGCGGCTCGGGCAGCACGTCCATGCGCCCCGTCGCGGCGGCGATGGCGGCCAGCCATTCGTCGTGCACCCATTCCGACGGAAAGGGCAGCGCCGCGGCAAGCAGGTCGCGACGAAACACTGTCGTCGCACCAGTGACGAGATTGCGCCGCTGCAGGATCGAGAAGGCCTGCCCCGCGGCGATGCCGGCGAGTTCAGAGGGCTTGACCTCCAGCGCCTCGAACAGGGTCGAGCCCATCGGCGCGAGGTCGCCGTCGACCAGCCGGGCATCGGAATGCAGCAGCAGCAGTTCCGGGCGCGCGCGAAATGCGTCCACCATGCGCGCGAGGCGGCCGGCATGCCAGACATCGTCCTGGTCGCACAGGGCGACCAGCTCCGAGCGGCAGGCGCGCACGGCCTGCTCGAAGTTTCGCGTCACGCCGAGGGCGGGACGGTTCTCCAGCACGGTCAACGTGGGCGCCGCTGCGCCATGGCGCGCGAGCGCGGCGCGCACGATGGCAATGCTGTCGTCGCGCGATTCGTCATCGGACACCACGATCTCATCCGGCGGAGGCACCTGCGCGCAGACGCTCTCGACCTGCGCGGCGAGGTAGCGCGCGCCGTTGCGGGTGCAAAGGGCCACGGATACCGTGGGGACGCTCATTGCCTCACCCCGGCGCTGCGCGCTGCGGTGCGAGCGGGCTTGGGCCGGCCCGGCGCCGCGTTCATGGCGCCTCCACGCGCGGCGGCCACGCGTAACTGAAATCCTCACTGTCGGCGGTGAGGTTCGGGTTGTAGGCTGGGTCGTGCCGGAGCAGCTCGGCCCAGCGCGACTTCATGTAGCTTTCTTCACGCAGGAAGCGCTCGCGCTTCTCGGGCGCAATGTCTTCTCCTCGCGTGGCGGACTCGTGGTGCAGCAGGTCGGCATACGGTGTCCACACGTTGCGATAGCCCGCCTCGCGCAGTCGCAGGCAGAAGTCGATGTCGTTGAAGGCCACCTTCAGCCGCTCCTCGTCGAGCCCGCCGACCTCCTCGTAGACCGACTTGCGCACCACCAGGCAAGCCGCCGTCACCGCAGAGAACGACTGGATCAGCGCGGCGCGTCCGGCGTAGCCGTTCAAGCCCTTGGGCAGCCCCTTGTTCGCATGGCCCGCCACGCCGCCGCCAAGACCCAGCACCACGCCGCCATGCTGCAGCGTCATGTCCGGATACCAGAGCCGCGCCCCGACCGCGCCGACGCCGGGCTGCAGGGCCAGGCTCACCATCTCGGAGAGCCAGTCGGGCGAGAGCACCTCGATGTCGTTGTTGACCAGCGCCAGCACCTCGCCGCGCGCCTGCGCCACGGCCATGTTGTTCAGCGCCGAATAGTTGAAGGGGCTGTCGTCTCGCAACACGCGGGTGTTCGGCTGCGTCGCCAGTTCCTTGAAGTACGACAGCACCGCGGGATCGTCGGAGCCGTTGTCGACGATGAGGATCTCGTAGTTCTTGTACGAGGTCTTGCGCACGATCGAATCGATGCACTGCCGCGTCAGCGCCAGTCCGTTGCGCGTGGGAATGACGAGCGACACCAGCGGCGGAACCTCGGGCAAGGCGTAATGCGCGCGGTAGCCGAAGCCCACGTATTCGGCCGTGGCCCGCACGCCAGTGCGTTCGAAGTGCTCGTTCAGCGCGCGCTCGCCGGCGACTGCCGCATAGGGCTTGGCATTCATCGAGCGGGCCGTGCTCTCGGAATGGATGCGCCAGTGGTACAGCACGCGAGGAACATGCCGCACCTGCTCGGGCCCGATGCGCTCCATGCAGCGCAACACCAGATCCCAGTCCTGCGAGCCTTCCATGCCTTGGCGGAACCCACCCACCTCGCGCACGAGTTCGGTGGACAGCACGCCGAGGTGGCTGAACACGTTCTGCGAGCGGAACAGGTCGGGATTCCAGTCGGGCTTGAAGTAGGGGTCGGAGCGCTGGTCCTTCTCGTCGATCTTGTCCTCGTCGGAATAGATCAGCCGCGCATCAGGATGCCTGGCGATGCAGTCGGCCACCCAGAACAGCGCGTGTTCGGCCAGCAGGTCGTCATGGTCCATGAGCGCGATCCAGGGCCCGCTGACCGCCTCCAGCGCGCTGTTGGACGCGGCCGAGATGTGCCCGTTCTTCGGACGAAACACGACCTTGATGCGCGCATCCTTCTCTGCATACTGGCGCAGCACGTCGCGCACCGCTTCCGAGGGCGAGGCATCGTCGGCGATGCACAGTTCCCAATGCGGATAGAGCTGCGAGCGCACCGACTCGATGGCCGCGCGCAGCCACACCGGATCGGGGTTGTAGGTCGGCATCAACACCGAGATCAGCGGCGTCTCCGTCAATGCCGCCACACGCGCGACGATGGCGGCCCGCTGCTCGACACCCAGCACGTCGTGCGCCTCCACCCAGGCCGCGTAGTTGTTGCCCGGTCGCGTGCGCCGGCGCAACTCCCACATCACGCCCTGGCGGCCCGCCTTGCGATAGACCCGCCAGGCCTGCGGCAGGCGGCCCATCAGGCGCGGCCCATGCTGCACGGCCTTGCCGGCGATGCGGAACAGTTGGGGTAGACGTTTCATCGCCATGGTTCTCCCGGTCTTATTTCGGTTGCGTGATCGCTGGGTCGAGGAAGGTCGCAAACTGCTTCACGTAAGTCGCCCGCAGGTGCGATATGTCCTTGTAGATCGGCACGCCCTGCGCGTCGCTGCGCAGGCACTGGCCTTGCGGTGTGCACAGCGCGGCCATGGGGTCGACGATGGTGGCGCCCGTCTGCTGCGCAATGCCCAGGAGGCGATCATGAATGGCCTGCTGCGATGCGGTCACTGCGGCAGTGGGAGTGCTTGGCCTTGCCGTCATGGTTCCCAGCCGACTGCCCGTGATCAGGTTCTTGGGCTCGAATTCGCCCCCCACGGGAATATTGAGCACCAGCACCACATTCTTGCCGGCGGCCTTGAGCCTCCGGATCAGCGCCGCCAATGCCTCATACGAATGCTCCACGCCGTCACCGCCGCGCAGCAGGTGACGTACGTTTCCCTGGCGCAGGTAGTAGGCGTCGGGGCCGGGCGTCGCGCCCGCTGACGTCGGCTGCGGACCCACGTCGAAATAGCAGGCCCAACATCCGCCGAGCACGACCGTGTCAATCTGCGGGCCCATGGCGAACGGCAGGAGGCTTTGCCTGAGGGCTGGGCATGCGGGGTCACTGTCCTTGATCAGTTCCGGGATGGGCGGGCAGGAACCGCGCGTGGCGAAGTACAGGCTGCCGACGCGCTCGGGCTCGGCCCGCGCCAACTCGATCGCGCGGGGCCCATATTGCTCGACGTGACTGTCGCCCAGCAACAGCACCCGGGGCTTGCCTTCGCCCACACGGTACACCTTCTGCCCCTCGATCTCGACCAGCTTCATGTCACCCGGATAGCCCCAGTCGCTGCCCACCGACGCGATGGCCTGCAAGGCAGCATTGCTGTTGCGCGGCGGCAGCAGGCGCGCGTAGGCGGTCGCACCCACCGCGGCCAGCACCAGCATGCCAACCCCCAGCCAACGCACGGCCGCCGTGCCCTGGCTCTTGCGTATGGGTTGTTCGATGAAGCGATAGGTCAGCCAGGCCAGCGCCACCGACGCCGCCACGGCCGCGACGCGCACGCTGCGCATCGGCGTGTCGCCCTCCACCACCCGCGCGAAGGCCAGCAAGGGCCAGTGCCACAGGTACAACGGATAGCTGATGAGTCCGATCCAGACAAGGGGCCGTGAGCCGAGCAGCATGCGGTTGAGCCACGCGCCCATGCCCGCCGAGATGCAGAGGCAGGCCCCCAGGATCGGCAACAGCGCCCACCAGCCAGGGAAAGCCTTGCCCTTCTGGATCATGGCCAGGCCCAGCCCGATCAGCACCAGCCCCGCCAGGCTGCGCAGCCCCGCGCCCCGCACGCGCGTGCCCGGCAGCCGGCGCAGGCCGGCATGCGCGAGCAGTGCGCCGGCGGCCAGTTCCCAGATGCGCGACAGCGGCGAGTAGAAAGTCGCATCCGCGTACTTGTGCACCCCCGCCACGTTCAGCACGAAGGACAGCCCCGCGGCCACGCTCATCCAGAACACCAGCCCGCGCGGCCCCTTCCAGCGCCAGACCAGACCGAGCAGCACCGGCCAGAAAATGTAGAACTGCTCCTCCACCGCCAGGGACCACAGGTGGAGCAAGGGCTTGGCCTCGGCCGCCGTGTCGAAGTAGCCCGACTCATCCCACAGCACCAGGTTGGAGACGAAGCCGGCACTCGCCACGAGGTGCTTGCCGAGCTGCTGGAACTCGTCGGACAGCAGCACGTACCAGCCGAACGCGAACGTCGTCGCCATCACTGGCAACAGCGCCGGGAAGATGCGGCGGATGCGGCGCTCGTAGAACTCGCGATAGCTGAAGCCCGCGCCGCCCAGGCTGCCAAAGATGATCGTGGAGATCAGGAATCCCGAAATCACGAAGAAGATGTCCACCCCGATGAACCCGCCGCGCACCATGCTCGGAAACGCATGAAACCCGAGGACGGAGACCACGGCAACCGCCCGCAGGCCGTCGATGTCGGGGCGGTATTTCGGATGAAGAAGGTGGGGCGCTGCTTGGTGTGGCGGCATGCTGGGACGGGTCGGAAGGGATTGGCCCGGTCGGCGCCGCAGTGTTGCGGAGCAGGATCGTGATTATCTTCGCACTGCCCAAGCCGCGAGGGTACCGAAACGCAGGTCAAATTGGGGGTCTCAAGTGCCGGACCCCGAAAAAGGGGGGGACGGTAAAATTGTTAACTGTGAAATCCTAAGGACAACGATGCGTTTGCTTTCAGTGGTGCTCTCGGGGGGCGCGGGCTCAAGACTCTGGCCACTTTCTCGTCAGGCTTATCCGAAGCCGTTCATGAAACTAGGGGGTGCGACGCTCCTGCAGCAAGCCATCGAGCGCGGCCAGGCGTGCGGCACCGGCAAGCTGATGGTCGTCACCAACAAGGACCATCTGTTCCTCACCCGGGACGTGCTGCGGCAGATGTCCGACCCGCCGGAGACCACCCTGCTGCTGGAGCCCAAGGGCCGCAACACCGCGCCGGCCATTGCGCTGGCGGCACTTCAGTGCACGGCGCAGTTCGGCGGCGATACCGTGATGCTGGTGCTGTCAGCCGACCACCTGGTGCCCGATGTCGAGGCGTTCGTCGCCAGCGCAAGCCAGGCCTTCCGCCTGGCGGAGGCCGGCAACCTGGTGCTCTTCGGCATCAGCCCGACCAGCCCTGACACCGGCTTCGGCTATGTGGAAGTCGAGAACGTGTCGCGCCAGAGCCAGCCGGTCAAGCGCTTCGTCGAGAAGCCCGACCTCGAGACGGCGCAGGAGTACCTCGCCACGGGCCGCTACTACTGGAACAGCGGCATGTTCTGCTTCACGGCGGACGCGATCATCGCCGCCTTCGAGCGACATGCCCCGGAAGTGCTCGTCGCCGCGCGCAACGCGCTGTCATCCGCCAGCACCAGCGAAGACACGATGCAGTTCGACATGCATACCTTCGGCCTGCAACCCGACATCAGCATCGACTACGCGGTGATGGAACGCGCGGACAACGTCCACGTCGTGCCAGCCAAGTTCGGCTGGAGCGATGTGGGCTCCTGGCCCTCGGTGGCCAAGGCGCTGACGCCCGATGCGAGCGGCAACACCATGCCGGCCGATGTCGTCGCCATCGAGACCACGGGCACCCATGTGCAGGTCCAAAGCCACGGCCCCAAGGTGGTTGCCACCGTCGGCGTGTCGGACCTCGTGATCGTGGACACGCCCGACGCGCTGCTGGTCGCGCACAAGAACAGCGCGCAGCAGGTGAAGAACGTGGTCGACGCGCTCAAGGCGCGCCGCCATGAGACCGTGCAGTTGCCCGCGGTGGTACACCGCCCGTGGGGAACCTATGCCTCGCTCAAGGAAGAAGACGGCTACAAGGTGAAACGGATCACCGTGCGTCCCGGCGCGTCGCTCTCCCTGCAATATCATCACCAGCGCGCCGAGCATTGGGTCGTGGTCAAGGGAACGGCCATCGTCCAGGTCGGCGACGTCGAACACAAGACCATGCCGGGGGAATATCGCTACATCCCCCTCGGTGAAACACATCGCCTCACCAACGTAGGCGACGACGAACTGGTCCTCGTCGAAGTTCAATGCGGGAGCTATCTCGGCGAGGACGACATCGTCCGACTTGCCGACACTTACGGACGGGTATGAGTCAGGCACATTCGAATTTGCATCGCAGCGCGTGGGCGGACTGGTGGGAGGGCACGCGCCGCACCGACATCTGGTGGACGCTCGCATGGTTCGACATCGTGCTGCGCTACCGCCGCTCCATGCTCGGGCCCCTGTGGCTGACGCTGAGCATGGGCGCGATGATCGGTGGCATGGGGCCGCTGTACAGCTCGCTGTTCGGCTCCGAGCTGAGCAAATTCTTTCCCCACCTGGCGCTGGGGATCATCTTCTGGAGCTTCTTCTCCAGCATGGTGACGGATGCCTGCAATACCTTCATAGGCTCGTCCAACTACCTCAAGCAGGGCTACTTCCCGATCAGTCTTTTCGTCTGGCGCGGCATGGCGCGCAACATGATCGTGTTCGGGCACCAGATCGTGCTCTACCTGCCGGTCGCGCTCTGGGCCGGCATCTCGCTGTCGTGGTCGTCACTGCTGTTCATCCCCGCATTCCTGATCCTGCTGATCAATGCGCATGCACTGGGACTGGCGTTGGGGCTCGTCTGCACCCGCTTTCGCGACGTCACGCAGATCATGACCAGCATCATGCAGATGCTGATGTTCCTGACCCCCGTGTTCTGGTTGCCGGAAAGCCTGCCAGGACGCGCCAGGTACGTGCTCTATAACCCGTTCGCGCAAATGCTGGACCTCCTGCGCGCACCGTTGATGGGCAACGTGGCTGACGCGCACAGCTGGTGGGGCATCCTCGGCTGGACGGTCGCGAGCCTGATCGCGTGCAGCCTGCTTTTCTCGAAATACCGCCGTCGCGTGGTCTACTGGCTGTAAGGAACCATGGCCTCCATTTCACTCAGAGACGCCTCGGTCAACTTTCCGATCTATGGCGCGGGGTCCGCATCGCTGAAGAAGACCCTGGCGTCCTCCGTCACGGGTGGCCGCTTCGGCCAGGATACGGGCATCCGTGTCGTCCAGGCGCTCGGCAACATCAACCTCGAATTGAGGAGCGGTGATCGCCTCGGGCTGATCGGCCACAACGGTGCCGGCAAGTCGACGCTGTTGCGCACCCTGGCGGGCGTCTACGAGCCTTCGTCGGGAGAGTTTTCCCGGACCGGCACCGTCGCCAGCCTGATCGATCCGGCGCTGGGCATCGAGGTCGACGCGACGGGCGTGGAGAACATCATGCTGCGCGGCCTGGTCATGGGCATGAGCAAGCGGCAGGTCGACGAACTCACCCCCGGCATCTGCGAATTCAGCGGGCTCGGCGACTACGTCAACATGCCGGTACGCACCTATTCCACCGGCATGCTGATGCGCCTGGCGTTCTCGATCTCGACCAGCATCGAGGCAGACATCCTCCTCATGGACGAATGGCTGTCGGTCGGCGATGCAGAGTTCACCGAGAAGGCGGAGACGCGCATGAAGAACGTCGTGGCGAAGTCGGGCATCCTGGTGCTGGCCTCGCATTCACTCGACTTGATCGCGAAGGAATGCAACCGGGTGGTCTACCTGGAGCATGGGCGCATGGTCGAGCCGACCGAGGCCCAGGTCGAGGCTTTTGCCAAGGCGCAAGCCGCCGCTGCACCACGCGCAGAAGCCTGATTTTTCACGCGTGCCGCCGGCAGTAGCCGGGGCGCGCACTGCGAAACGGGTTCGCGGGCACAGCAGGCGCTGCGAAGGGTCAGTCTTTTGTCCTGATCTCGGCAAGTCGTCGAGCGATCCTGCGACCCGCGGCTTCGAGCGAAAGATTCGCTTCGGCGCTGGCCTTGGCGCGTTCGCCGAGTGCTCGCGCCGCCTCCTGGTCGTCGAACACGCCTCGCATCAGCTCGGCGGCGTGCTCCGTCGACGGCTCGGCCCATTCGAGGTCGGCATGGTAGGGCGGGATGTCACGGCCCAGCTTCACGAGTTCATGGCGCACCAGCAGGCTGTTGCTCTCGTCCATGAAATCCACGTTGCCGGAGAAGCCGGTGGCAATCACCGGCTTGCCCATCAGCATGGCCTCCGCCATGGTCAGGCCAAGGCCCTCACTGCGATGCAGCGACACATAGGCATCGCAGGTCTCCATGAGCGAAAGCACTTCGTCTGGGCTGTAGACCGCGTTGATCACCTGGATGTTGGCGCCGGCGGCAGCGTCGTGCAATTCCTGGAGTTGCTGGGGATGCCGCTCGCCGAAGGAGGTCTTGAGCACCAGGCACACCGCGTCGTCGGGCCGGAAGGCGGCCTTGAACGCGCGAATCAGGCCCAACGGATTCTTGCGCTCCATCACGCTCATCATGTGGAAGGTGAAGAGGAAGGTGTAGGCCGCCGGGTCCAGGCCGAAGTGGGCGCGCTCGCGCCGCTCGAACGGTGCGAGCTTCACGCCGGGGAACAGCGTGCGCACGGGCAGTGAAAAGCGCTCGCGCAGCCCGTGGGCCACGAACTCCGTGGCGGCCCAGATCTCGTCGACTTGCCGCGCCTGTGCACGCCAGGATTCGGGCACCGAATCGAACTCCCAGTACCAGTAGGCAATGCGGTAGGTGCGGGGGGTGCGCTCGAACAGGTCGGCCCGTGCATAGGCGTCGTCGAAGAACGGGTCGGGCTGCGTGTGGATGATCGTGATGTCGTGCGACTCCATGCCGCGGAAGTCGACATGGTGGGGGTCGTCCTTCGCGTCCGCGCGCACGTCGCGCAGCGAGGTGGGGACACCGACCAGCGACATCGCCTGCACCATGGATTCCACGGAGACGCGCAGTCCGGACGGATAGCAGAAGTGGCCAAGGACGTTGACCCCCGGCTGCGCAAGTGCCGCCGCCACGGCCTGCGCATCGAGCGCCGAGCACCATTCGCACACATGCCCGCAGAGGCCCGCCTGCGGTGAAGCGAGCCAGGCCAGCAAGCGCTGCGCCGCCTGGACGTCGTCCAGGGCCCGGGGGTGGGCCGCGCGCCAGGAGGGGCGAACCTGCCAGCTGGTGCGGATCTGCTCCACAGGCGAGATGCCGGGCTCGGGCCATCGGCGCGCATCGAGCCAATCCCCGGTGGCGCCGTATTCCATCGCGAACCATGCGGCCAGATCGTCACGGCCGAACACGGTCGCGCCGTCGGGATGCCGGACTTGCCATGCCGGCGCGAAGGCGTGCGCCAGGTGCAGTTCGCGCGCGGGGTCCTGCGCAGCCTCCAGCAGGAGCCACCAGAGCTCTTCCAGTCGAAGCCCCGTCCCCCTCAGTTCAGTGCGCATGTACCAGCGGAACAATGCGGGCATCCCGACCGGCGTCAGCCCATGCGGCAGGACGGACCGAAGCGCCGCATTGCCCAGGAAGGCCTGCCGCGCCGACGCGGAAAAGTTGCCTGCCAGCACGCCTGCGAGATGCTCCAGCGCCGCTGTGCCGAGCCCCAGCTCGGCTGCGCCCGCATGCAGGACCCAATGGCCCCACGCACCCTTCGCACCGCCGGCAGGGCCATCGGGAAACCGCTGCCGGAGATCGGCGCGGCGACGCCAGAGCTGGATGCAGAAGCGCGCAGCGCTCCACGCGTCGGTGATGTCCTGCGGGGCGCACGGCGGGCAGGCGACGCGGTCGGCAGGCACGCCGGCCACTTCCGCCAAGGCGTTGTCGTCGAAGAGATCCAGCATCGGCGCTGCCGCGATCTCGACGCCGCGCTCGCGCCGTTCGGCGCGCAAGCGCTCCTGCTCCGCAAGCGCCGCCAGTTCGTCCGCTTGCGCCTGCATGGCCGCCCGGTCGCGCAGGAAAGCCAGGCGCTGCGGCATGCGCCAAGGTGTCGCGAGCCACCATGCACCCTTGGCAGCCCGTCGTGCATAGCGTGCGAATACGTTGTCAACCATGGCGCGCGACGAAATCCTCGTAGGCATGGCGCAGGCCCGCGTCGAGCGAGGTCTGCGCCTTCCATCCCATGGCGACGAGCCGGCTCACATCCAGCAGCTTGCGCGGCGTGCCGTCGGGCTTGCTGGCATCGAGCTTCAGCTCGCCCTGGTAGCCGACGGTGGCCTTGACCAACTCAGCGACCTCGCGGATCGTCACGTCGGTACCAACGCCGACATTGATGAGCGGTGTGATGTCGGGTCGCGTCAATTCGGCAAAGCGCTCGTCCGGCAGGTCCAGCAGAAACCGTACGGCATCGCCGAGATCCTGCGAGTACATGAACTCCCGCTTGGGCTTGCCCGAACCCCACACCACGACCGACGGATCCGAGTTGACCTTGGCCTCGTGAAAGCGGCGGATCAGCGCAGGCAGCACGTGCGAGTGCTCCGGGTGGTAGTTATCGCCAGGGCCATACATGTTGGTAGGCATGACCGCCAAGTACTGCGTTCCGTACTGACGGTTGAACGACCAGCATGATTCCACGCCGGAAATCTTGGCCAGCGCATAGGGCCGATTCGTGGCCTCCAGCGGCCCCGTCAAGAGATAGTCCTCCTTGATTGGCTGCGGGCAATCACGCGGATAGATGCATGAAGAGCCGAGGAAGATCATGCGGCGCACTCCGGCCTCATGAGCGGCGTCAAACACGCTGAGCTGGATCCGCAAATTCTGGTGCAGGAAATCCACCGGGAGGGTGTTGTTCGCCAGAATGCCGCCCACTTTGGCCGCACTCATCACCACCATGTCGGGGCGTTCATTCAGAAAGAATTGGCGGGTGGCCCGAAAGTCTTCAAGGTCCAGTTCGGCGTGACTGCGCGTCACGACGTCATAGCGCGCATCAGTTTTCAGGGCTCCCATGACGGCCGTGCCGACCAGGCCACGATGTCCTGCAACGAAAATCTTCTGAGTCATATTGAGTGCTTCTTAATGAGAGCGTTCGGCTCTCGATCGGCTGGGTATTGAGTTGCGAGATGGTGTTCCCACCAAGGCGAGAGGCAGCGCCCCGTCCGTCCAAGGCGCTGTTTGCCCAGCGGCGACAATAGTCTCGCTCACGCGGGCACGTCTGCATGAAGCGCCCGGCTTTGTCATCGACCTGCGAGTTGCATGGCGTGGTAGACGTGTGCTTGATGGCCCAGAACCCGGCCATGCGCCGCATGCGTTTGACACGCAATATGGGTTCTGGAATGTTGGTGTTCACGTGAACGTTCTCTCTGGTGACTGGTCACCCCAGTGTCCCAGACTCTTCAGGGTGAACAACGCGTTGGGCAGGTTCAAGTCAGCGACCGGCGCAACTGACGGGCCAGTTTCAGAAGCGGGTGCCATATCGGCCGGGTGACCTGAAAGATGGCATAGCGATGCGCCAATGCACGTAGCCGCCCTGTTGGTTGTTCTACGGTCGCATGCGACGATGCCTTGACCATCGCGATGTCCTTCTGGCCTTCCGAGGTTTCAGGAGCCAACGCAGGAAAAGTGTGCTGGTATTTGTTCACATAGAAGTTCTCGCTGGGCGTCAGGATGAAGTCCACGATGCCCTCTTCCGCAGCCAGCCATTGAGCGTGACCTGCAATCACGCTGGCGCGCGCCGCCCCACCCAGGCGCTCAACTTCGGAGAAGTCCAACGGACGGGGTGCGCGATGGTCGTAGAGCAGGCCGTTGAGGCCGGACAGGATGTACTCGTTCATCGTGCCCTGATTGGGAGCCACCACGCATTTGCCGCGTGCCATCGCTTCCAAGAAAGACTGGCCTATTCCCTCTTCCATCCGTGGCGCGAAATACACGTTGGCACGCTCTACCAGGGCCGTGAGTTGGTTGCGGTCTTCGAACCAGGTCGAAATGCTGATGTTGTACCGCGCCATGTCCGCGTCCGTCGGCATTTGGGGCTCCGGCGCACCGGGATCGCCTGCCAGATGTATGTGGAAGCTGTCGAAACGACTACCTTCGATCAATTGGCGTATCAGCGCCCAGCTGATCTGATCTTGCCGCCGCAGCCAAAAGAAGCCACGCAGTCCTTCCTGAGAAGGGATCGTCGCCGGCTCCGCGGATTGGTAGAAACGCGCCCAATGACTGGCAATCCCGAAGCCGGTAGTCAGGCAATGCACTGCACTTGAAAAGTTCAGCACCTTCGACCCCTGAAACGGCGCCCAGAAGTCAGATTGGTTCGACATGGGACCCTGCCAGATTCCGAACTGGTCCAGCATAGGGATGTAGACCACATTCGGGTGAACCTGCCGAAACGCTGCGCGGCCAGGCGGGCAATATGACTGGAACATGATGACTACGTCGTGATGCTGCACCTGCACCCAATTCACGGGCGGCCCTCCGGTCCAGGCCTCGTCCCAGAAATCCTGTACGTCATGCCCGCGCCGCCGCAGCATGTCCCTCAGAAAGTTGGTTGATCTCGTGGTGCGGTGGTAGGAGTGATCAACATAGGCAATTCGAGCCATGCCCCACTACCTCCGCAATCTTGCATAGCCACTCAGCGCAGCTCGGTACAGAAGCGGATAACGATGCAGCAGGCCCTTGACGAGATCTTTCGCAGAGCGAAGCACCGAAGGAATCGCTGTCGCACCATCCGCCGATGCGGTCGAAAGAGGCCGATCAGACGGATGTTCGAGCTTGGTCATCGCGGCCCAAGCCAGGGCCAATTGAAAATCAGTCTGCCGCGGGTGCTCGGCGAATAACCGACGCAACAACACAGTCAATGGTTCTTGCACTTGATCGCCCGGGTCGTGTGGTTGGTGTCCAAACAAGAAATAACTGTCATACAAACCATGTACATCGTGCTTGGAGAGGAAGGGAAAGCGCTCGGCCACGACACGTTGGCACTCGCGGCTGTGTCCACGGGCATCGCCTGAGGTACCGCCGAGCGAATAGTTGACGGTCACCTCCCGCGTGTAAACGAAATCGACGCCTGCGTCGACGCAGGCCATGACCCATTTGAAGTCTGCGGCAATGCGGTAGGTGGTGTCATAAAGCCCGGAGCACTCATAAGCGGCTCGCGTGGCATATACACCGTTGTGGCAGACGTTGGCGCAGGCGAAGTAGCTGCCGGGGTGGACGAACATGGGCGGCCATTCGGCCACGACCTCCTTCGCCAAGTTGTAAATCACCGCGCCGGTCGCCAGCAATGCAGCGCCCTGCATGTGGTTGCGCATGCGACGCACGGCTATCTCGGCCGCGTGAGGCTCCAGCCAATCGTCGGAATTGAGTATGCAGATCAACTGCCCGCGCGCCAACGGAGCCGCCTTGTTGATGGCGTCATAGAGACCCTGATCGGGTTCCGACACGAAGTAGTCCAGGCGGTCGGCGTGACGAGCGATCAGTTCGACCGTTCCGTCCGTCGAAGCGCCATCAAGCACGATGTGCTCCACATTCGCATAGGTCTGGCGCTGCACACTCTCGATTGCGCGCCCGAGCGTAGCAACGTTGTTGCGTACCACCGTGACATAGCTCACCAGTGGCATGTCCGAAGAACCACATTTGAGCAGTCCCCTGGTGCGCAGGCCGCCCTCCGGTCGGTTGGTCGCGCCTGACGAGGGCAAGGCGTCCGTCCACGATAGCTTGCGAGGCGCACGGCATTTCGGCGACCCGGCGAACGGCGGCCCTGCGGCACCATTGTGAAAGCCGAGAAAGCTCGCCGGGGCGTCGGGGTCCGCCGGTGCCTCGCTGGGACTCTGCCATAGCATCGACACTGGACAAGACCGGAAACGCTGAACCGCATCAAGCAATACATCAGCCACCAGGGACGCGTTCCGACTCGAGTCGCGATCTTGCGCTCCGGCCAGCGGAACTACCGAAATTTGCGCCGGGCTGAGGTCAGGTCGCAAATGCAGAAGATCGTCCTTGATCTGCTGCGCCACGACAATGATCACCGTCCTGACATCCAGGCTCGCCAACATGCGAGCGCACCTCGACTCAATCTCGCGTTGGCCAGTATTTCCGCTTGGCACAAATTCGAGGGGCTCGCAAATCATGCGAGCGCGGACCCCATGGGACTCGTTGCGCGACAGTTCAGGCTCGGCGCCTGCCAATTGCAGGACCACTACCGTCTGACTCCCTTGCTTGGCCTGAGGAGGCGTCGACCTCCCAGTGACTCCATGTTCACGCAAGTATTCATCTACGCGCTGCGCGCACCCGGGGCTGGCCTCGAACTTGACGTCGAAGTGAGTCAAGCGCGCGAGTTCGACACAGAGGGCGCCAAAAGCCTGGGGGGCGTCACCGTGCGCTGCGGACGCAAGCACATCCATGGCCAACACCAGTTGAGGCTTGAGTTCATTCATCCGTTCTCTCTCTCGGCAGATGTGGTGTCGAGACAAACCCGAATTCTACGTGAGCCACTTGGAAACAATTTTGATACAATTGACCAGTTCATCTGCTCAGGCTGCTCCCCAAGTGAGAGGGGATAACCCGCCCTTTGACATTCGTAGAATGCCAGAGACATTCACTATCGCCGAGATGCCCTCGCGCTCGATGCTCGATGAAAGTCCTGCTGTTAGCCACGTACTCCATTGTTGACCCTCGGCACGGCGGTCAACTCAGAACACGCCATATCTACGAGCTGTATCGGAAGGCCGGCATCGAGGTCGACTACGTAGGCATATTTCCCCATGGCGCGTATCCGCAGCACGCGTCCACCGACTTGCCGCTGTCCGGCGAACTCGGTGGACGCGTTCTGAGCGACTGCGAGCAGGTTCTGTACGACTACGTCTGGGGCATGCACATTGCCGACAGCGAGTTGGCCCGCAATGCGCTGCTGGAGCGCATTCGCGCAGGCAGATACGATTACATTCAGGTCGATCTGCTGTACGTCTGGCCGCTGGTTCGCCAGTGCATGGCACTGCTTGGCCCCGACGAGCCGCGGCCCCGCATCATCTACTCGTCCCAGAACATCGAGCATGAGATGAAGCGGCAGATCCTGGTAGAGCTGGGCGCGCCTGCAACAACCATCGAACAGTACCGCAACGAGGTGTTTGAACTGGAACGCGACATCGTCCGAAAGGCGAGTCACGTGTTTGCAGTGTCCGACTCCGATCGGGACTCGCTCAACGCCATGGGGGCTCGAAAGGATTGCATCCTCGCCCGCAACGGCACTGCCATTTCGACAGCGCCTGAGCTCGCTACCGAGGATTGGCGTCGCATGCTGCCCTCCGATCCTTTCGCGGTTTTCATCAGCAGTGGCCACCTACCAAACGTGGTGGGATTTTCTACCGTGCTGGGCAAGTCGATGGCATTCCTGCCTCCCGATCGAAGACTGGTCATTGCAGGCGGCGTGACGGAGGTTATCGAACGCACCAAGGCTTACAGGAGGTGGGCCGGCATCAACAATGCCAGAACATTGCGGCTTGGCATTGTGGACGACGTCGGTATCGCGGCGATGCGTCGCTTTGCGCACGTGTTCGTCCTACCGATCACTGCCGGCGGCGGCTCCAACATCAAGACGGCCGAGGCACTGCTGACGGGGGCTCACGTTCTGGGTACGCCCACCGCTTTTCGCGGCTACGAGGAATACCTCGACGAACCCAACGTGTACGTGGAGGCGGATCCCATCCGATTTCGGAAGCGACTGGTGGAGCTGCTCCACAGCGACCGCGCCCAATTGAGCGACGCCGACGTGGCCGTCCGCAAGTGCCTGCTTTGGGAGTCCACCCTCTCGGCCATGCCAGCCCAACTCTTTAAAGAATCGTCGCTTCATGCATAAGGAAAATCTGATCTGGATTGACCTCACCACTTCACTCTATTGGAAGCGACCGGCCGTAGGGATCGTCCGCGTCGAGCAGGAATGCTGCCGGTGGATTCTCACCAAGCTGAAGGATCGCGTTCGCATCTGCGCCTTTGACTCGTCTGAGGGCCAGTTCAAGGAGCTGGAGGCACAGGAAGCATGGGAAGTGTTGAGGCGAGACCGGAGCCCCCCCGAGTCGTTGATCAACCCAGCTGCGGCACCCACTTCCAGTCGGACTGCCGAGCCTGTCTCCTGCCCGGCGGCAGCGCCTGCGGCGCCGCTCGGCCTGGCAAGCCACATCAAGCAGGTTCTGCGCAAATTGGTCCTGGCGACCCTGAGCAGAATTCCTCTCTCATACCAACCAGCAGTTCGCAGCAAGCTGATCGCAATCCGCCGCACCTTGGCCGGCAGCTACAAAGATTTGAAGACAGCGTTGGTGGGCGACCCGACGACGCCTGTCAGTGAGCCTGCGTCCTTACAAGCCGAGCCATCTCGCTCGCCCATTCGCCCTCTGGCCCACTTCCAGCAAGGCGACACCTACCTGACCATGGGCTTGGACTGGGACCATGGCAACAAGCTGGACTTGCTATACCGCGCAAAGAAAAGAACCGGCCTGAGAGTCCTCAACTTCGCCTATGACATCATCCCGGTCAAGTTCCCTCATTACTACCCGAGCGGCAAGTTCGAACTGTTCTCGACTTACTTCGCCACGATGGGTTGGACAGCGGACAGGATCATCTGCATTTCAGAATGCACCGCACGCGATCTGGGCGGGTTCCTTGAGCAGGTAGGGGCTCCACGCCCGTCAATGTCCGTTGTGCGCCTGGGCGACACCCTGCCGGCCACCATGAACAGCGGCAAGCCCTCACCAAAGGTCGCGGAACTTCTGGGGGCACCCTTCCTGCTCGCCGTATCGACGATCGAGATCCGGAAGAATCATGAGTGCCTCTACAGGGCGTACATACGCCTCATCGAATCAGGCTTTGATGTGCCGAAACTGGTGTTGGTCGGCATGCTCGGCTGGCGGGTCGACGATTTCATCTATTCCCTCCGGAATGATCCGAGGGTCGAGGACAAGATCGTGATCCTGGATCAAGTGACCGACGCGGATCTGGTCACCCTCTACAGACACTGCCTGTTCACGCTTTATCCGTCACTCTATGAGGGGTGGGGCCTGCCCGTCGCCGAAAGCCTGGCCTACGGGAAGTTCTGTCTGGCCTCCAACGCCGCCTCCATCCCCGAGATCGCTGGGGACATCCTCGACTATGTGGACCCGTGGGACGTGCCGCAATGGACCGAGAAGATCCGCTTGTATTGCGCCGACCCGGCGGCGCTGCGCAGCAAGGAACAACTCATAGCCAATCATTACCGACTCTCGTCGTGGGAGAACACGGCCGATCAGGTGATCGCAGCGATTGACAACGTGCCACATGCATACCGCAGCGGCCTGATCAAGGCACACACCGCCCCCCGAGCGGCACTTGTCAGCTAGCGAAGTGTGCCGTCGTCGCGCGGGCCACCGCGGTGCAGGTCCAGGCAACGGCGGTGCAGTTGGTTGCGCTCGGCATACCAGCGCCAAGCAGGCCTGCCGAAGCGGCCGTGGCATCGGCACCGCCAGACGATGTCGCGGTGATCGAGGTCCAATTGCGCCGCGGCGCCAACCGCGTTACGGTGCGCTGCGCATGCAGCGCGTGGGCGAGGACGTTGGCGAGAAGATCGTTCCCCCACCAGGCTGAATCGCCGAATGCGCGCACACCCGAATCATGTCAGTCGACTACGGCCCACGCCGGCGTCGAGCCCTCGCTTCATTTGCCCAAGCGCGCGCCTGAGCATCACATCCTCAAGGTTTTGCGCCCCCGAGACAAAGGCCATGCATGATTGCGAACGAACAGAAATCCATCGCGAACGGGCCTCCTCCTGCGCGAAAGCAGGGATGCGATGAGCGCAAATCGCGTACTCCGGCAGCCGAGGCTGGCAAAATAGCGCCTCCACACGGAGGCTGAACCTTTTTCGGTCCTTCCCCCAACTAGACAACCCAGCAACACAACAGATGGCAAAAAGAGCGGTAGTTACAGGCATTTCCGGGCAGGATGGGGCTTACTTGGCAGAACTCCTCCTCGGCAAGGGATACGAAGTTTTTGGGACCTATCGTCGCACCAGTTCCGTCAATTTCTGGCGCATCGAGGAGTTGGGTATCCAGAACCACCCCAACTTGCATCTGGTGGAATACGACCTGACTGATCTCGGCAGCTCCCTGAATCTCATCAAGGGAGCGGCACCCGACGAGGTCTACAACCTCGCCGCCCAGAGTTTCGTCGGAGTGAGCTTCGACCAGCCCACGACCACTGCACAGATCACCGCGATCGGGGCCCTGCACCTTCTGGAAGCCATTCGCCTTGTCAACCCCAAGATCCGCTTTTACCAGGCCAGCACTTCGGAAATGTTCGGCAAGGTTCAGGCTATACCCCAGACTGAGGACACCCCTTTCTATCCTCGAAGCCCTTATGGCGTCGCCAAGCTCTACGCGCACTGGATGACGGTGAACTATCGTGAGAGCTACGGCATCTTCGGCAGCAGCGGCATCCTTTTCAATCACGAGAGCCCGCTCCGTGGGCGCGAGTTTGTTACCCGCAAGATCACCGACAGCGTGGCCAAGATCAAGCTGGGCAAGCTGGATGTGCTGGAACTCGGTAACCTGGATGCCAAGCGCGATTGGGGCTTTGCGAAGGAGTATGTGGAAGGGATGTGGCGCATGCTCCAAGCTGACGAGCCAGACACTTTCGTCCTGGCCACCAATCGCATGGAGACGGTACGCGACTTTGTGAAGATGGCCTTCAAGGGTGCGGACATAGATGTCGAATTCAACGGCAGCGGCGAATCCGAGACCGCAATCGACTTGGCATCGGGCAAGACCGTGATGCGCATCAACCCCAAGTTTTACCGCCCTGCAGAGGTCGACCTCCTGATCGGAAGCCCGGCCAAGGCGACAGCCAAGCTCGGCTGGAAACCGACGACGACACTGGAGCAACTCTGCCAGATGATGGTGGAGGCAGACCTGCGGCGCAACAAGCAAGGGTTTTCGTTTTGAAGCTTCTGCTGACAGGCGCTGACGGATTCACGGGCCGGTCTTTCCGCAAGCTGGCGGAGGCTGAGGGCTATCAAGTCGTCCCGCTGCGCGCCGACCTGCTCGACGTCGAGGCCTTGCACAAAGAGGTACAGGTCATTAAACCCGACTATGTCGTGCACCTGGCAGGCATCGCCTTCGTGGGGCACGCACACGAGGAGGCCTTCTACACCGTCAACGTGTTAGGCACGACCAATCTGCTCGACGCCCTGATTGGTCTGGAATCGCCGCCGGCCATGACATTGTTGGCCAGTAGCGCCAACGTGTACGGTAACTGTACGCAGTCGCCGATCTCGGAAAGTCAGCCGCTTGCGCCGGTCAATCACTACGCCATGAGCAAGTTGGCCATGGAGTACATGGCGCAAGCCTACATGGATCGCCTTCGGGTCGTGATCACCCGGCCATTCAACTACACGGGTCCGGGGCAGGACGATGCATTCGTAATTCCCAAGCTTGCCAAGCACTTTATTCAGCACCTTCCGTCGGTGGCGTTGGGCAACTTGCACGTGGAACGCGAATTCAACGACGTCCGAAGTGTGTGCGCCGCCTACCTGTTCCTGCTCAGGGAGGGCGTGGCTGGCGAGGTGTACAACGTTTGCTCTGGCCGGATGCATGACTTGCAGGAGGTCATCTCGACCTTCGAACGCATTGTTGGGCACAGCCTCGACGTCAGCGTCGATCCCCGGCTCGTCCGTCCGAACGAGGTCCACGAGCTATGCGGCGACCCGCGCAAGCTCAAAGACCTCATGACCAACGCCGGACGCTCCTGGAACTTGCCGACGCTGGAAGAAACACTGTCGACCGTTCTGGCTTCGATGGACCAGCCGATCCCTAGCGCCGCTCCTGGGCATTGCGGGGCCTGCGCGGGCTAAAAAAAGTGTGCGGCATGGCTTCCAAGCAGCTCAAAAGCAGGACGACAATTCGCACATAACGCCGGAGGGCACATGAATATCGCTAAGGATCCTATCCTCCGCGTTTGAATCTTGGATGCGGTTATGACGTCCGGCCCGGCTATCTCAACGTCGACCTGCATGAGCGTCACGGACCCGACTTGGTGGCGAATGTGCTTAGCTTGGGCATGCTCCCGAGCGGGAAATTCGCTGAGATTGTTGCGCAGGACGTCCTCGAGCACGTGGAGCGCCAGCAGGTCCATGTGGCCCTCACGGCATGGGCCAGACTGCTGGCCCCGGAAGGCGTTATTCAGGTTCGGGTCCCTAGTCTTGAACTGATGTTTCGAATGCTCGCGCAGCCGCAGAACCGACCCGCCGACGAAGCCGCCAAGGTCATTCATCTGATGTACGGCACCCAGGCCTATACAGGCGACTAGCACCTTGCAGTCTTCACCGCCCCCGTCCTTGAAAAGCATCTCAATGAGGTTGGCCTTCAGATCTGCCGAGCGGACATTGTCCATGGCTGGTGCTTTGACGTACTTGCGCGCAAAACCCAGACGCTGAAAGACGCCAGTGAGTGCGTATACAGTGCCTACTTCCGCGTGCTTGGAAGACCCGCTGACCCCGATGGTCTGAATCACTTCGTCCATGCAATGCGAGACGGAATGTCCCGCGAGGAAGTGATTCGTGAACTGGAAGCCAGCGAGGAAGCCCAAATCCTGCGCGAGATGCCTTCTTACCTTGTTGGTCACGTCTCGGCTGACAGGCGCCTTATCAACGACGGGCAGCGCCTTGCCCCCCGCACAAACTCGGCTGACCGTCCGGCAGGCCTTGAACCAGCTCAAGTCTGCATTGCTGGGGTAGCGCTGGTACGCTTCACGCAAGGACATCGGTTCGGCGGGAGCATTGCAGGAGCCTTTCTACCGACCGGGAGCGAGAGTTCATGTCAGTTCTTCACCAGACTACAGCGTGGCCCGCGATGCATCAAATCCAAACTTGATTCGCGCGCGGCGTCCGGCAAAGGTCGCTTTGTACTTTGCTGCCTCGCACGGCGTATCAGGTGAAACCGTGACCTCGCGAAGGACGCTGTACCCAATCCACCGAATTTGAGCCGTCCAGTTCCGATCACCCCACGGACTTCACCCGCACACGCCAGTTGCCGCTGCCCGCGCTGATCGCCGCCTTGCTGTCCATGTGCGCGGTCTCCCAGCAGTGCATGCTCGATTCGTTCTCCGCATCCTTGCCGGCCCAGTGCGGCTTGCTGCGCGGCGTCAGTGATCGCTCCTTCGCCAAGGCCCGCAGTCTCTTGTACATGCCACCGCTCAATGGGCTCAATGACACCCTGTTGGCTCGCGCCGAATTCGATCGCGGCCCGGCTCTTCGCTCGTCGAAGGTTGGAGAAGTCGGCTTCGAACCATGACATGGCTCCGCGCCGATTGGACGCGGAACTCCAAACGCGCATCGATAGACCCTCCGCGGCCGACCATTGGCGGCGATGCAGTCGCGCGTGACATCAAATCGCAGTAGCGTAGTGGTTGGTGGCGGGCACATTGAAAGGCCAGAGGAATTGGATTGGCACGCCGCTATTGCTGTGCTCTGGTTCGGTGAATTTGTCCCGCGCGGGAGGCCAAGGCGCTCAAGCCCAAGATCAACAGCGAGTGATGTCATGCCGCAATAGAATGGAATACGCTGAGGCAGATCGAGCAGATTCAAGCAACAACAAGGTTGGCCACGCTGTTCTACGAGGGGTCGATTCCATTCACCCGATCCGTTCATTCCTTCGCTTTGCCCCGTTCCTGACAAAACCAGCTCAGGCGGACCAGGAAGCGCGCACTTCGGCGGGCAAGCCACAGAAGGCGAACGGCAGCGTCTCCGCAATGAAGTACCGTCGGCTTGGCAGAACCGAACTCATGGTTTCCCAGGTCGGTTTCGGTACGTGCCAGTTGCGGATGACCTCGCACCAGCAGGCGCTGGATACGTTGCGCTGCGGCTTCGAACTCGGGGTCAACATTGTGCATACAGCCGCGGACTACGGCGGGGCCATCGAGACCGTCGCGGAGGCCATTCGAACGGCTCCCCAACCGGTCTACGTCTGTTCCAACGGTTGGGGGGCATTGAACAGCTTCGAGGCCCAGTTCGAGCAGAGCCTGGCGCTGTTTGGTCGCCGCGACGCGTCCGGAAAAATGCGACTGGACATGTTCGGCATTGCGAGCGTCGAGGACCGGCTCGTACTCGGCGACGATGTCTGGGGTGATCAAGGTCAAGTCCCTTTCCTGCAGCGCAAGAAGCGGCAAGGTGTTTTGCGGAACATCTTCTGTACCACCCATGGTTCTCCGTCATTCATCGCTGATTTGATCCGCGGCGGGGCCTTCGACGCGGTGATGTTTGCATACAACGCGCTGGGGCATCACGCGTTGTCGTACCGCACGCCTGCTGGCCGTGAGCACGAAGACCTCGCCGGCAACGGCAGCCTTTTCGAACTGGCTGCTGAACACGACGTCGGTGTGTTACTCATGGAAGTTCTCGGTGGTGGCCTGCTGTGCGAGAGCAAGGCCTTCGGCGATAGGGTGAGAGGCCTGGTCGAGGCCCCCGCGCCGGCCGCACCCAAGCCGTGCGCCTCGGAACTGCTCACCCATTTGTTGCGCACGCGCCCGCAGGCTGCGTCCCTGCTGCCGGGCACGGCAAGCGTCGCCGAGGCACAGGAAAACGCTCTCGCGGGCCACCAGCCCAACGAGAACACTGATCACGGCACGCCCCCGCATCTTCAAGTAGCGCTGGATGCCATGCGAAGCACGCTCTGTACTCGCTGTGGCGCATGCGAGCCACTGTGCAGCAAGCAATTGCCGGTTTCCTGGATGTTTCGCGCCTCCGACATAGAGCGGACCGGGGCCATGACGTTCGAGACTCCTCTGGGTCATCACTATTTCGACCTGCATCCGGAGTCAGAAGTCGCCATGTGCAGTACTTGCGATCAGCGAACGTGCCGTTGTCCCACGGACATTGACATTCCCGGTCAACTGACGAAACGTCATGCCGAGATGATGGCGCTCAGACGGCTTGGGCTGACACCCGGCGCCACGAGAAGCTTCAACCCTGCCGCGGCACCCCAGTGGGCTGTGCAACTGATGACACGCACAGTGGAAGGGGGCGTGCTGCGCATCGCCTTGCGCAACCTTGGCTGGCACGGCTGGCATCGCGACATGACCTACCCCCAGGTTCGAGTGCTCTGCCGCTACCGTTCTGGGACGGTCGCCACGCTGGAACTCGGAGACGACGTACCTGCCGGCTCGGTCATGCATTGCGGGGTCGCTCTGCCCGTGGATATTCCAGCCGATCAGGTCTCGCTGTTCCTGGACATCCGCAGCCGCGATGGCGGACGCGTCGAACTGGAAATTCATGAAGGAAGCGAATGAACCGGAATATCGTAGGCGCCCTGCCCGCGGAAGTCTGCTGGCGATCGCATTTCCTGGCCCCCACCAACCTTTCATCATTCGAGCCCGGCCAGCGCCATGAAGGTTCGCTGGTGGTGCGGAATACGGGCCTGGCCACTTGGGAGGCCAAGTGCTCCGCCGGCAATCCGGTGACGCTCCTGCTGCATGTTGCAGGCTCGCCCCACGACTTCCTGTTGCCGCACGACGTTGCGCCCGGCGAGGAGGTTCGCGTCCGCATCGCCTTTGTTTGGCCGGTCGGCGCGGCGTTGGTGCGCGTGCGCGCCGAAATGGTCAAACAGAATGTGGCCTTCTTCAGCGAGTTGGGGTCCGAGCCATTCGTGCTCGACGTCCGCGACGCTTCGCTTGAAGGGCCGGCAGCCATGCCTGGCGGTTATGCGGTTGAATACCAGGACTGCCAACTTCCGAAGCGGGTGCAGCCACGATCGAACTTCGGTGTCTGGCTGCGCGTGCGCAACACAGGCAGCACGTCGTGGCCTTGTGACGCCCCCCAGCCAGTGGTAGCCACGGTCCGCATCGAAGGCGATATCGTGGCTTCCGGCGAACTGCCTCACGCCGTTGCGCCGGGCGGCATCTGCGATCTCCATCTGGTGGTGACCGCACCCCCAAAGACCGGCCACTACAAGCTCCTCATCGGCTTCGTGCATCACTGCATCGCCCACTTCAGGGACTGCGGCGTCGACGACTTGGAATTGTGCGTGACCGTCCACGGTGAACCGGCGGCGGATGCCGACATGCATGCGTTGTCCGCGCGCTGCAACTGGTCGTTCTATCACCCGTCTTCAGGTGTCTCCGTGCTGGCCGACGGCACGTCGTTGCCCCGCTTCATCGAACAAGCGCGCGGGCCCCATGTCTGGGACACGAGCGGGCGGCGCTTCATCGACTACACGATCGGCTGGGGATGCGCACTGTTAGGCCATAGCAACGACATCGTCGAAAGCGCCGTGCGACGCAGCATGCGCAACGGCCCCACCCTGCCACTGCCGCACCGGGTGGAAATGGAACTCACGGCAGAGTTGTGTCGTCAAGATGAAATTCCGTGTGCAGAAGTCGTGGCGTTCGGCAAGAACGGATCGGACGTTTGCACGCTCGCGATCCGCCTGGCTCGAGTTTGTACGGGCCGCCAGACGGTGCTGATCCACGGATACCACGGCTGGCAGGACTGGTACGCCGAACCGCTGGGATTCGCCTCGACCGGCGTGCCCGAGCGCTCGCCGCCCCTGGTGATACGCGTGGAGAGCGGCAGCCTGGACGTCTTGCTGAGTCAGATCGAGACTCAGCGCGCGGACCTGGCGGCAGTCATGATGGAGCCATCAGGGGCTTCGGGAGGACCCCGCATGGTGGCCGAGGACATCGATCGCAATCAGCTGGCGAAAGTGGCGGACGCTACCCGCAAAGCCGGCGCGCTGCTGATCTTCGACGAAATCATTACCGGCTTTCGCTATCACCAGGGCAGCGTCCAGAAGGCCACAGGTGTGGTGCCCGACATGGCGTGCTTCGGCAAGGCATTGGCAAACGGCTTTCCGTTGTCGGCGTTGGTGGGCCGCACCGCTGTAATGCGTGAACTGTCCCGCACGTTCTACGGACCGACGTTCAAGGGCGAGGTCTACGCGCTCGCCGCCGCCCTGGCTGCCCTTCGCGTGCATCGCACCGAACCCGTCGCCAAGCACATCTGGCAATTCGGCCAGTTGCTCCAGCAGGGATTGCGCCATGCCTGCGCAGAAACGGGCGTGGCAGCCGTAGTGGCCGGTCCGCCGTTTCGGTGCGTGCTGCACTTCGAGGAGGCAGACCTCCAGAGGCGGCGTCTGCTGCGCACTCTTTACCTGCAGGAATTGCTGCGCGGCGGCGTGCTCACCTATTCGGGCGTCATGCTGCCCAGCTACGCGCACCGGGACGCCGAGTTGGAGAAGACCTTGTCTGTCGCCGCAGCGGCGCTGCAAACGGTCGCCCGCCACGCCCGAGAGGGCGACGAGAGTCTGCACCGGGCTATCGAGATGCCGCTGCTGGCGCTGCAAGCCTGACACGATGACAGCAAACGCCGTCACGGGGCCGTCCCATGATGTTCACTTCCGGGTGCTGATTGTTTTCCCCGGCTCCAAGACCTCGATGGCGAGCGCGAGCGGATTGGGCGGCGTGCTGATCCGCTCCCTCATGCAACTCTGCAGCGCAGCGCCCGCCGCGCAATCCAGGCCTCTTGACTGCGCGGTGGCCGGGTTCGACGCGGCCACCAACACCGTCCTGGAGCCCTCCGATGACTGGCATCGCGGCGACACCAGCCCTTGGGCGAGAAGCCGGCTTGAAGACCTTGTCCTCAGGCTTCGGCATGAGCGAGCGCCACGCGGGCGCGCGCAGGCGCAAGTGATCGTGTTCGCGTCCTCCACCTATATATTGCGCGGCCAACCCGGCCTTGACGACATGCTGCGAAGGTCGATGCAGCACGGCATGGCCGGCGTCGGAAACATCTCCGATGGCGTTCATGCATTCGCGATGGCCAAGGACAGACTGTGGCTGCAGCCATCGCTTGCCGCCCTGCTGCACGCACTCTGCATGCGCACGCCGAACGCGGGTAGTGCCGACCTTCCGGCGCTGCATGGCGAAGACAACTGCTGGCATCTGCCGCCCGCCTACGGGCCCGACGCCTCTCCGGCCTTGCGCGGCCGGTCTGCGCGGGCCGCATTTTCAACCGCCGACGCGCCCGCTTACCTCAACACGGCCATCGCCGAAGCAATGGAGAGTCCAATCCTGGACGAAAGCCTGCAGCGCGACGTCGGGCGCCTGCGCAATGCATTGATCGCGCAGCGCGATTCATCCGCGGTACGTTGGGTCTTCAACGAACTCCTGAATATCACGGAATTTCGCACCGGTCACACTCGTCCCGCCAGCGTTCCCCCCGAGGTCCACATCGCGGTCTCTGGGCGGTGCAACATCGAATGCAGGTTCTGCTCCTACAGCCACAAGGCTGCGGGCCGCGACTTTGTCACGTTGTCGAAGTTGATGAACTTCGAACTGTTGCGCGACATCCGTACCTTGCGCCTGCACAGCGGCAACGGCGAACCTACTGTCAATCCCGAACTTCCTGCGCTCATCGACTACGTGACACATGCGCATCCGCACGTGGGAATGAACTTCTTTACCAACGGCATCCTCTTGAACGATCAGCGCCTTGTTGATGTGCTGGTGCGCGGCCATGTGAACTGGATCAACGTGTCTCTCAATGCGGCCACGCGCGAAGAATGGAAGCGGCTGTGCGGCACCGATCAATTCGATCGAGTGTTGCGCGGAGTGGAGCGATTGCATGAGGCGAAGCTCGCGCATGGCGCAGTGACACCTGTCGTCTACGCCAGCATGGTGCTGACGAAGGAAAGTGTGTTCGAGTTGCCTCGGATGCCGGCGCTGTGTCGCCGCCTCGGCATGGACCGGCTCACGGCGATCCCGTTTTTCTCGCTCGGATATGAACGCGACGATCGCTTCGGGCCTGAAGACGCATATCACCATATCGGTGCCGCCTACGATGGGATTTACCGCGAAACCCTGGAAGAAGCGCAGCGTTGGGAAGTGTCTGTCGAGTTGCCCCCACCCCAGGACGACAAGAAGGCGGCATTCGGTACCGAGACCCGCACCTTCCGTGACTTCGCGCAAGTGGAGTGCAACGGAAACCCGCTCGAGATGCTGCTGTCTTCGTGGGCATGGGCCGAGCAAAGGCCCTGTCAATATCTGTGGAGACAGGCTGGCGTGGGCATCGCCGCAAAGGGTCAGTCGCCGCACCCGGGCGGCAATTTCCTCTATCCCTGCCTGGGCCCGCTGGCCACGGTCAACTTTGCACCGTACACCCCTGTGGTGTTCAGTGACAGGGAGAGCTTCATGAATGTGTGGCGCAACCCTGTCTTCACCCGATTGCGGGAAGGCCAGACGCAACTGGGCAAAGTACAGGTCTGTGATGCCTGCCGCGGCAACGACACCCGCGCGCCTTCGCAGATGATTCCCATGCAGTTGATGCTCTCCCGCTTTGTTCGTGAGCACGGGCTGCAATGAAGTGTCCGGGCCGATCGCCGGTGCTCGATCCCCGGCCGTGGCCGTACCGAGATCGGGCGCCTGTGGGTCTATGTGCGAGACGACCTGCCGGCCGGGAACACAAAACCGCCCGCGGCCTGGCATCGCTACTCGCCCAACCGCAGGGGTGAGCATCCCCAGGCACACCTTGCGAACTACAGCGGCCGATGCCTGTGGCGGTGATGTGGCGCTCGACGATGTGTGTTGGGGAGACCAGTCACCGTAGTCGTTGCGCGCCGACGACGCCTTCGCAGGTAGCGTCGGATTCCGCGCAGATCGCCCGGATTCGCTCCACCCGAACCGCGCCATCGATCGAATGCCTCGACAGCGCTCGACGAGCAGAGCGCAGTACCACTCGCAGAGAACTTGGGCACGCGGCACATTGCATGGACGGGAAGCGTGGCTTGGTTCGCACTCACAGTTCGTAGACCCGAAGAGTCTTCTCGCCCGTGGCGGCGAACCAGGCCGTAGCAGCGGCTTGAACCGCCCAAGTCCAGATGCTTTGGGCAGTGCAGCCAGTCTCACGCGCGCCCTTTGACATGCTGGGGCTGGGGCGGCCCGCGCCGCTGGGCGGTTAAGATTGTCAACTAAACGTAAACGACGGAAACCCAAGCCTGCCACCGTGTCAATTTTCAGCACCGATACGATTACCGTAAATTCGATTTCTCTACGGTGTGCGAGTCATGGGCGCAGACGCGCAAGACAAGCCTTCCGCCTATGAAGCGCTCGTCTGCCCTTGGCCCCGTTTACGGCCACCATAGCTACGACGCCATGGAATCTATTCCGCATTTTGGAAAGTATTCCGCAAAAGCTGCGCGTCCTGGTCCTTTTGGGCCCGTGGCTTCGCGTCGCCGGATAGCCTATGCTTTCAATTCACTTTCGACGCGTGGCAATCCATGAGCGCAATGGCGAACTGCGTCCGTGCGCGCAAAGCAACGAAGATTTCCGTGGTGACAGGCCGGTGCGAGAAGTGAGCATCCGCGCGGGTTTCGGCGGCTTCCGTATTCAAAGATCAGCTATTTTTTCTGTCATTTCCCCTGAGCGCTTGACGCTTTTTCCAAAAAAGATCAGCGCCTTGAAACTCTTCGAATCGCGCCCCTTTTTATCGTGAGCTCTTCAATGAATCGGTCCATACCTTCTGCGCTCTACGTCCTGCTCGGCTTCTGCCTGTTTCATATCGTCGGCGTCATGAGTTATGTGCTGCGCGTTGGGCGTTTGTCGAGTGTTCCGATCTACGACGATGTCTACTACCTGAACGATGGGCAGACGCGGCTGGAACTACTGGATCGCGTCGGCATCTTTCGCTGCCTCGCCGACTTTTTTATCTTCAATCCGCCGCACGCCCCATTCACAGCCCTGACCGGACTTTTCGGATTGATGCTCAGCGCCGGCGCCGATTGGGGCCCGTATGTTCTCAGCTCCGGGTGGCTGCTGTTCGTGGTGCTGCTGGGATGGCTGGCCCTGCGCGAATTGGAGCCGTGGAAGCGGTCTGGTGTTCTGGTAAGTCTGCTTGCGGTACCCTTGTTCGGTACCGTGCTGTCGGAGTTTCGACCTGACCCCGTCTGGGGCTTGATGGTGGGGTTTACCGCGTTACTGTTGGTGAGTGCCAACATCGTTCAGATGAAGGCTTCCCGCCTGTTCGCGCTGGGATTGCTGGTCGGCGCTTCGATCATCGCCAAGCCCACGGCGGCACCAGCTGCCGCACTGATGCTGGCAGCTGGTTTGGCGGTGAGTCTTTGCCTTAGGGTGTGGGTGCAGTCGCCACGGTCACCGCGCGCGGCGATGCGAGCAGTGGCTGTGCTGAGTCTGGGTGCGGCTTGCGTTCTCTTGCCCTACCTTCTCACGGGCGGGCCAGCCATCTTGGCCCAAATCCGCGACGTGATGGCGCCTGGAAGTGTGTGGCGCACGCAGACCTCTGCTTGGGGCCACATCAGCTATTACCTCAACAAGGGCGCCGGCACCCCTGTGTTGGGATGGGTCTGGTACGCCAGCGTGCCGCTGTTCGTCCTTAGCCTGACGTGGGCGGCCCTCACCAAGGATGCGAAAGCGTTGTGCACCATGGCCGGGCTGGCGGCCGCGACGCTGACTGCCTACCTGATCGTGACGCTGAGTCCAGTCAAGTCGCCCATGGTCGGCAGCTTTCTGTACGGCGCGATCATTGCCTCTTCAACTTGGTGCTTGGCCTTTATCGTGATGCGATCGCGCGTGCGCGGACGAATTGCATTGTTGATTGGCGCGCTGGTCTTCATCACATGCTGGGTGCCGCGCAGCGCAGTCAACCGCAATGATTCTTCGATCGCATCGATCAACGAGGCAACATATGCCGTCCTTCCGCAGGTGCTCGATGCCATGCGAGCCAAGCCGGGCGGGAGCGCCTTGGTCACGGCGCCAGGGCCAGTCTATTCCGGCACGGTCGAGTTCATGAGCCGTCGCCAGGGTATTGAATGGAAAATCATTGGAGCGCCTTGGGAAACGTGGGAACCATTCGAGCAAAGCATTTCGTCAATGGATCTGATCATATTGGCCGAGGCCGGCATGGTGGGCCAGTCATTGGGATACGACTTCCCCGGCGTGCGATTGCAAGGGCGGCTGCTGGACACGCTGCGCGCGCGAGCCGATTTCAAGGGACGGCCGCTGTATACCGACAAGAATCTTCGCTCGGTCTGGATGTTCGTGCGCAACGGCGCGCAGCAATAGAAATCATGCGAGCTCTGCCACAATCTGCGGCCATGAGAATAGTGAAGATCAATGCCGTAATGGCTGTGGCCGTGGCGCTCCTTGTATTTCCGGGGTACGTCGCCGCCAATCCATTGGCGCCTTGCGATCTCGGTCCTTGCGTGGTCAACGCGGCGTGACAGAGGCGCAGGCAGCACGCGCGAATTGGCTTTTGGCGAGCATGCTCGCCACCCTGTTCACCGCCTTTCAAATTCAATCATCGCTGCACAGCGGTTCATTGTCGCTTCCTGTCACCTACGACGACGTAGGCTACTTCAACGACGCCCTCGCGCGGTTGGATGTCCTGTATCGACATGGCGGCCGTGCGTTGCTCGCTGGCTTCTGGGTGAACCCGCCTCACGCACCGCTGCAGACGCTGCTTGCACTGATGGGCTTCGGCCTGTTGGGCCCCCACCCTTGGGCCGCAGATGCCATGAACGCGGTGCCCCTGACTCTCATCCTGCGCCTGTTCCTTGGCTTTGCAACGCGCTCGCTGAGCCTCGGCATTTCGACGCTGCTGGCGGCGGCGCTCCTTGGCTTCCCGCTCTTCGGCCTCTTGGTGTTGGAGTTTCGCCCCGACATGTTGTGTGCGCTCCTCACGACCGTAGGCGCGCTCACGATCGCCGCGGATCCGCGCTGGCGCGCGGGTGATCGCAAGATGTTGGCTGTCTCGTCGGCCCTGTTCGTCGGCGCCCTCCTGACGAAGCCAACGCTGGCCCCCATTACCGCGGTGGTGTTCGCAGCGGCAGCTGTTGCCGCCATGGCCTCGCAAAGGGAGCACGCCAAGGCCATAGCGCGGCTGGCTTTGATCTGCGGCGGCATCGGCGTACTGCTGGTTCTGCCCTACTACGCCGCAGTGTTGCCCAGCCTGTTCGCATACATCTGGTCAAACGCCTTCGGGTCTCAAGCCAGCATTTGGGCAAAGAACGCCGCGACGCCGAATCCAGCCTTGTACTACCTGACCGGCCCGGGCGGGAAGGTGGCCATCGGCACGCCGTGGCTCGCGCTTGGCACCAGTCTGTTGGTCGTGTCGCTGCCGATCTTGTTCAGGACTTGGCGCGCGGCGGTGGCTGTACTGGCGGTCGCCCTGGTCGCCTATCTCGGCGTGACGGTGCCCTCCATGAAAAGCCCGTTCATCGGTGTGGTGGTCCCCGCCTTCATGCTGGGCATCGTCGCGCTTGTGACGGTGGCCTTGGCTCAGCGGATGCCACGCCGCGTGGCGATCGCGGCCGCGGCCGGGCTGTTCGCGTTCTCGGTTGTTACCTGGCGACCTGTCGCACTGAGGCTCTTTGGCGCCCCGGTGCCGCCGATCCAAGCGCAGAACTTCACCAGAATCTACCTGCAGACGGCGGACGCTATCGCGGCAATTCCTGATCTCGGCCAGCACCGGCTCTATTTCCCGGTCATCGCCCAGTACCTGAATCTCGACAATCTGGCGTTCGAGCTACGTCGGCGCGGGATGCAGGCACCGGTGATGGAACAGCTCTACTTGAATGCCGACTTGGCAGACCACCGCGCCGCGATGGCGCGCGCTGACTTGGCGATCCTGTTCTCGGATGACAGCGAGCTGCCGCTGCCGTGGCCAGCCAGCACCGGCGTGCTCAAGGAGATTGGGGCTTCTGTTCGCGACTCTGGCGCTTTCGAGGTCGTGGCGACCATCGATAGCGGCTACTACCGCGGTCAGGTGCTGGTGCTCAAGCGGAAATAGCCTGCTTCGGCCAGCTCGTGGTCAGCGTCTGAACGTCGGAGGCATGGCGGCCATCGATCGACTCCACTCCAACCGTACCGACCTTCGGCCCCCCCGGCTAACGTGTCCGCTTGAGGTATCCGGTCGGCGCGACGCTGATCAGCAACTGGTCATCCCTCTGGCGATCGATCTCGAAGTCGGAGGTCGATGCCATGAACTCGGCCACTGCAGTCTTCGGGTTGTCGCCTGGGCCCCAGGGACGGTCGGGAAACAAGTCGGAGGGCAGATCTTCGACGATGGTATCGAAGACCACGCAGTAGCTGCCGATCGTCACCAAAGGCGCATAGGCACGCAATTCGGCAAGAACGTGCGCATGGGTGTGATTGCTGTCGAGGCAAACCAGGACGCTGCACTTGCCCGCCGCGTGGCGACGGACTTCCTCGACGACCTCGGTGGCGACGCTGGACCCCTCGATCATCGAAATGCGCTTGAACATCGGATGCGCCTCGATCGCGGCGCGATTGTGTGCGCGAATGTCGATGTCGATACCGAGAACCTTGGCGTCGTTGGGGCCGCCGCAGGCGGCATTCAGTTCCAGCATTGCCGCGGAGAAGACGAGCGATCCACCGTGCGCGATGCCGGTTTCGATGATCAGGTCGGGCTGGACGCGCCAGATGATCTCCTGCATCGCGACGATGTCCTGGGGATATTGAATGATCGGGCGTCCCAGCCAGGAAAAGTTATATGAATAGCCGGCCCGGATGGACGAGTCCATCAACGCCCGTGCGTCGGATTGCAGCTTGGCGTTCTTGCCATTGGCACCGATACGCCCCGCCACTTCATCTTCAAACTTCATGCTGATCCCCCTTCACGAGGCAAAACCGGTCCCTGGAGAGCGCGGCGATCTCTTCAAAATAATTGGAATTCATCACGAAGACCAGTGCGCCGAAGGACAGCGTTCGAAATGCGGTCTCCGGTGACACGATCTTCAACCCGGTCCCCGCCATGAAACGGTCTTGCTTGACCGGATTGATGTCGATTGCACATTCGAAGTCGACCCCCGCACGCTGCATGTGATGCGCAAAGATCACGCCCTTCGACGAGCCGCCCCAGATCGCCTTGCAACCCGGCGTGCGGCGCGCCAGCGCGGTGCTGCGGACGATGCCTGCGAGGAAGTCCACTGGCAGCTCGGCGGACGCGGCAGGGATGGCGCTCGGGTCTCGCAACGATGAGAGGTCGGCAACGACGTACAGATACTGGCCGTTGAACGTGTGCCCCTGCTCGAGAATGTTCCCGAACATGCGCCGGAAGTCAGAAGCCCGGAAGTAGTTGACATGTTCGTAGAAGATATCGAACCAGGCATGCCGCTCACGGATCCAGTCGAAGCACGGAACCTCAATGTAGATCTTGCCTCGGCCTCCGTTCGCCCGAGCGATCGCACGAAGAAAATGCATCGGGCCCTGAATGTGCTCGAGGACATGCCGCAGCACGATCGCGTCGGCGCTCAGACCCAGCGCGGACGAGAACGGCGCCTTGATCACGTGTGGGCTCGCGCCCTCGTACGCCGGATCGATGCCGATCGCCCGGTAGCCCGCGTGACGCAGATGCTCGAGGAAGTAGCCCTTGCCGCAGCCGACCTCGAGCAAGGACGGCGTATCGAAATGCCGGCGAATGATGGCCAGCACATTTTCGAGATGCTGCTGGAAGACCGGTGAGCATGCTTGTTCGTTCTGGTAGTCCTCGTCATAGCTCAGCAGGTCCGGGTCGAATGCGGCATTGAATATCAGGCCACTGCCTGCGTCCTGGACCAGCGCCATGTCTCCACGCGGCGAGTTCCGCGCCGACTCCGCGCTGGCGTACACCCTGTTCTGCAGCACGGGCAGATCGACGATACGCAGAAGCTCGTACTGCTTCACGCACGCCCCAGCAATTGGGTCAGCCTGGCGTTCGAGCCCCAAAAGGCCATCGGTTCATAGTTCGGATAGGGATACCGGCCCAGCGCGAGCTTCATCGACCAGCCACGCTCTTCCAGCCAGCCTTCGACCAGGCGCCGCACCGAGGTGGGTCGGCCGGAGCAGACGTTCACGACCCACGGGCCCGGCGCGTCACACGCCAACGCCACCAAGGATCGGGCAACTTCGGCGACATGGAGGAAGTCGCGCAGTTGCTCTCCGCCGGACATGGGAAACTCCGACGCACCCGCAGCGCCGGCAGCCAGGAACTGGCTGTACAGGGAGCCGGCGGCCTGGCCATCGCCATACATGTAGAACAAGCGAGCCCAACCCAACCGGAGGCCACGCTCGACGGCAAGGAATTCGAGTTGCCGGCGCAATGCGTCCTTCGCAAATCCGTACGGGTTGCGCGGGTCGGTAGGCAAGAACTCCTGGAGCTCACCCGAGCGCATTCCGTATTCGAGGCAGGTGCCTGTGCATATCAGGGACGAGAGTCCGCCATCGACCAGTCGTTGGAGGAAGCGATATTGCAGGGGAAGCTGAACCTCGTAGTGGCCGCGCGACATGTAGTTGGGGAGACCGCCCCAAGCCAGGTGAATGACCGCGTCGGGCCGGCCGATGACGTCAAAAGGATCGGTCGGGAGCGCCGCCATGTCGAGCGCGACCTGCCGCACGCCCAGGGGCAGCCAGTCACCCGGCGCGGTGCGAGACACGGCGATCGCCTCGACGCCCTTGCGCGACACCAGCGCCTGCAGGACATGCCGCCCGATGAACCCGCTGGCGCCGGTGACCGCGATCCTCATAGAACTTCGATCCTCGGCACGGCGCACACGAACTGACCGCCCCAGTCTCGGATATAGGCGAGTTGCTGCAAGACCTCGGTCTTCAGGTTCCAGGGGAGGATCAGAACGAAGTCAGGGCGCTCGTGCTTCAACCGCCATTCCTCGACGATCGGAATTCGGCTGCCTGGCATGTATTGCGATAGCTTGGCGGGATTGCGGTCGACCACCCAAGGCAGCAACGTGGGTCGAACGCCGGCATAGTTCAACAAGGTGTTGCCCTTGGCAGCCGCGCCGTAGGCACCGACACGTTTGCCTTCACGACGTGCCTCGATCAGGAAGGCCATGAGGCCGTCACGGACGTCGTCAGCGCGGCTCTGGAAATCCGCATAGTAGGTGGCCGAACCGATGCCCGCCCGCGCCTCGTCCTGAAGCAATTTGGCGACCGTGTTCTCTACGGCATGCTGACCCGTATCCCGGCGCTGCGCAAACACCCGCAGGCTTCCACCCTGCGTGTCGAGCTGATCGACATCGAAGACTTCGAGTCCGTTGGCCTCGAAGATCCGTCGAACCACCGTCAGTGACAGGTACGAGAAATGTTCGTGATAGATTGTGTCGAACAGACATTTGGCCACCAGTTGCGTCAGATGGGGAAATTCGAAGGTCGCCACGCCGTTCGGCTTGAGGAGGCGAGCAAAGCCGGCCACGAAGTCATTGATGTCGGGCACGTGCGCGAGCACGTTGTTGGCCACCATCAGATCGGCGGCCTTGCCTTGGGCAAGCAGGCGCTCGGCCAGCGCCACGCCAAAGAACTCTTCGACGATGTCCAGTTCCCTGGCCCTCGCCGCACGTGCAGTGCTCGACGTCGGCTCGATACCGGTGCAGGGGATGCCGGCCTGTTTGACATACTGCAACAGGTAGCCGTCGTTGGCCGCGACCTCCACCACGTGCGAAGCCGCAGACAGCGCGAAGCGTTGCGTCACCGACTCGACGTAGCGACGGCTGTGGATCAGCCAGCTGGTCGAAAAGGAGCTGAAGTAGGCATAGTCGTCCGAGAAAAGTTCGGCATAGTGTGCGCAGTCGTCGGTTTGCACGAGCCAGCATTCGGTGCAAGTGAGCACGCGCAACGGGTACCACTTCTCCGGGACCGCGAGTTGCGCCGCACTGAGGTAGGCGTTCGATGGGGGCGAGGAGCCGAGATCCATGAACTGGAGCTTCAACTCTGCATGGCAATGGCGACACTTCATCTAGATACCACCGAAATCAGTTGTGAGGTAAGGATGATTGGCATCGCGCTCGGAGAGGTCGCCCAATGGCAGCGGCCAAGCGACCGCAAGCGCCGGGTCAAGCACGTTGAGCGCACCTTCGGCCATCGGGTTGTAGGGTTCCGAATGGAGATAAACCAATTCGGCATCGTCGCTCAGGGCCTGGAAGCCATGTGCGAAGCCCTTGGGGATCAGCAAGCTGCAATGGTTGTCCGCGCTCAGGCGTTGGCCGTGCCATCGAAGAAAAGTGCCTGAGCCTCTTCGGAGATCGACCGCCACATCAAAAACCTCGCCGCGGATGCAGCTGACAAACTTGGTTTCCGCATGGGGCGGACGCTGGAAATGAAATCCGCGCACCGAGCCGCGACGTCGCGTGAGCGTGTGATTGATCTGCTGGATGGGGTCGCGGAAGCCTGCGGCACGCAGTTCGTCGGCGCAGAAGAACCGGCTGAAGAAACCTCGCACATCCTCCTGCTGCTTTCGCTGAATGCAGACGAGTCCGTCCAACGTCGTCTCGGCAATGCTGAAGCGCGCAGCAGTCGACGTCACGTTCATCCGCTCGTCTTCGACCAACGGAGAAGACCCAGGCCTTTCATTGCCCTCAGCAAGGGATGGTTGCCCAGGGCCTCCAGTTGCGCCTCGGCGCTGGCGCGTTGCTGGTTGCTTGTTTCAGCCATCAGTTCGGCCTGTGCTTTCCTCTCGCTGGCCGCGGACAGCGTCTGCCGCAGTTGAGCGTTCTCGTCTTGCAGTCGTGCGTTGTCCTGCTCGAGCTTGGACCTCTCCTGCTCGACGCGCAGTTTCTCCTGCTCGAGCCCGGCAACCGTTTGCACGGCCTGCTTCATCCAGCCCAGCGCAGCGACGACCAGTTCCGTGGCTGCGCCGCCCGACACCGGATGCGCAGGCAACGTGCGCCCGCCGATCGGAGGCAAACGCACGACGGTCGGATCGAATCCCGTCGAGGGCGAACCGCCGGCCAAGCCTGGAACGTCGTCCACCAGCGAAAAAGCGGTCTCCCAGTCGCCGAGCCGAAAGCCGGCCAGGCATGCGGCCGTAGCGCGGCTTGCGACGGACCAAGGCTTTCTTGCTGGCGCCGTCCAGCAGATCCGATAGCGCTGTTCCGCTATTTCTCGCAGGGGCAGGTAAGCCTCGCGGCTGAAAATCCTTTCTCTTGCAATTTCGCGATCGAGTCGCCTGAACAGATGCGCCCACGAAGGTGTGTGAGAGACGTCGTAGCCACCGCTCGCCTGGAAGTCGTGCAGCGAATAAACGGCGCCGGTCTGACGAGTCAGGTACACCGGGTAGTGGCAGAAGATCTGGGCCTGGAAGTCCACGTCGCTCGGAAGCCCGACGTGCAGATAGGGCTCTCCGACGCATTCGAGCGTCTTCGTGCGCCAGAGAATCGAGCTCCAGGCGTAATGGCCATAGCGCAGCCAGTCCTCGAGATGCTCGCGCGGCTGCAGTTCACCGTATCGAATCTGGTCCAGCGCGGTCGGATAGGTGGTCAGAACCTGGCCCTGCGCGTTGCGCGCCTCCGTCACGAACACGGCCGCGCCCAACTCTGGCGTGGCTTCCAGCAATTGGTGGGCATCGTGCAGAAAATCCGGCAGCAGCCAGTCGTCGTCGGCCAACGGTACGAAATAGTCGGTTTCGATGCTGGCGAGCGCCTGCGCGTAATTGGCAGTCGCACCGATATTTTCCGGCCTGCGCGTATAGGCAACCCGAGGATCCTGTCGGGCCAGTGCTCGAACGTAAGCCTCCGTTTCGTCGTCCGAGGCATTGTCGAAGACATGGAGAACAATTGGGACTCGCCGCTCTTCGAGCACGCTCTCGACCGCCTTCTGCAGAAGCGATCGCCGATTGAAAGTCGGAATGACGATCGTGATGGTGTGGTCGGGTGGCCTTGTCATGCTGCGCTCCACAATTGGCGTCCAGGTGTCGAACTCAATCGCGAGGCACCTCGCCGAGGGATGCGCGTCGCGCAGCGTGAGCGTCAAGCAGCGTCTGTTCCACGATCGCCGCACAGCGCTCCCAACTGAAAGTGCGAGCGCGCGCAAATCCGGCCTGCGCCAGTTCTTGCCGCAAGCCCGGCGACCTCAACAGGCGATGCATGGCACCGGCGACGCCCTCGACATCATCGGCATTGAACAGCAACCCAGCCTGGCCCACCACCTCAGGCAACGAAGAGTTGTCCGAGCAGATGACTGGTGTGCCGCAGGCCATCGCCTCCAAAGGCGGAAGGCCAAACCCTTCATAGCGCGACAAATAGACGAAGCAAACTGCATCGCTGTAGAGAGCGGACAGATCAGCATCCTCAACGAATCCGGTCAAGACGATGCGATGGCGCCAGCGTTCAGCGACCGCGAGCGCTTTTTGCAAATGGTCGAGTTTCCAACCGGACATCCCCGACAACACCAAATGCAGGTCGCTCTGCGGATCCTCATTCAAGTGCATGAGGAATGCGTGGACGACCTGATCCAGGTTCTTGCGAATCTCGAGCGTGGCGAGACTCATCACATAGGGGACGTCTTGCGGAATGCCGTATTTCGCCCGAGCCGCAACACGTTGAGCTGCATCAGCGCAATGTCGAAAGCGCGCACCGGCAGCCAACGGAATGACCGTCACCTGCTCAGGGCGGAGATCGGGCCTGTATGCCAGCAGATCCTGCTTCGTGAATTCGGAGATGGCGAAGATCGTGGTGTCCTCGCGCAGGCCGTCCATGATGCGCCGGACCTCTGCAGCACCTTCTGCCGAGAAATACTCGGGGTGCTCCACGGCGATCAAGTCGTAGACCACGTGGGCATGAAGCACATGACGGTTGAGCACCCAGTCGTCAGGTGGCACACCAAACGGTGATAACAGCAAGTCGGCATTGTCCGGCGAGACGTCTTGGTGTGCCGAAAGCCGGGCTTTGAACCGCCCTTTCAATCCAGAAGCCTGGACCGCATCGTGCGGAAGAATGTACATGCGGCTGTCCAAGTGCTCGCTGGACATCAGAAGCGGGAACAGTTCGTCACAGACCCGGTACACGCCGGTCTTGATGCCTTGCGCCAGAACGTACGCGTCCAAGGCGAGGCGTGGACGCCGGTCAGCCACCTTGCTTTTCTCGTTCATCCGTCTCCTCCGAAACCTCCATGGCGAGCCAGAGCACTTCCTCGGGAGATATTTGGCCTTCAGCACATCCGTACAGCACGAACCAGCGATACAGCCCGCCCAAGCCGCCCGGGCTGAGTCCATCCGGAACCAGCGAACGCACATCCGAGCGGCCCAGATAGTACTGGCGGGCCCTGGCTCCAAAGCCTTCTTGCAGAACATCCACGACCAGCGACCTGGATGATTGCGAGAGGCCGAAATGATTGCCCCCTTCCTGGCGCAACCAGTCAATGAATCCATCCTTCGGTCGAGTCAGAGCGCGCGGAAAACGGGCCCGGAGCTCCGGCTGCGAACGCAAAAGTGACATGCACCAGCGAGCGGCGACCGTGCGATCGGTGAGTTCGCTCGGAAGCGGCTCAATTGGCGGAGCGGCCTGGCCGGACGCCGAACTTGGGTACAAGTTCAATGCGCTGGCGTTGGCGTCCGCTTCCAGCGCACGGCCACGGTCACGCAAGAAGCGAATCCTTGCCGGAATGCGCCAGGGCGTTACCAGCCACCAAGCCCCCTTTGCGCAACGACGAATCGATCGCCGCACGGACAAGGGAACAGCTGTCATCAATTTCCTGCCCGGGCTCGTGATGCGCCACCATACTGACTGAACGATGGCATCTCGCTGCTGGGTGATGGCATCTCGCTGCTGGGTGATGGCGTCTCGCTGCCGCAAGGCTTCGTCTCGCTGTGTTTCCACGACACTGGCATGTCGGTTCACTCGTTCCAACATCTCTTGGCGCTCGGCGACCTCATGCCCCAAGGCCACAGTCTCGGCCTGGAGTGTCGCCGCTCTCTCGTGCGCTTGAATCAAGCTCACCTCTGCATGCTCGATTCGACGATTCGATTCATACAGGCTCCGCTCGAGCGCAACAACTTCTCGCGACAGATCGGAGACTTGGACTTCGGCTTGTTGCAGCGCAGCTTGGGCTTGCTGCCGTGCGTTTCGTTCTTCATCAAGGCTCTGCACAAGCACGGCGACGCGTTCGTTAGCTTGCAGCAGTGCGTTTCGTTCTGCGTCAAGGCTTTGCGAAAGCGCAGCGATGCGTTCGTTAGCTTGTTGCCCTGCGTTCCGTTCTGCATCAAGGCCCTGCACAAGCACAGTGATGCGTTCGTTAGCTTGCAGCAGTGCGTTCCGTTCTGCATCAATGCCTTGCACAAGCACGGCGACGCCTTCGTTGGCTTGCTGGAGTGCACTTTGGGTCGCATCCAAGTCCTTCCGCAGCGCCAACTCGCCTTCGCGCAGGGATGCTTCGAGGACCGTCGAAAAGCCGTCGAATACGTTTGGCGGATACTTGAAGGCCTCGGCAAGCTCGGTGTGTTCGAATGCGACGTAGAAGCGATTGAGGCCGTCCGCATAGACGAACCTGTAACCCGCATTCTCGAGGATCGGCTCCCACTCCTCGTGGGACTCGATTTGCGTATTCGGCAGCGTGGCTTCAACCAGCACAATCCAGGGACGATGGCGCACCCAATCATTACCTGCCAGCACGGATCGCTCGAAGCCCTCAACGTCAACCTTGAGGAAGTGAACCGGCTGCCCCATCGGCACGTGCTGTTCCCACACCTGCGTCAGCGTCAACATGTCCACTTCATGTTTCCGGATGGCATGGCCGGCAGCAGCATGCTGTTCGGCAAACGCCTCATTGGCAGTTGACAAGCCCGATCCCTCGATGAGATTCATCGTCAGCGAGCCTGAGGTCTCGCCGACGGCGACGCCTAAATTGACGTCACGCGGCCGCAAATTGAGCAGTTGCTCGAAATAGTAGGGATGCGGTTCGATGTTGATCCCGTGCCAACCTAGCAGGCTGAAAGCCTTCGTCACAGAATCCGTTTCGGGCGATTGCGCTCCCGCGTCGATGTAGAAGCCGTGGTCGACCCGCCTCAGGGCGCGCCAAAGCATCACGTCTTCGTAGTTTTGAGCGTATGAGACGAAGGGAGTGGAGGATATTGACTGGGCTTCGTCGGTCATGAGAACTTGCAGCAACAGGGGACGCGCGGGGCGCAATAGATCAAGGGTTTCCTCATTTCTCTCAAGACCGGTTGCGCACGAACAGCCAAGATTGATCGATTTTGCTCGCCGGCATACAGTCCCTCAATTAAGGGCGTGGACAAAGGTGGCCCGTATTCGGAATGGAATGGGAAACTCGGGAATGCGTCGCCCATGGACTGACCTGTCAATCCGGCCTCGCTGAGCACGCCCACCTGGGCGATTTGCGATGCCTTGCGCAAACTGCTCCGAGATATCTCAGGCAAACGCCGCAGTGGCCTCGATGCCCTTCTGATCCAGGACGGCCAACCCGCTGAACCCATCTATCAGATAGCCCACGTCGTTAAAGATCGGCACGATAGACAGCCGCTGTCGCGGACAAGGCGCTTCATGAGGCCCTCGCGCCAAGAAGGCCCGATGGGTACACGGATCGTCGCGACTTTGGATCGATTCACTGAAGACTGGAACACTTCGCCTTGCGGAGGTTGGGTGGGATGGATCGGTGGGCTTGGCGACGAAGCCGGCAATCTCGGGTGATGTCAATCCCCACGATCCCAACGCGTAGCGTCGTCCGCACCATGCGACTCGGAGATCATAAACCGGACTGAGCACACCCATCACGCGCTCTGTTAAGCTTAGTTCACAATTATTTCGGAAGCTTTCTCACGCCATTTGGCGTTGCCCGTGCGAGCCTCCCAAACGTTTTGTCGGCCGCTCAAGACAAGGTGCTACGTGATTGAACAGATACGAAGGTCGACTGCCGTTCGGCGCCTGCCAAAATGGTTAGTTCGTCTGCTGGGACACGGCTATCACGCCATGTTCATTTCGACCCAGGCGGCCTCATTGCCAGCGCTAGCGCGAGGGCCCGCGCTGGCAGTGCCTCCTGCGCCAGAGCCAGCGCTACCGCCGCCTCCTGTTCCTGCCCCACATCCGAACCCTCCTACAACCCACAGTGCCAGTGAAGTCGAATCTGTGGCGGTGCATCTCTATCGCCTGGCTCTCGAGCGGGTGCCGGGCCCGGACGAGCGGCGCCACTGGGTCGATTCCGTGCTCATCCATGGAATGAGCGTTCCTGTGATGGTCGAGGCCATCGCAGGCTCGGAAGAAGCCCGGCGCGTGCAGCAGCGCGCGAACGTCTTACCAGATGTGTCGAACGGCCGCTTTATCCAATTCGCTTACGAATATCTGCTGGACCGCAGCCCGCTTATTCCGGAGGTCGTTTATTGGGACCACATGCTGGGTCGACGAAAATTGAACCGCAGCCAATTGGTCCAGCAACTGTTTGTCCAGCACGCTACCGAGGCGCTCATGGAAGCGGCGCAACCGCCCACCCACGATCCAACCATCATCACATCGATGGGCACGGATCAGCTCATCAGCGTCAAGGCGTGGCAGGAGAAAGTCGAAGAGATTGGCACCGACTACCCGCACCTCGAACCCAGGCGATACGCAAGCCTGAACAAAAACCTAGGTGAGCCAAGAATTCTTATTTCTGCCATTGCAAGCCTCTATCGCGGAGGCGACTACATTGAGCAATTCCTTGAGAACATCACGTCGCAGACCATTTTTGAAACACATTGCGAGCTGATCATCATCGATGCAGACTCCCCAGAGAATGAAGGCGCAACGATCAGTCGCTACATGGAGAGATTTCCAAATATCGTTTATCACCGGGCCGCGACGAGAATTGGTATCTACGAGGCTTGGAACCTCGGCGTGCAGATGTCGAAGGGCAAATATCTGACTAACACCAACTTGGACGATCTTCGTCGGGTTGACTCATTCGAGCGACAAGCCGAGATCCTTGAAAAATTCCCTTTCGTGGACGTCGTTTACCAAGACTTCTACTATTCTTTTGAGGGAATGGCACCCTTCGCAAAAAGCGCAGCGGCCGGATTCAAGAGCCAGGTCCCCGTCGTCACGCCATACAACCTCATGCACTCGAACTCTCCACACAACGCCCCGATGTGGCGAAGCTCTGTTCATGACGAAGTCGGCTTATTCGACGCCACTTTTCGGTCAGCGGGTGACTATGAGTTCTGGATGCGCTGCGCGAAGGCCGGAAAAACTTTCTTCAAGGTGAACGACCCTCACGTCGTCTACTTCGTGAACCCTGAGGGCTTGTCGACGCAGCCCAACACGCGCGGAATCGTGGAGGCGCGGCAAGCCACCAAGCGACACGGTCGGTACCTTCTTTCGCCTTGGCTGCTGTCGTCGGACGAAAACTTCATGGACGAATTGAGCAGGTTGGCAAGCGTGCCAGTCGACGTCAGCGAAGCCGAACTAGCCTCGCCGGAATGGCGTTACACAGCGGCGCAACGGGCTTTGCGCGCTCATGCCGCCGCCGCTCGCGGCCGCGACCTCGCGTGAGGAAATATCAATGGCGCTAGTGATTGATGGTGTGTTCTTCCAACTTGCGCAGTCAGGTATCGCCCGCATCTGGCGAGCTGTGCTTCCGTTGTTGGCGCAGAAGCTCGACATGCCGATCGTGTTCCTGGACAGAGGTGGCTTCGACGACAACCTCGATGGCGTCGAAGTCGTTCCGTTTCCAAGCTATAAGTCCAGATACAACGCAGGCGATTCACAATTGCTTGAAAAGGTCTGCCGTCACTACGGTGCCCGGGCCTTCGCCTCGACCTACTACACCACACCAACCGAAACACCGTCCTTACTGCTGGTCTACGACATGATTCCAGAGCGGCTCGGATTCGACCTTTCGGCCAGGGACTGGCGCGAAAAGGAATTGGCCATCCTGCACGCCCGGCGGCATCTGTGCATTTCCAACAACACGCGCAAGGACCTGCTCCATTTCTATCCCGAACTCGACGCTGCCGAGACATCGGTCGCCTATTGCGGGATCGATCCGACCGTGTTCAGGCCCCGAGAGGAAGGTGCCATCGCCGAGTTTCGAAGACGCATGGGGCTGGACAGGCCCTATTTCATATTCGTGGGCTCTCGCGTCCAAGCCAACAACTACAAGAACGCGAGCCTCTTCTTCGACGCGATCCAGGGCATGAACGCTGACTTCGACGTGCTGTGCGTCGGCGGTGAGCCAATTGCACCCGATGCCGGCTTGAGCCCCGATCGGCCCAGGATCATCCAGGCCAGACTCGATGACGACGAACTCGCCTTGGCCTACGGCGGTGCGGCGGCCCTTGTCTACCCGTCGCTCTACGAAGGATTCGGCCTGCCTGTCGCGGAAGCGATGGGAGCCCACTGCCCTGTCATCTGCACTTCGCATGGATCGCTGGCAGAAGTGGCCGGAGACGCTGCCCTGATGATTTCCGGAACATCGATTGCCGAGATGGCTAATGCTCTTCGACGAGTGCGTGAGCCAGCGATGCGCACCAAACTGATCGAGCGTGGTGCATTGCAAGCCGTCAGATTTCGTTGGCAACCCTTTGCGGAGGAGTTGGTCAAGAACATCCAATCACTTGTTACCGAAGCTGATGCGGGAGCCTACGGCGATTTCTATCGTAGATGGGCCCAGCTCCGGCAGTTGCAGGGCGAAGTGGACGTGGTGGTCTGAAGCAAACTCGGTAGCCTCGGCTTGGTCTTAGCTGTCCGCTGAAGGTGTCCGATCCGAACCAGCAGCTTGTCGTCGTGTGACTTGCCCCTCCCATCCACGACGAAAACGAAGTCGAGGCCGTCAACTTGGAAAATGGCGGACATGAGAAGAAGCCAGCTTTACAGACCAAGCACATCGTCGGTTTCAGCAAGCAGGGTGAGGCCGGATTGAGATCAAAGAGCTGTGCCAAATATGTGCAACTCGGATGCGTTGCATTGCTTGCTACGGTACATGCGGTGGTGCTCGGCTAGTTGATTGATAGATGAGGCGCGCTTGGCTGAGAGCGCTCAGCAACGAAAGTCCATATTTGTTGCATGCCACGCGCGGCAGGATGATTGCATTGGTAAGTGGAGTAACCAGACATCGTGACAGTAAAACCAAACAGCGACAGCGCGTCGCGGTAAAGCGTGCTGCTCAAATGCCACCAGCTATTTGTGCCGGGAAACTGCGCGCCGTAAAACTTCGCAATTGGTTCTGGATGGTCAAAGCTTCCCTCGACGACAATCAACTTCTCTTTTGCCACTTTGCAGGCTTCCTGTAGAACGAGAAGCGGGTCGCGGACGTGAACCAGCATTTGCGCGATCAGGACAATGTCGTGCGGGGCGACATGCTTCGAGAGTTCGCACGCATCGCCGAAGGCACGTTTAGCTTGGGATTGGTAGAGTTTGTGCGCCAGATCGTAACTATTGTGGAGTTTTAGGATTTCTGCGCGCTTGGCGGCAGCGTTTGTACCGGGATCTACGTTGACAGTATCTCCTGAGGGGACGTCGAAACTCGTGACGATAGCACCGCGCTTCTCGGCCTCGAAAGTTAGAAATCCGCTAGCGGTTCCCACGTCAACGAGTGATTTGCCTTTCAACGATACATTGCCTGTGTATTCGTCGAATCTGCCTCGCAGGTCCCAGCTTCCGAAATGATCGACAGTGCCGATGCCGGGCAAATCCATGACATGGTAAAACCAACAGTCTTCCAGCTTCGGAATCGGTTCTGTTCTCATTGAGTCGTCTCCTCGTAAAATTGAGCATTTTAGGTCGCACACGGGCGCTACAAAGGGCGTTAGGCGTCGGCTCAGATCAAGCCACTCAGGCCGGATATCAGTGTAGTCTGCCATCGTCGCCTTCCGGTACGCGTCGATTGACGGCGCAGGAGTTTCGTGGCCGCCATCTGGATCATGTGCCAGGAACGTGCCGTGTTCGAAGAAATATTACAGAGCGATATCAAGCTTCATTTTCTCCTGCGCATCCTCGACCAATCAACGAGATGCGCATTCATGACTTGCCCACCTTGCCCGGTGAACGTAGTCATACCGAACGCGATGTGTTCACTCGGTTGGAAAACAGCGCTATCTGGATAACGCATCGCCTGCGCCTCAATGCGTGCCGCCAAAAACGCACGGGTGGATCAAGTACCTCAAGGCGTCGGCAGGCCCGCCGCGTCACAGTACCGCCGGCACCGCTCACAGATGTCGCGGTGCTCGAGGTCCAGTTGCGCCGCGACGCGTGCAGTGGCTGCGCGAGCTGACCTCGGCCGTTCTCAGTACTGGCGCGAACGCGCCATGATCCGCATCGACGCGCTGCGGCTGGGCAGGAACTAAAGGCAGCTAGCGCGCACTGAGCGTGCACCGCTGCGGCCCAGCGGCCTTGCTCGTCGACGGGCTCAATCAGAAACTCCCGGATTCAAAGCAATCGAACCTGGATGTCTGGACTTCCTAAGTTCCTTTGCGCTTGAAAATGAGAACCTGCCCACCGAAAGGGCCGCCATCTACGGTTGCGAAGAGCTCGAACGAGTTTGTCGCAGCCAACGCCGACCCAATCTCGTTGCGAACGCCTGTGCTGGCAGGCCAAGGGTTCGGCAGCGTAGTTTCGTTTGAAAACAGGACCGCCAAATCAGACTTCGAAATGAGATCTCGATGAGCAGAGATATCTCCGTCATGATAAACACGCGGCATTGTCGGCACAGGGAAGTTGCGACGTCGCAATTCAAACTCGATATTGTCGGGGTTCAAATACTGTGCGATGACTGGAAAATAGAGCTGTCGGCGACCGAGATCAGATATGGATGCGAGTGCGTCGGCCGTCTGTGAATAAATTCTAGTGTACTGCTCTGCCTGCATACCAGTGGCAGGCCTGCCGAAGGTGTTGAGAATCAGGGCCACCGGCCTCCACGTCAGTGCCGAAAATGTGAGCAGGCCGAGTGCTGCAACAAGGAGAAATTGCCGCGGAAGCCGTTTCAGAATTTGCACTACCAGGATCGCAATGATGCACAGCAAGAAAGCAGACACGATCACGCCCAAAAACGGACTTTTCATTGCAGGCACGGTCACGCCAGCATACGCCATCAAAGCGACGAGAAAAATAGCCAGCGTTGTCCGGTGGAAGCGGATCGCGAGGGGCAATGTCAAGATCATGATCGTGCAGCCTAGTACAAGCCACGCCCGGCCAATAGCAATCAAGCCGCCAGCGCCGGTCAAGTAATAGAGCGCGTGATTCGACCAAGACAGGTTTGCGCGCCATAAGTGAGCATTAATTCCCAACGCATTGACCGAGATATAGTCAATGAGGTGCGGCAAGATCGCTACGTAGTAGGGCAGTACGATCAAAACTCCGAGTGCTCCGCACACGAAAGCGATCCTGACAATTTTCTTCGCCTCAGTCCGCGAATTTGAATGGAGGGTGACAGCAGCAAAGAAGGCCGCGCCAAATACCGCCACGGTCACCGGTGCCAACGTTGGTTTCGCCAAGAGCGCGCCGACGAACAGAGCCACTGTCGTACCCAAGGTGACGCGTCTCCCCTCTCGCCAACGAGGATCTGCAACCACAATGAGCGCGCCGATGGAAGTTAGCAACGCGCACATCATGTCGGGTCGAAACTCGAGTACGAACAGACCAAGAAGCGGATACCCGAGGAAGGCGGTCCCCGCCAACGCCGCTACAGGCAAAGGCAACGACCGACACGCAAACTCGAGAAACAAACGCAGGACAATAGCCAATGGCAGCGCGTTCATGGCGTCGGCCGCCCAAGGCGCTGGTCCGAACACGCCAAACCCCAAAAGAGCCAGCAGGGTCTGCAATGGCGCGTGAGGAGGGTTCGTCCAAAATTGCTTCAAGAATGCCTTGCCGCCGTCGAGGTACAAGACTTCGAGTCGTGCAAGCGCGTCATTGAAATATCCGACGTCGTCATAGGAGACAGGCACGGACAACGATCCGCTATGCAACGCCGATTGGATCTGAAAGGCGGAAAAAAGCGCCGCAAGGGTAATCGACAGCACCCAGAGGACTGCCGAGCGGGTTGCCTTCTCGATCATGCGGCGAGGCACGCGCTCAATTGCAGGAGAGTCGCGTGCGCCGCAAATAGCGGGTATGCAGGTATCGCCTCATGGCACGTGAAAATCATCGGACTGGTTTTCTCGGTTCTCATTGGACCAGCCAGCGCGTCAAGCTTTCTGCCGAGTCGGATCCGCCGCCACCCGCGCGAAGACGTAGTACTTATTCAAAATGAAAGATATTCCGAAGTAAACGATCCCGGCAGGTACCTGCGCTATCCCCTCATGCATGCCAACACTCTTGATCAACAAGAGAAGCACACCCAGATTGCAGAAATAAGCCAATAAGAAGATCAACACGAAGCGCAACATTTCGCGCGGCGCTGAGGCGACGCTGCGAAACGTAAAGCGCCGATTCATCACGTACGAGATGACAAGTCCGACCGCAAATCCGAGAACATTGCTCACAACGGCGCTGAGTCCGAGCAGGTACATGCACCCGAAAATCACTGCATACCCAACAGCGGTGTTAAGCACGCCAACGGCGGCGAACCGCATGAGTTGCTTCATTGACCGCGACCCGCGCTGACCCAGTATTGTCCACCCAGCGGAAGCCAACCCATATACTTCTCAAGTGGCAATAGCCAAGACAGCCGTGGAGGGATGAACAGGCAATAAGCCTGTCGACGCAAATCCAGTGCGGCGCCTCGGAACAGGGCACGCAATTCGGAAGGCCTGAGCAAAACCGCGTCCGCGTCAAATGGGCAATTGTTTACAATGCGCCGCGTCAGAGGGTTAAAGGGGTTGTGCTCGAAAATGTCAATCGAGCCGCCCGGCGCGAGTCTTTGGGCAAGAATTCGCATCACCCCTTGCCGCTCGATTGGTGGAATGTGATGGAACACACTCGCCACGAAGATGAGATCGAACTCGACGAGCTCAAGCCCTTCACGTTCGACTTCAAACACTGCGTCGGGATTGTCGGCGGCGGCAATTCGCAGACTTTCAGCCGAAACGTCGGTGCCAACAATTTTTGCGTCCGGGAAGGCCGCTCTCAGGTAGCGGATATTGCGACCGGTTCCGCAACCATATTCAAGTACCCGCTTGATCGACCGATGCTGGGCCTGGCTGATCAAATCGACTTTGTAGCGCGCAAAGTACTCTGAATCCTCTACATAGAGCTTCGTGCTGTCATGCAGGAGTTTTTCATAGTCGCCGGAGTAGTCGTCAAAGTCGATTTTCACCGGTGCGCCGTCGACCTCGGGGGAATTCACCAGGGAGTGATGGGGCCCCTTCGCCCCACGGTCATTTCCAGACACGCCACGGCGCCTTTCCATGGGTCCAGAGACTCTCAAGCTCACGCTTGTCTCGTAATGTGTCGCAAGGTTGCCAGAACCCACCGTGCTGAAATGCCGCTAGCTGACCTTCACACGCGAGGTTCATCAGGGGAGCGCGCTCCCACGATGTTGAGTCGTCCGCAACGAATTCGATCGCAGCAGGCTCAAGAACGAAGAAGCCACCATTGATCCAGCCGATTTCATCGCTGGGCTTCTCCTCGAAGCTCGTGACATGCTGCGAAGCGTCCACGTTCAACACGCCAAATCGCCCAGGAGGCTGCACTGCAAGTACCGTCGCGAGCTTCCCATGCTGACGATGAAATGCCAGTTCCGCCCCGATATCGACGTCTGACAAGCCATCCCCATAGGTCATGCAGAACGTCTCGTTGTCCAAATATTTCGCGGCGCGCTTCAGTCGCCCACCGGTCATCGTTTCAGCACCGGTGTCGACGAGGGTGATCCGCCAGTCCTCTGCATGAGTGTTGAGAATCTGGTGATCGCCTGTGTGGAGGTCAATACGCACATCCGACATGTGCCGGTAGTAGTTGAAAAAGAACTCCTTGATGACATAGCCCTTGTAGCCAAGGCAGATCACGAAGTCATTGATCCCGTGATGCGCATAGATCTTCATGATGTGCCACAGAAGGGGTCGACCACCGACCTCCACCATCGGCTTGGGCTTGGAGTCTGACTCTTCCGCTATTCGGGTGCCAAGTCCGCCTGCGAGGATGACTGCTTTCATTTACTCGTTTTCTCGTTTGCTAAAGCTTCAACTCGCCTGCTTGCAGGTTGAGACTTTGCTCAACGATTGCAATGGGCTCGGATCGGAGAATTCGATAGATTCTCAGAATGTATTCGCCAATGATCCCCAGCAAGAAGGCGTTGAGTCCGATGCCGAACAGGATCATGAGCTGGATACTCACGAAACCCGGAGGCAGGTCGGGGCGCATCACGCGCAGTGCCACGTAGTACAGGGCCCCGACAAGGCTTCCAAGCAGGATGACGATACCCAAGAATGACGACATCCGGAGCGGCACCGTCGAGTGATTGAACACCGCGGTGAGCCCCAATTGCGTGAGGCGCGAGACATTGAACTTGCTCTCGCCCATTGTCCGGGCATCGCGATCGTAGGCAATGCCGGTCTGGTTGAATCCCAGGCCGGCGATCATGCCGCGCAGGTACGGGTTGGCCGTTCGCAACTTCGCGATGGCGTTGATCACCGCACGATCGACCAACCGGAAGTCCCCCACGTCCCGCGGGATCGGATGTTCGCTGACCTTGTCGATGACCCAATACCCGCACTTGCGAATGAGGTTGAGCAGCATGCCTTCGGGCCGCTTGCGGCGAATGCCATAAACAACGTGGTTCCCTTGCCTCCAGAGCGCAAAGAATTGCTCGAGCATTTCTGGCGGATCTTGCAGATCCGCGTCGATTTGCATCACTGCGTCGCCCCGGGTGTGCAGGTAGTTGGCGAGGATCGAGCTCTGAAATCCGAAATTGCGCGAGAACCTGATGGCGCGGACGCGCGGATCGCCAGCTGCAATCTCCGAAAGGAGTGACCAGGTTTCATCGTCAGAGTGATTGTCCGTGAAGACAAATTCCAGATCGCACCTGTCTGCCATGCGGTCTGCAAGTGCGGTCAGTCGCCCGTAGAGGATTCGGATGTTCCCGGCCTCGTTGAGCACGGGAATGGATATCGACACAAGCGGTCGACGATCAGGCAGGTCGCTGCTGATGTTCATGTTCGCGGTGAAAACTCGACAAGAGTGCTCTCAAGAAGTCAGTGACGCCTTCCAATGCCGGGCGAAAGCTGACCTGTTCACTCCCTTGTGACCGGGATAGTATTGTCGAATAGTTGTCCTGCGCGGGCTCAGGTCGCACCCCCAATCGCAAAAGCTCAGGTTGACCGAGCGCCGCGAAGATGTGTTGCGCAAGCTCACGCAGCGAGCATGGCTCTCCGTGGCTCAGGTGAACCACGCCGATTGCGCCCGCATTGAGCATCGCGCTCAAAGCGGCCACATCATCGTCGATATGGTGGTACTCGCGCAGCTGGCGACCGGGTGACATCTCAAAGGGGGTACCTTCACGAAGCGCGCCATAGAGTTGCCCGAGGAACATGAACGGCGCGGGCTCTCCTCCGCCGTAAAGCGTGTGGATCTGCAGGTGGGTGACCGGTCGGCCCGTCGCAGCCTGGTCGGCAACAAAACGGCCGAGTGCGGCTTTGCTGGCAACGTATGGATTAGGGTGTTCAACGAGCCGTTCCATCACGGTGCCAAAGGTAATCACCCGAAGTCCGAGCTGGCAGGCACTCTCGATGATGTGTGCGGGAAGCTGAAAATTGACACGCGTGTGTTCAGCCTCCGACACGGCGGGATCCAGCAAGCCGGCGGTGACAAACACGCTCGAACCGGGCTCGGCGTTGCGAAAAAAACGCGTGATCGAAGCGCCGGCGTCATCGCGCCACCAATCCTGGTAGGTCGCGCGGTCCAGAACGACGACCTCACCTCGAGGGCAGGACGCCTCGATCGCCCGGCCCAGTCTTCCGCGCCCGCCGATCACATAGATCACGCGTCAATGTCCTCGCGCCATTTCGCGATCTGGCGCAACGTGATTGCCTTCGCATCGTGCGGCGCGGCGTAGTACTCACGATACCAACTTGAAGTTTCGCGGATCACGCGACGGGTGTCCCAGGCCGGTTGCCAGCCCAGCAGATTCCGTGCGAGCGAACTGTCAAGCGCAAGCGCCCGCGCCTCCGGCAATGGGTTGCTCATGAACTCCAGTCTTGGGCGCTTCCATTCTTCGCTCATGAGTTCCAGGACATCGCGCACGGAATACTGCAACGGATCTTGGGGGCCCAGATTCCACGCGCGTGCAAAATCCCCGGCGCGTGGGCCGAGCAATTTCGACATGAGCAAGAGATAGCCGTGCACCAGCGCAAGAACATGCTGCCACGGACGGGTCGCTTCCGGATAGCGGAGCGTCATCAAGCGGTCGTCGACCACGCTGCGGACGAAGTCGGGCACAAGGCGGTCCTCTGACCAATCGCCCCCACCGACGATGTTCCCACCTCGTGCGATGGCAATCGCAGGCCCCTTGCCCTCAGCGAACGGGTAGGACGCCGCATAACTCTGGATCACCATCTCGGCCGCTGCCTTGGATGCGCTGTAAGGGTCCTTGCCTCCGAGCGGATCGTTCTCACGGTAGGGCCAGGGCCATTCCTTGTTGAGGTAGACCTTGTCGGTCGTCACGCACACGACGCCGCGCACGCCAGGCGTCGAGCGCGCCGCTTCGAGTACATGGGCCGTCCCCTGTGCATTGACGTTGAAGGTCAAGAGCGGTTCTCGGTATGAGCGGCGCACCAACGGTTGCGCAGCCAGATGAAGAACCAGTTCGGGCTCGAACGATTTCATTGCGGCGAGAAGCGGCTCGTATTCGCATATGTCGCCGATCGTTCCAGTGATTTCCGACCCTATCCCAGCGGCGGCAAACAACGATGGCGTGGTCTCGGGCGCCAGCGAATAGCCCGCGACCGTTGCGCCCAGCACCTTCAACCAGAGACAAGCCCATCCGCCGGTGAAGCCTGTATGGCCGGTGACAAATACCCTGCGACCGCGCAGATCTGCCTCGAAGCCAGTCGCATCCGTCATCTTTCTCCTCAGCTCGAAATTAGGGCGGTGAAGCACGCCCGGCACGCAGTATCAGTCAAAAATCGGTGCGGCATCCAGTTGCGCAGCGTCCATATCCTTGGCGGAGAGTTTGAGCTCGACGTCCAATTGCGGCCACTGGACATCAATCCGATCATCGTCCCATCGTATGGCCCGCTCGAATAGGGGCGCATAGAAATCCGTCGTCTTGTACAGGAACTCCGCCGAATCGCTCAACACCAGGAATCCATGCGCAAATCCCACGGGCACCCACATCTGCTTGTGGTTGGTCTCGCTCAATTCCTCCCCCACCCAATTGCCAAAGGTCGGTGACGACTTGCGAATATCCACCGCCACGTCGAACACCGCCCCGCGCACGCAGCGCACCAGCTTTCCCTGCGCTTGCTGGATCTGGTAGTGCAACCCTCGCAGCACCCCTTTTGCCGATCGCGAATGGTTGTCCTGCACGAACTCGACATGTTGCCCCACGGCCTCGTCGAAGGCCTTCTGGTTGAAGCTCTCGTAGAAGAAGCCGCGCTCGTCGCCGAAAACCTTCGGTTCGATGACGAGGACTTCCGGGATCGCGGTAGGCGTGACTTTCACGAGCGAACCTCGTCGTTCAGCAGGTGCTTCAGGTACTTGCCGTAGCCGCTCTTCTCCAGCGGGCCAGCGAGCTTGGCGAGTTGCTCGCTGTCGATGAAGCCGTGGCGCCAGGCGATCTCTTCCGGGCAGGCGATCTTGAGCCCTTGCCGGTGCTCCAGCGTCGCGATGAATTGCCCGGCCTCCAGCAGGCTGTCATGAGTGCCGGTGTCAAGCCATGCGTAGCCGCGCTGCATGATCTGCACATTGAGTTGCTGCAGGTCGAGGTAGGCCTGGTTGACGGCCGTGATCTCCAGTTCGCCGCGCGCGCTCGGCTTCACGGCCTTGGCGATGTCGACGACCTGGTTGTCGTAGAAGTACAGGCCCGTCACCGCATAGTTGCTCTTGGGCTGCAGCGGCTTTTCCTCGATGCTGCTGGCCTTGCCATTGGCATCGAAGGCGACCACGCCGTAGCGTTCGGGATCCTGCACGTGGTAGGCGAACACCGTGGCGCCGGCGTCCTTGGCGTCGGCATCGGCCAGCAGGTTCCCAAGGTCATGGCCGTAGAAGATGTTGTCGCCCAGCACCAGCGCGTTGGGGGCATCGCCCAGGAACTTGTCGCCGATGATGAAGGCTTGCGCCAGACCGTCGGGGCTGGGCTGCACTGCGTACTGCAGGTTGATGCCCCACTGGCTGCCATCGCCCAGCAGCTGCTGGAAGCGGGGCGTGTCCTGCGGGGTGCTGATGATGAGGATGTCCCGCATGCCGCCGAGCATGAGCGTGCTCAGGGGGTAGTAGATCATCGGCTTGTCGTACACAGGCAATAGTTGCTTGCTCATGGCCAGCGTGGCCGGATGCAGGCGGGTGCCGGAGCCGCCGGCGAGGATGATGCCCTTGCGCTTCGTTCTTGTTGTCATGGTTTTTTTCGCTTTGTCCCAGGTTCAAAGTGCCTCGCGCAGCATGCGCGCCACGCCCGCCTGCCACTGCGGCAGGTCGAGCCCGAAGGCGGATCGGAACTTGCCCGTGTCCAGCCGTGAGTTGTGCGGCCGCGTGGCTGGCGTCGGGAAGGCGCTGGTCGGCACGGGGTCGACCGTGCCGGGCGACGCCTTCAACTCGACGCCTGCGGCCAGGGCCTGCGCCAGCACGAAGCGCGCATAGCCATTCCAGCTCGTCTCGCCGCCGGCCACCACGTGATAGAGGCCGGACTTGGATGCGTCGCGCACGGTATCCCGGATGGCGTGCGCCGTGACGTCGGCCAGCAGTTCGGCACCGGTCGGCGCGCCGACCTGGTCGTCGATGACGGTGAGGCGGTCGCGTTCCTTTGCGAGCCGCAGCATGGTCTTGGCGAAATTGCCACCGCGCGCGGCATAGACCCAGCTCGTGCGAAAGATCAGGTGCCGGCTGCAGTGCCGTGCCACAAGTTCCTCGCCTTCAAGCTTGGTCTTGCCGTAGATGCTCAGCGGGCCGGTGGCGCTGTCCTCGCGCCAGGGCGCGGTACCGCTGCCATCAAAGACATAGTCGGTGGAGAAGTGGACCATCAGCGCGCCAATCTGCTGCGCCGCCTCGGCCACCACGCCGGGTGAGGTCGCGTTGAGCTTGCGCGCGAGTTCGGGTTCGCCCTCGGCCTTGTCGACTGCGGTGTGCGCGGCGGCATTGACGATGACGTCGGGACGCACCTTGCGCACCGTCTCGGCGAGTTCGTCGGGTCGGCTGAAGTCGGCGTGGAAATCGGTACTGTCGAAATCCAGGGCCACCAGTCCGCCAAGGGGTGCCAGGCTGCGCTGCAATTCCCAGCCCACCTGCCCGCCCTTGCCCAGCAGCAATATCTTCATGCCGATGCCTTGGTGTCGTACTGCTTCTGCACCCACTCGCGGTAGGCGCCGCTTTGCACGTTGCGCACCCACTCGCCATTGGCCAGGTACCACTCGACGGTCTTGCGGATGCCCGTGTCGAAAGTCTCCGCAGGCTTCCAGCCGAGTTCGCGCTCAAGCTTGCGCGCATCGATCGCGTAGCGGCGGTCGTGGCCGGGACGATCCGTGACGTAGCTGATCTGCGCCGCGTAGGGCTTGCCGTCCGCACGGGGCTGCAGTTCGTCGAGCAGCGCGCAGACCGTGTTGACGATCTCGATGTTGGGCTTCTCGTTCCAGCCGCCGACGTTGTAGGTCTCGCCCAGCCGGCCCGCCTCGAGCACGCGGCGGATGGCGCTGCAATGGTCCTTGACGTAAAGCCAGTCGCGCACCTGCATGCCGTCGCCGTACACCGGCAGCGGCTTGCCGGCGAGCGCGTTGACGATCATGAGCGGGATGAGCTTTTCCGGGAAATGGAACGGGCCGTAGTTGTTGGAGCAGTTGGTGGTGACCACCGGCAGCTTGTAGGTGTGGTGCCAGGCGCGCACCAGGTGGTCGCTGGCGGCCTTGCTGGCGGAGTAGGGGCTGTTGGGCTCGTACTTGTTGTCTTCGGTGAAGGCCGGGTCGGTGGCGGACAGCGATCCGTAGACCTCGTCGGTGGACACATGCAGGAAGCGGAACGCCGCCTGCTGCTCCGCCGGCAATGCCGACCAATAACCGCGCACCGATTCGAGCAGGCGGAAGGTGCCGAGCACGTTGGTCTCCACGAAATCCTCGGGCCCGTGGATCGAGCGGTCCACATGCGACTCGGCCGCGAAGTTCACGACGGCGCGCGGCTTGTGCTCGGCCAGCAGCTTGTCGACCAGTGCGCTGTCGCCGATGTCGCCTTGCACGAAGACATGCAGCGGATTGCCCGCGAGCGAGGCCAGCGTCTCGGGGTTGCCGGCATAGGTCAGCTTGTCCAGATTGATGACGGGTTCGCTGCCCTGCGCGACCCAGTCGAGAACGAAATTGGCGCCGATGAAGCCGGCGCCGCCGGTAACCAGAATCATGTGATACCCCGGGTGCAAGAAATTGAAACCGGCCGCCTCTCAGCCGCTGAGCAGGCGATTATCCCTGCGCGGAACACGCTTGCTCGCGACACATCGCCGCCGATGGCTGGTGTCGCGAACACAATAGTTTCAGTTCCTGCGACGGTACTTCGCTGGGGAGTCGCCTTGGGCAAGACTGCGCAAGCACAATCGACCCCATTCTGCGAAACCGCTGCGTGCGTACGATGCCATTGGCCCACCCTCCAAGGCGGGTCCGCGCGTGATGAGTCTTGCAACAACCGCCCTGAAGGAAATTGGACAAATGGCGACACCCAAAGACGACGACAAAGCAGCCGATCGCATCAAGGACTCCGCCCAGCAGATCTGGCTGGCTGGCCTCGGTGCCTTCGCCAAGGCCCAGCAGGAAGGCGCCAAGGCGTTCGAGGCGCTGGTGAAGGACGGCGCAGGCCTGCAAAAGAAGACCCAGCAGGCGGCGGAGGAGACGCTCGCTCAGGCGCAAACCCGCATGGCCGGTCTTGCCACCGAATTCGGCGCCAAGGCAGTCGGCCAGTGGGGCAAGCTGGAGAACATCTTCGAGGACCGCGTGGCCCGCGCACTCGACAATCTCGGCATGCCCTCGGCCGCCGAACTGACAGCCCTGCGCGCGCGCGTGGCCGAACTCGAGGCCGAACTGGCCAGCCTCAAGGCCACGGCCACCCGATCGACAGTGGCGACCAAGAAAGTCTTGAGCCGGCGCATCAAGCGCAGCGGTCCTGCAGATCGCTGATCGCCGACCCGCGGGCGGGCGCATCGACGATTCCTGCGCCAGCCCGTGCCGCATGCGACGCGGTTTGCGCTAGAGTCGCCGCAGAGTCAAAAAACCGGGGCTACGACATGGCCAAGAAGGCGCCACGCCGCACTGCGCAACGCATCCTGGAGGCGGCGCTCGACCTGTTCAACCGCTTCGGCGAACCGAACGTGTCGACCACGCTCGTCGCGGCCGAACTCGGCATCAGCCCCGGCAACCTCTACTACCACTACCCGGCCAAGGACGCGCTGATCAACCGCTTGTACGAGGACTACGAGTTGGAGCTGGACGAACTGCTGCAAGCCAGCGAGGGCGTGAACGACGTGGAGGACGCGTGGTTCTTCATGCACAGCCTGTTCGAGCTGATCTGGCGCCATCGTTTCCTGTACCGCGACCTGAACGACCTGCTGAGCAAGAACCGCCTGCTGGAGACGCGCTTCCAGCTCGTGCTGGACAAGAAGGCCCGCGCCATCCGCGCGCTGCTCGCCGGCATGGCGCGCGCCGGCCACCTGGAGATCGACCTGCGCGAAGTGGAAGCGTTGTCGCGAAGCATGGTCGTGGTGCTGACCTACTGGCTCAGCTACGAGTACGTGCGCAATCCGCGCCAGGCGCTGGAGCCGGCGCACGCCCAGGCTGCCTTGCTGCGCGGTGCCCTGCATACGCTGCACCTGCTGGCGCCCTACCTGGCGCCTGTGCAGCGCAGCTATCTTCTGACATTGAGTGATGCCTATGCCACCGACGAAGACGAAGACGAGGCCTTGACAGCTTGACCACTCCTCCCGCCAACACCCGAGCCCAGTCGCTGTTGACGCCCGCAGGACCCTCGGCGCGCCCGTGGGCGCCGTTGCCCTACAGCGATGTCGCGCGCTTCGACGCCGGCAACCTGCACTTGCATTGGACCCGGCTGCACGCCGGCCAAGGCCTGCCGCCGCCCCCGCCAGGGCCGTTGGCCGAAGGCTGGGCGCTGTACCACAGTGGTGAGTTCGAGCGGGCGGTCGCGCTGGGCCTGGCGCAGGGCGTGGAAGGGCATGCGCTGGCCAACCAGGCCACTGCCATCTACGCCAACTACGTCGAGCCGCGCGAAGGCACCCGGCTGGCGCTGTTCCGCGAAGTCGCCGATCGCGCGGCGGCACAGTTGGCGCAGGAGCCCGACAACTGCCATGCGCTCTATTGGCAGTCCTACGCGCTCGGCAACTACAGCCAGGGCATCAGCGTCGCAAGGGCCCTGGCGCAAGGCCTCGGCAGCAAGGTCAAGCACATGCTGGAGCGTGTCATCGAACTGCAGCCTGACCATGCCGATGCGCACATCCAGTTGGGCGTCTTCCATGCGGAGGTCATCGACAAGGTCGGCCCGCTCGTCGCCCGCATGACGTACGGCGTGCGCGCCGACGCAGCAATGCGACTGTTCGAGCGCGGCCTCGAACTGCATCCCGGCTCCGCCCTCGGGCTCATGGAGTACGCGCGCGGGCTGCTGATGCTGCAAGGCGACAACCTGCTGCCCGAAGCCACCCGGCTCTACGAGCAAGCGGCGGCGATCCAGCCCATCGACGCACGCGAGCGGCTGGAAGTGGAGTTGGCGCGCGCCGGGCTCGAGGACTGAAGTTCAACGGCTCGCTGGACATGCGGGAGCGGACAGCCGGACGTAGAGGATGCGAAGGTTCCGCGCCGAACGCGACGAGAAGACAAGGAAAAAGCCAAGGGAACTCTTTTGCGACTATTGCAGAAGTCTCCTCGGCGTTCGGCTGCCCGATCCCGGATCCCTCCGCCTGACTCCAGAAGGCGTCACTGCCTGCTGAGACAATGCGCCGCATGACCGATCTCCAGACCCGCTTCGAAGCTGCCCACGCCAATTCCAAACTGCTCTCCGAACGCCCGGACAACCCGACCTTGTTGAAGATCTACGGCCTGTACAAGCAAGCCTCCGCCGGCGACAACGTCGAGAAGAAGCCGGCCTTCAGCGACTTCGTGGCCCGCGCCAAGTGGGACGCATGGACCGCACGCAAGGGCATGAGCGCCGACGATGCCAAGCAGGGCTACATTGACCTGATCGAGTCGCTTCGCTGAAGGGCAACGCGAACTCCCGTCGGCTTACGCCACGATGCCGCGCGACCGCAGGTTCGCGATCTGTTCGTCCTTCAATCCCATCTCGCGCAGCACGGCATCGGAGTCTTCGCCCAAGGCCGGCGCCGCGCGCCGATAGGTCGCGGGCGTCACCGACAACTTGGGCACGAAGCCCGGCAGCGCAAGCGTGCTGCCGTCCGCCTGGGGCGTCTGCTGCAGCATGCCGCGCGCGGCGTAGTGCGGATCGGCTGCGATGTCGGCCACCGTGTAGATGCGGCCCGCCGGTACATGCGCAGCCTCGAGCGCGGCCAGCACCTCGGAAACGGTTCGCGAAGCCGCCCAGTCACCGATGGCCGCATCGATCATCTGCACCTGCGCCACGCGGCCGGCGTTGCTGGCGAGCGTCGGATCGGCCGCGAGGTCGGCGCGGCCGATGCACTGCATGAGGCGGCGGAAGATGCTGTCCCCGTTGCCGGCCACGATGGCATAGCCGTCGCGGCAGCGGTAGGCGTTGCTCGGCGCGATGCCCGGTAGTGCGCTGCCGGCCGCCTCGCGCACCGCGCCGAACGCGCTGTATTCGGGCAGCAGGCTTTCCATGCAATTGAACACCGCCTCGTAAAGCGCCACGTCGATGACCTGGCCCTGGCCCTTCGGCATCGCCGCGCTCGCCGTGGTGTGGCGATGGTGCAACGCCAGCAGCACGCCGATCACGCCGTGCAGCGAGGCCAGCGTATCGCCGATCGACACGCCCACGCGCACCGGCACCCGGCCTGGCTCGCCCGTCAGATGACGCAAACCACCCATGGCTTCGGCCACCACGCCGAAACCGGGTCGGTCGCGGTAGGGCCCGGTCTGGCCGTAGCCACTGATGCGCAGCATGACCAGCGACGGGTTCAGCGCAAGCAGCGCTTCCGGGCCCAGGCCCCAGCCCTCCATTGCGCCCGGCCTGAAGTTCTCGATCAGCACATCGGCCTCGGTCGCGAGTTGCCGCACGATGGCTTGCGCCTCCGGCTCACGCAGATCCAGCGCCAGCGAGCGCTTGTTGCGCGACTGCGCCTGCCACCAGACGGAAGTGCCGTCTTTCAGCATGCGCCACTGGCGCAAGGGATCGCCGGCGCCGGGCGGCTCGATCTTGACGACCTCGGCTCCGAAGTCGGCCAGCGTGCGGGCGGCGAACGGCCCGGCGATGAGTTGCCCCAGCTCGACCACGCGCAATCCCGACAAGGGTCCGGCGGCCGGCGTGCAGAGGGGCGGAATGCCAGTGTCTTGCATGGCCGAGAGTGTGCATGTGCGCCAGCCCGGCATCGTGTAAACCTAAAGTACGCACAAGGGGAAACACCTAGTGGCGTGCAGCTTGTGACCTTTGGCACTCATCCCTACAGTGCGTTGAAACCGCGCTCGCACGCGGAGGCACTTAGGGAGGGCATTGGCATGCTGCCAGATAGAGAAGTCGTTAATTTGTCGCGGGACGAGTCTTTCACCGCGAGGGTGGTGAGCTACCCGAGCCCAGCCGCACGCTGGCACTTTCATCCGGAATTCGAGATCCACCTGATCCTGGAAACCGAGGGGGTGTACTTCGTCGGCGACCATATCGGGCGCTTCGAACCGGGTCACCTTGTGATGATGGGGCCGGACCTGCCGCACAACTGGATCGGCGACCTGCCGGCGGATGGTGCGGCTGACCAGCGCGGCATCATGGTGCAGTTTGGCGCGTCGCTGGCCGACGGCATGGTGCGCACCTTTCCGGAGTTCCGCAAACTGGCTCCGCTGCTCGGCGAGGCCAACGCCGGGCTGGTGTTTAGCACGTCGACCGCGACGTCGGCCAAGCCGATCATGGAAGAACTGGTTGGGGCGACCGGGCTGCGCCGGGTGGCGCTGCTGTTGTCGCTGTTCGAGCTGCTTTTCGCCGACACCCAGCGCCGCCGCCTTGCCAGTGCCAACTACAAGCCGGAGGCGCGATCCTTCATGTCGCATGCGATCAACCACGTGCTGGCGCACATCGGACAGAACCTGCATACCGAACTGCGCGAGCCGGTGCTCGCCGGCCTTGTGGGGCGCAGCCCGAGCGCGTTCTCGCGGGCCTTTCGCAAGCACACCGGCCAGTCATTCGTGCGCTATGTGAACGAGCTGCGGATCAGCCGCGCCTGCGAACTCCTGGCGCACAGCGAGCGGCCGGTGCTGGACGTGTGCCTGGACGTCGGGTTCAACAACCTGTCGAACTTCAACCGCCAGTTCCTGATGCAGAAAAGCATGCCGCCGTCCAAGTTCCGGCGGCACCATCGCATGCAGGCGGCCGCGTCCTCCGAGGGCGGCTACTCTGCCGCGGCGTGACGACGGGCCGGCAGGAGCCGGGCTCGGCGGCCGCAACCCCTGGGAAGGAGGGGTGAAGATTTCGTAGCGAGGGCGCCGAGGTCGGGTTGAGGACCGGAACCGCACTCTCGTGCGGTGAGGACCGCAGACCCGAGATCGGTGGCCGCAGTAGAAAGATTCGCCCCTTCTTCAGCCCGATTTGTCCGCGTCGCCGAGCAGTTCGTCGAGGTTGCGCGTGATCTGCTCCTCGATCTGCCGGGTGTAGGACTCCATCAGGAAGCCCAGCGTCATGCGCAGGGAGAAGTTGTCCTCGGTCACCCTCAGCGTGCCATCCGCCCCGGGACGCGAGAACTTGGCGGTGTCGCTGACCCAGCCTTCGGAATACTTGCAGTCCATGCCGTATTCGCTCTCGACCTTCGTGAGCCAGCCCCGCGCGACTTCGCGCGCACGCTCGATGCCCAAGGTGTGATTGCGTTCAATGTGGATCTCAGACACCGGGCTTTCCGTTCTCGTAAGTCATGTTTTTCAGGGCCTCCTCGCGTTGGTTCTTGGGCAGCTTGGCAAGCTTCGCGGCAGCCGCATGGAATCGCTGCCAGTCGCGGCCCTCGCGTTCGTACAACGCCTCGAAGGCCGGCACCAGGTCATCGTAAACCGCCTGCGCGCCGAACATCGCATTATTCGCGCGCGCAACCCAGCGATCGTAAGCGCCTTGCTGCGGGCCACTCCAACCCGCACGCAAACCGGCGTAACGCGCGCGAAACTCTTCCAGTGCCGCCTGCTTTTGCGCGTCCACCCTAGGCCAGTCGCGGGTCACGTCGTTGCTGGCTTCACCGGTGTCATAGATGGCCTCCAGGCGGCGGCGAGTTTCAAGGGCAAGCTGGCGAAACTGCTGGCGGCGCTGGTCGAACTGCGCGTACTCGGCACGCGCCGCGTCGCTGGCCTGGGTGGCGAGCCAGCGCGCGCCGCCGATGCGCTCCACCGCGGTGGCGTAGGACTCGTTGAAGGCGGTGTCGCCCGGCACGTAGAGGACCTGGTGGGCCAGTTCGTGAAACATCAGGCGGGCCAGTTCGCCTTCGGGGTAGCCGATGAAGGTGGACAGCAGCGGGTCGCCGCCGGCCCAGTCGAGCCAGCCCAGCGTCGAGTAGGCCGGGACCGGGTACACACCGGCCTCGAGGCCTTCGGCACGTTGCGTTGCGGCCTCCGCCAAAGCATCGGCTTCCATGTAGTAACCCCGGTAGCCGACGCAGCCCGCCACGGGGAAACACCAGGTCTTGAGCTTGAGCGAATACGGCGGCGCGGCGACCACGTTCCAGACGGCCGCGGCGCGATGCAGGTCGGCGTACCCGGTGTAGCTGGCGTTGTCCGGCAGCGCGAGCTCCGTCACGGCAAAGCGCCGCATGCGCTGCGTGAGCGCCAGCTTGTCGCGCAGCGCGGCGGAGGTGCTCGGGTCGGCCAGCCATTGCGGCACCGGCCTGGCCGCGCGCATCAGGTCGAGGTGGCCGCTGGCCGACTGCCAGTAATAGCCCAGGTTGCTGCAACCCGCGAGTGATGCCAGGGTGCCGGCGGCCACGGCCAGCAGCAGCCATGCGGCCTTGCGGCGGCGCGTCATGATGCGGCGGAAGGCCCGCCGTCGCGCTCGACCTGCACCAGGCAATCGTAGAAGGTCGGGCCGCGGCCGATGTCGGTGAGGCGCTGGCTGGTGAGCTGGTTGACGTTGGTGCCGTCCAGGCCGAGCTTGCGCCACCAGATGCCCAAGCCGTGCACCACACCGGCACGCGCGCGACGCGAGACCTCGGCGCGGCAGCGGTATTCGCCGCGCGCGTTGAAGACGCGCACGATCGCGCCGTCATCGATGCCACGCGCGGCGGCGTCGTCGGCATGGATCTCGAGCAGCGGCTCGCCCTCGATCGCACGCAGGCTGCGCACGTTGACGAAACTGGAGTTGAGGAAGTTGCGCGCCGGCGGGGAGATCATGGCCAGCGGGTAGTCGGGCGAACTGCCGGCGGGCTCGTAGTTGGGCACGTGGTCGGGCAGGCCGTCCTGGCCCATGGCGGCCAGGCGCGCGCTGAAGAATTCGCACCGGCCCGAGGGCGTGGGGAAGTTGCCCTCGGCATAGGGCGCATCGGGCAGCCGCAGGGTCGTGAAGCCCTGCGCTTCCAGTTCGTCGAAGTCGATCACGCCGGCTGCAAAGGCCTGGCGGCAGATCGTTTCATCGTCGTCCGAGAAGCATGGTTCGGTGAAGCCCATGCGCCGCGCCAGTTCGCGGAAGACCCAGGCGTTGCTGCGCGCCTCGCCGCGCGGGGCGATGGCCGGGCGATTGAGCAGCACGTCGGTGTGGCCATAGCTGGTGTGGATGTCCCAATGCTCCAGCTGCGTGGTGGCGGGCAGCACGTAGTCGGCGTAGTCGGCGGTGTCGGTCTGGAACTGCTCCATGACCACCGTGAACAGGTCCTCGCGCGCAAAGCCGGCGACCACCTTGCTGGAGTCCGGCGCGATGGCGACGGGGTTGCTGTTGTAGACGATGAGGACATCGACCGGACGCACCGTGTCGTTCAAGGCGTCGCCGATGGTGGTCATGTTGATGGTGCGCGGCGTGCGGCCGGCCAGAAGGTCGGGGCGTTGCAGTGCCGCGCGATCGATCGGGTACAGGCCCGACGAACTCAGCAGCACACCGCCCGCGCGATGGCGCCATGCACCGGTCAACGCCGGCAGACAGGCAATGGCGCGCGCCGCATTGCCGCCGCCGCGCACGCGCTGCATGCCGTAGTTCATGCGGATCGCGGCTGGCAGGGTCGTGCCGTAGGCCTGCGCCAGCGCGACGATCTGCGCCTCGGGTACGCCGCAGACCTGTGCGGCACGCGACGGGGGCCATTGCAAGGCGCGCTCCCGCAGGCGATCCCAGCCCAGCGTGTGCTTGTCGATGTAGTCGTGGTCGAGCCAGTCGTGCACGATCAATTCGTGCATCAGCGCCAGCGCCAGCGCGGCGTCGGTGCCCGGTAGCAAGGCGATGTGCTCGTCGCACTTGTCGGCGGTTTCGGTCTTGCGCGGGTCGATGCAGACCAGGCGCGCTCCATTGCGCCTGGCGGCCTGCGCATGGCGCCAGAAGTGCAGGTTGCTGCCGATCGAGTTGCTGCCCCAGATCAGGATCAGCTTCGACTCGGCAAAGAATTCGACCCGCATTCCGACCTTGCCGCCCAAGGTGAAACTCAAGGCTTCAGCACCCGCGGTGGAGCAGATGGTGCGGTCGAGTTGCGACGCGCCGAGCTTGTTGAAGAAGCGACGGTCCATCGATTCGCCCTGCACCAGACCCATGGTTCCGGCATAGCTGTAGGGCAAGATAGTTTCCGGATGTTTCACCACTTTCAGTCGCGCGGCGATGGCGTCCAGCGCCACATCCCATGTCACCGGGGTGAACTGGCCGGACCCCTTTGGGCCTGAGCGGCGCAAAGGGGTCGTCAAGCGTTCGGCGTGTTCGGTGCGCTCGATGTAGCGCGAGACCTTGGTGCACAGGACGCCCGCGGTGTGCGGGTGGTTCGGGTTGCCTTGCAGCTTGACGGCGATGCCGTCCTGCACGGTGGTGACCAGCGCGCAGGTGTCGGGGCAGTCGTGCGGGCAGGCGCCGAGCACGGTCGTTTTTTCAGGGGTCGCCGGGGCAGTGAGCATCGGCCGAGTCTAGTGATTTGTACGTGCCAGGTGATGGCAGTGGGGTTGGGCAGCCAATCAGGTCAGGAAATCAGGCCGTCAGCCCATTCACCGCCTGGAACATCGCCTGCCGCGCCTGGCTGATGATCTGCCCCTTCCACGCATCGGTGTCCGTGTAGAACGCGTCCATCATCTGCGCGTGGATCGTGTCGGCCACTTCGGGTGCGGCACCGGGATGCGCGTGCAGCCAATGGTCGGCGCGCAAGGCTCCCATCACTTCGAGCAGCGGTTGCGTGCCGTATTCCAGCGCGATGGCGGTGAACTCCGCCTGCGGACATTCCTCGTAGACCGCGTTCATCATGAGCCCGGTCAGCAAGGCCGATGTCGACGAGCCGTCGTAGATCGACGTGACCGGCGCCGTCTCGCTGCCCCACCAGGCGTTGGCACGGGCATAGGCGGCCTTGTCGTCGCGGCAGGCGAAGATGCGCTCACCGATGCCGTTCGGCCCCAGGCCCGTGTGCAGGTCGATCCAGGCCAGGCGCTGCGCCGACTGGCCGCAGGTCCTCAGCACCTTGCGAAATGTGGTGTTGCTCCAGGTCGGCGCCTTGCCGCCAAAGAACAGGCCGTCGTCGTGCTGGTACTGCCCGCCGGTGATGGCAAGCTGGTAGGCCGCCAGGCCGTGCTTCTCGATCCATGCCCCGATCTCGGCTTGGTTGGTGGGCGCGGGCGGCCACTCCTTGGGCAGGAGGAGCTTGTGCAACTTGTCGTAGGCGGTGTTGACCGGCACCGGCTGCGCGAAGTCGACGAAGTTCCGATTCAAGTCGACGTTCTCCTGCGTCACGCGGCGACGGTGCGAAAAGCCATGCGGGTTCAGCGCATGGACATACAGCACCGCGACACCGGCCGCATGCGCCTTGTCGCGCCATTCGGCATCGTGGAGCGCGAAGGATTGGACGCCGCTGCCGCAATAGCCCTCGACGCCATGGCATGCGCTGGTGACGATCAACAGCAGCGCCGCATCGGCCGCGCCATCGAGCGCGACATCCATCGCCAGGTCTTCACCCTCGCGGCCCTTGAGTGGGTGCGGATGCGTGTCGACCCTGAGGCCGGCGGTCACGCAGCCCTGGAGGAACTTGCGGCGGGCTTCGGCGTAGGTGGGCGAGAAAGCCTCGACAACGCCGATCATGTCCCGCGCCCCCACGCTCGGCACTGCGTGTCCTCGCTGCCCCCCGAGGCGCTCATACCGTTGCACCACCAGGCTTCAGGAACTGCTCGGCCAGGCTCACCCAGCAGGTCGCCCCCAGCGGAATCAACTCGTCGTTGAAGTCATAGCTCGCGTTGTGCAACGTGCAGGGTCCGCCACCGTGGTGCAGGTCCCGGTGCGCGCCGTCGCCGTTGCCGATGAAGGCATAGGCGCCCGGCTTGGCTTGCAGCATGAAAGAGAAGTCCTCGGCGGTCATGGCCGGGTCCTGCGGCAGCACGTTCTCCTCGCCGACGATGCCGGCCATCACGCGGCGCGCGAAGTTGGCTTCGTCGGGGGTGTTGATGGTGGGCGGGTAGTTGCGCACGAACTCGAACTCGCATTCCGCGTTGTGCACCGCGCACAAGCCTTCGGCGATCTGCTTCATGCGCGATTCGATCAGGTCCAGCACCTCCAGCATGAAGGTGCGCACCGTGCCGCGCATTTCGACGTTGTTCGGGATCACGTTGACCGCCTCGCCGGCATGGAACATCGTGACCGAGATGACGCCCGCGTCGGTCGGCTTCTTGTTGCGCGTGAGGATGGTCTGGAAGGCCTGCACCATCTCGCAGCCGATCGGCACCGGGTCGATGCCGGTGTGCGGCAGCGCCGCATGGCCGCCCTTGCCGCGGATGACGATGCGGAACTCGTTGCTCGACGCCATGCACGGGCCGGGGCTCACGGCGAACTGGCCGGCCTTCATGCCGGGCCAGTTGTGCATGCCGAACACGGCCTCCATCGGGAACTGCTCGAACAGCCCCTCCTTGATCATCTCGCGCGCGCCGCCGCCGCCCTCTTCCGCCGGCTGGAAGATCAGGTAGACGGTGCCGTCGAAATTGCGATTCTTCGCCAGGTGCTGCGCGGCCGCGAGCAGCATCGCGGTGTGGCCGTCGTGGCCGCAGGCGTGCATCTTGCCGTGGTGCTTGCTGGCATGTTCGAAGGTGTTGAGCTCCGTCACGGGCAGTGCGTCCATGTCGGCACGCAGGCCGATGGCACGGCCGCTGGTGCCGTTCTTGACGATGCCGACGACCCCGGTGGTGCCAAGCCCGCGATGGATCGGGATGCCCCATTCGGTGAGCTTGGCGGCGACCACGTCGGCCGTGCGCACCTCCTGGAAACACAACTCGGGATGGGCATGCAGGTCGCGTCGTACCGCGGCGATGCCGGCCGCCTGGGTGACGAGGGAATCGATGAGTTTCATGGTGGGGGACAGTCTAGGCTTTGCCGCGAATGCTCGCAAAGGCCCGGCTCGATTCCCCGCTTGCCACTACTTAACAGGCCGGGCGTGTTCGTCGCGAGGACGCCTGGCTTCTCAGCGACCTGTGTCCTTCAGCCAAGCCGCGCGCGCCGCCAGCGCGGTGTCGGTGAAGTCAGTAAACACACCGTCCACGCCGAGCCGGTAGTACGCGAGGTACTCGTTCTTCGGGTCGCCCTTGTAGTCGCTGGCCAGGCGGCGGCTCTCGTTGCGGAAGGTGAAAGGATGCACGAACAGGCCGGCCTTGTGCGCGTCGACCACCAGCGTGGTCGGCGCCATGGAGGTCGAGTCGGCGTCGTTGAGCTTGCCGTCGCCGTTGATGTCGACCTGCTTGCCATCGGCGCCGATGGTTCCCCGGGTGCTGATGATGTAGCGCTTCCACGGGCCGATGCCGTCGGCATAGGTGGCGATCTCGGCCAGGCCCGCGGGCGTGACCATCACGGCGAAGGTGCGCTTGTCGCCGGCCTTGGTCCATTCCCAGGGGCGCTCCACCGGCACCGCATAGGTCATGGCGCCGGTCTTCGGGTCGATGCCGTCGCCGTCGATCAGCTGGATCAGCTTCGTCTTCAGGCCCTTGCCCTTCATGTACTTGAGGCTGCCGGGCTCGAAGGACTGCACGAACACCGGCGCCGCCTTGCTGTTGAGGCCGGCCTTGTCGAGCATGGCGATGAGCTTGTCTTCCATCGGCAGGCCCAGGTCGCGGAACCAGGTCGGGTTCTTGGTCTCCGGGTAGATGGCGATGGGGCGGCCGGTTTCCTTCTGTTTCGCGGCGGCCAGGTCGAGCACTTCCTGGAAGGTCGGGATCTTGTAGCGGCCGTTGAACTGCTGCGGGCGCTCGGGGTCGGTGGAGATCGCGCCGAGCGTCTTGATCTCGGCCAGCGTGAAGTCCTGGCTGAACCAGCCGGTCTGCGTTTCGCCGTCGACCTGCATGGTCTTCTTGCGCGAGGCGAACTCGGGCTTGGTGGCGACGTCGGTGCTGAGCGCGAGGTTGGGGTCGTGGCGCGTGATGAGCACGCCATCCTTGGTGACGATGAGGTCCATCTCGATCACGTCGGCGCCGAGTTCGATGGCGCGGGCGTAGGCCTCGATGGTTTCCTCCGGGACGTAGCCGGAGGCGCCGCGGTGCGCCACTACCAGCGGCGGGCGGCCGTCGAGCGTGGGCAAGGGCCGGGGGCCAACGCTGGCCGTGGTGCAAGCGCCCAATGCGGCCAGCGCCGCGGCGGACAAGGCCATCGACACCGCGCGTGCGGCGGGGGATGCGGCGGGGGATGCGGCGGGGGATGCGGCGGGGGATGCGACAGGGATTGCGGAAGGCATGGCGCGCATGGCTTTTCTCTTTCTTTCGCTAAGGAAGACCACAGCCTACCCGCCTCATGTGTCAGCGCCTGTCACGGCGCACCCGGCCCGGCGCTTTTCTCCTCCGGATGGGGGATGACACCCAATACCGACGGCCAGGAATTCGAGAACGAACTCACACGCGGCCACCGGGCGTCGCACGCGGGCGCCGAAGCGCCCCCACTTCCGGGAGAATGACCTCATGCCACACGTTCTCTCCAGCCGCAGCCTGCACATCGCGCAAACCCTGGTGCGCATGAACACCGTCAGCAGCAGAAGCAATCTCGAACTGATCGATTTCATTCGCGACCACCTGGCCGGCATCGGCGTGCGCAGCCGCATCACGCGCAATGCCGACCGCACCAAGGCCAACCTGTTCGCCACGCTGGGGGCGGGCAAGCCGGCTGGCGTGATCATCTCGGGCCACACCGACACCGTGCCGTGGGACGGGCAGGACTGGAGCGTCGATCCGCTCTCGGGCATCGTGCAGGCCTGGCCAGAGGGCGTGGCTGACGATGGCGAACTCGCGCATTCGGTGCCGCGCCTGTATGGCCGCGGTTCGGCCGACATGAAGAGCTTCATCGCCATCGCGCTGGCCAATGCCGAGCGCTTCGTCGAAAGCACCTCGCCCTTCGCGGTGCACTTCGCGTTCAGCTATGACGAGGAGGTCGGCTGCTTCGGCGTGAAGGAGCTGATCGCCGACATGAAGGAGGCCGGCATCAAGCCGCTGGCCTGCATCATCGGCGAGCCGACCGAGATGGTGCCCGCCATCGCGCACAAGGGCGTGTACCGCTACAAGTGCTGCGTGCGCGGCAAGGAGGCGCACTCGTCGCTGACGCCGAACTCGGTCAACGCCATCGAGATGGGCGCTCGCGTGATCGGCAAGCTGCGCGACATGGCCGAGGGCTTCGAGATGCACGAACAACGCTACGAGGGCTTCGACGTGCCCTACAGCACGGCCAGCGTGGGCCAGTTCCGTGGCGGCATTGCCGACAACGTGGTGCCGCGCGACGCCGAGTTCCGCTACGAGTTCCGCAACCTGCCGACGGCGGATGCGCAAGACATGCAGAAAGAGGTGCTGGCCTTTGCCGCGAAGACCGAAGTGGCGATGAAGAAAGTCGCGCCCGAGGCCGGCTTCGCCTTCGAAACGCTCTGCGAAGTGCCCAGCTTCATGGGCTCGGCCAACGACCCGGTCACGCGCCTGGCGCAACGCCTGTCGGGCGAATCGCGCGTGACGCAGATCGCGTTCGGCACCGAGGCCGGGCTGTTCAAGCGCGCCGGCATCCCGACGGTCGTGTGCGGCCCAGGCAGCATCCACCAGGCGCACCAGCCTGACGAATTCGTGACGCTGGACCAGTTGGCCCGCTGCGAGGAGTTCATTCGGGGCCTGGCGACCGTCAAGGCGATCGGGTGAAGCTGGCACTTTCCGAAGCCGTTGTGCCTTGCATGACGCCCCCGGGCGACGGTCCCTGCGCGACGCCATGAAGCGCGTCGCGCTGGCCTTGTTGTGCGCAGCCGCGCTGCTCTATGCGCTGTCCAGCGTGATGGGCGCGCGCTACCCGGACGCGGCGTGGGGCGCGTGGGGTTATGTCGCGGCTTTCTCGGAGGCGGCGATGGTCGGCGCCATTGCCGACTGGTTCGCGGTGGTGGCGCTGTTCCGCCACCCGCTCGGCCTGCCCATCCCCCACACGGCCATCATCCCGAGCAACAAGGACCGCATCGGCGCCAAGCTCGCCGGCTTCATCTGCAACAACTTCCTCGGCACCGAGCAGGTGCTGGCCAAGCTGCGCGAGTTCGACCCCGCAGGTCGACTGGCCGAGTGGCTGGCCCGGCCGGCCAGCGCGGAAAAGCTGGGCGAGTGGGGAGTGCTGGCCGCGCGCTACGGGCTGTCCGCCTTCGACGATGCGCGGGTGCGCGACTTCCTCGGCAACATCGCCAAGGCGGGCCTGGCGCAGCTCGACATCTCCCGCGCCGCCGGGCAGGCCCTCGAAGCCCTGACCGCCGGCGGCCGCCACCAGGCCCTGCTGAACGACGCGCTGGCCCAGATTTCGGAACTGCTGGAAGGCGAGACTGCGCAGGCGCAGATCACCGAGGCCATTGCGCGCGAGGTCAAGTCACTGCGCTTCGTCGGCCTGGACCAGGTGGCCGCGCGGATGGGCACGAAGAAGGTGGTGTCCGCCGTCGCCACGAGCCTGGCCGAGATCGCGGGCGAGCCGGACCACCCGCTGCGCGCGCGCTTCGACAGCGCCATGGCCGAATTCATCGATCGACTGCAGCACGACCCCGAGCTGCAGCAGCGCGGGGAGGAAATCCGCGCCGAGCTGATGGCGCACCCCGCCCTCGGCGATTACCTGCAGGGCCTGTGGGATGAGTTGCTGGGCTGGCTGCGCGAAGACCTCGGCCGTGCCGACTCCATCATCGGCCAGCGCATTGCCGCATTGACCTCGGCGCTCGGCACGCGCCTCCAGGCCGACACGGAGATCCGGCAGTGGATCAACGAACAGATCGAGGCCGCCGCACCACTGGCCATCGAGCGCTACCGCGAGGACATCCGCCTCTACATCATCGAACGCGTCGGCCAGTGGAACGCCCACGAGATGACCGACGAACTGGAGCAGCACATCGGCCGCGACCTGCAGTTCATCCGTGTCAACGGCACGCTGGTCGGCGGGCTGGTGGGGCTGCTCATTCATGCGGTGACGCATTGGCTGGGCGGGTGACCCAGGTCTGGGGTTTTCCGTGAAAGGACTTGCCCATGACGATGGCGGCCATCAAGAAGCCCGCGCACCGGCTGATGGGCTGACCGGCCCTGCCGATGTTCGAGGATCATTCGCCGATGAATGAGATCTACATCAGCACCGACGTCGAAACCGATGGCCACATCCCGGGCCCGCACTCGATGCTCAGCTTCGGCTCAGCCGCGTACACGGCGGACAAGCAACTCCTATCGACTTTCAGCGCCAATCTGGAGACGCTTCCGGACGCGACCGCACACCCGAAGACGGCCGAATGGTGGGCCACGCAACCCGCAGCCTGGGCCGCCTGCCGCTCGAACCTCCAATCGCCTGGACAGGCCATGAAAGCCTACGTCGGCTGGATCAGGTCGCTGCCGGGGCGGCCGGTCTTCGTGGCCTATCCGGCTGGCTTCGACTTCCTGTTCATCTACTGGTACCTGATCCGTTTCGCAGGCGAAAGCCCGTTCAGCCATTCCGCGCTGGACATGAAGACCTTCGCCATGGCGGTCCTCAAGACGGACTACCGCGACAGCACGAAGCGCAACATGCCCAAGCGCTGGTTCGATGACTTGCCGCACAGCCACGTGGCCTTGGACGACGCCATCGAGCAAGGCGCGCTCTTCTGCAACATGCTTGCGGAGAACCGCGGCCGTTGATCGGAACGCTCGTACGAACGGCCGTCAATTCGCCAGCATCCGCTCCTGCGCAATCACCAGCAGCCCATCCATGATCAGGCTCTCGACCAGCTCGAAGGGCGACACCATCGACGGCGCCATCTTCCAGCCGGCACCGCCGGCCATGTAGCGCACCGGCTCCGCGCGGCAGTGCCTGCGCACATGCGCGACCATGCGCTCCACGGCCCCGGCGATCGCGTAGGTGCCGCCGCTGGTGAGCGCATCGCTGGTGTTGGTCGGAAAGTCGGTGACCTCGCCCGTCGGCACGTGCAGGCCCGCCGTGCCCGACTCCAGCGCCTTCAGCATGATCCCGTGGCCCGGCAGGATCAGCCCGCCCAGGAACTTGCCGTTCGCATCGATGGCCTCCACCGTGACGGCCGTGCCGATCAGCACCACCACCATCGGCCGCGCCGGCCCCTCGGCCAGCATGCGATGGCGCGCGCCGATCATCGCCACCCAGCGGTCGGCGCCCAGGCGCGTCGGATGGTCGTAGCCGTTGATGATGCCGGCCTCGGCCGAACTCGACACCACCCAGCGGGCGGCGCAGTCGAAGCGCTCGTGGATCTGCTCCTCGGCGCGGCGTCGCAGCTGGTCGCCGGCCACCACGCAACCCAGCATCGAGCCGGGTTGCGGCAACTCGGCCCAGGCGCCTTCGGCCAGGGTTTCGATGTGATCCAGGAATTCGGCCCCATGTCCCAGCAGGTTGGCGCCGGGACGCGGCGCATCGTACATGGCCCACTTGAGGCGCGTGTTGCCGATGTCAATGGCGAGAAAGGTCATGCGCGGCATTATGCTGAGCGCCTTTGATTCACACAGGGACACAAAGCATGCGTACCGTCATCATCGAATCGTTTGGCGACCCCAAGGAGGTCCTCGCGCTGGGCGAGCGGCCCCTTCCCGAGCCCGGCCCCGGCCAGATTCGCGTGCGAATGCGCATGTCGCCGATCCACAACCACGACCTGGCGATCGTGCGCGGCGTGTACGGCTACAAGCCGCCGCTGCCGGCCACGCCAGGCACGGAAGCCGTCGGCATCGTCGATGCGCTCGGAGACGACGTCAGCGCGCCGGCCAAGGGCCAGCGCGTGATGATGGCCGGCGCCAGCGCGACCTGGGCCGAGTACTTCCTGGCGCCCGCCGCCAAGCTCATCCCGGTGCCCGACGCGCTGCCCGACGAGGCGGCCTGCCAGCTCATCGCGATGCCGCTGAGCGCCGCAATGCTGCTCGAAGACCTGCAGCTGAAGCCCGGCGAATGGATGGTGCAGAACACCGCCAACGGCGCGGTCGGCAAGACGGTGGCGGGCCTGGCCAAGGCGCGCGGCATCCATGTCGTGAACCTGGTGCGGCGCGATGCGGGAATCGCCGAACTCGAAGCGCTCGGCATTGCCAACGCCGTCTCTACGGAGCAAGCGGGTTGGCAAGACCGCGTCAAGGCGATCACCGGGGAGGCGCCGATCCTGCGCGCAGTCGACTCGATCGGCGGCGATGCGGCCAACCAGATCGCGGGCGTCATGGCGGTCGGCGGCACGCTGGTGTCCTTCGGCGCGATGTCGGGCAAGCCGCTGGTCATCGGCGCCGACAACCTGATCTTCAAGCAAGCCACGGTCAAGGGCTTCTGGGGCGCCAAGCGCAGCGAGAGCACGCCGCCCGCGGAACTGGCGAGGCTGATCGGCGAGTTGATGAAGGCCGTGGCGACCGGGTCGCTGAAATTGCCGGTGGAGGCCGCGTTCGACATTGCCCGCGCAGGCGAAGCCGCTGCCGCGAGCGATGTGCCCGGACGTGCCGGGAAGATCGTCTTGACCGCGGCGTAGCGGGTCGATTCGAACCGTCAGCAGCACCGCGGAACAGGTGTTGCCGCCGGTGATCCTCCGCAGGCGGCTGGAAGCCGCACTCGAACGGTCGCTGAGAACCGGGCCACGAAGAAGCCTTTTCGGCCACTGGCTGCCCTCGACTGGGGCTTGAAGAAGCGCCCGAGGGATCGGTGGCTGGAGGGACGCGTTAATTCTGCTTCCACGGCAGCCCGCGGAAGCGCCAGCCGCCGACGTGGCCGCGCTGGCCGTGCTCGTCCGGGTTGCCTTCGAAGCCTTCGAGAATGTTGTACGCCTCGATGCCCAGTTCGGTCGCGCGCTTCGCTGCCGCGATGGAGCGCACGCCGCTGCGGCACAGCATGACGGCCTTGAGTCCCTGCGGCACGGCAGCGCGCAGGCCCTCGTCGAAATCCGCGTTGGGCACCATGCCCGGCCACTGCTTCCAGGCCAGGCCCACGCCGCCGGGGACATAACCGACCCATTCGCGCTCGGCATCGCTGCGCACGTCCACCAGCACCGCCTCCCCGCTGGCCACCCATTGGGCGGCGAGCATGGGGCTGATGTCGCCCGCGTAGCCCGCGGCGGGCTGGACGGCGCCGAGGGGCGCGGAATTTGCTGTGGCGGTAGCGGTGGGGGTGGTCATACGCAAATTCTGCCACTCGGCGGCAAATCGTGACTTGAAGAAAAACCATCCGCCAGACATCCATACACCATCCATATGGATGGTGTATGATGCGCTCATGCCTTCTTCCAGCCTCTCCACGCAGCCCCGGGCCAAGCCGCCCGGCGAATCCGAAAAGATCACGATCAACCTCGGCTACATCGACCTCGGCCAGGTCGACCTGCTGGTGGCCGAGGGCTTCTATTCGAATCGCACCGATTTCATCCGCACCGCCATCCGCAACCAGCTCACCACCCATGGCGACGCGCTGAAGCAGGTCGTGGCGCGCAAGACGCTGGTGCTGGGGCTGCAGAGCTTCGGCGTGGCGGAACTCGAGGCGGCGCGCTCGGCCGGGCAGATGCTCGACATCCGCGTGCTGGGCCTGGCGAGCATCGCGTTCGACGTGTCGGCCGAGTTGGCGCTGGCCACCATCCAATCCATCACCGTGCTCGGTGCGCTGCAGGCGAGTCCTGCCGTGAAGGCCGCGTTGGCCAGCCGAATCCATTGAACAAGGACCCCCATGAATCCCGTACTCCAACGCCTGATGAACGAGGCCACGCGGCTCACCCGCAGCGGAAACCTGCAGGCCGCGACTGCGGCGATCCAGCGCGCGCTGCACATCGGCAAAGCGCGCCCTGCCAATGGCGAGGCCCCTCCAAGGCCACCGGCACCTGCGGCCGACGGCGATGTCATCGAGGTTGAAGTCCGCGTGATCGTCGACCCCCATCCGCCAGCGGCGTTCGCTCGCGCCCAACCGGCCGAGGTGGTCGAAGCCGTGGAGATTGTCGAGCCGGCCGGGATCGTCGAGCCTGTCGAGACCGACGAGCCGGTGATCGTCCACGACGTCCCCGAGCCCGAGCAATGGACCGATGGCCGCTTCGCCCACGGCGGGCGCACGCTGGCCTACAAGCTGTACCTGCCGCCCCGCACGGCTGCCGCCGCGGCAAGGCCGATGCCACTCGTGCTGATGCTGCACGGCTGCACCCAGAACCCGGCCGATTTCGCCGCCGGCACGCGCATGAACGATCTGGCGCGCGCACAAGGATTCGCCGTCATCTACCCGGCGCAGACGCAACGGGAGAACGCGCAGGGCTGCTGGAACTGGTTCAAGACGCAGCACCAGCAACGTGGCCGGGGCGAGCCCGCCTTGCTCGCCGCACTGGTGCAGACCGTGATGGCCGACCATGCCATCGACCCGGCGCGCGTCTACGTTGCGGGCTTGTCGGCCGGCGGCGCGATGGCGGACATCCTCGGGCGGGCCTACCCGGACATCTTCGCGGCAGTCGGTGTGCACTCGGGCCTGCCGATGGGCGCCGCCAGCGACCTGATGACCGCGCTGGCCGCCATGGGCGGCCGGGCCGCGACGGCGTCGCCTCATGACGGCAAGGCGCTGCCCGTGATCGTGTTCCATGGCGACGCCGACAGCACCGTGCATGCAAGCAACGGCGCCGCGATCGTGGCCGCGGCGCGCGGCGCGCGCAATGGGACCAGCGCCGCACCGCAGGTCACGCAAGGCCAATCCGCAGGCAACCAACGGTTCACCCGGACCACCTATCCCACCGCGGCCGTCGAACATTGGCAGCTCCACGGCGCGGGCCACGCTTGGGCCGGCGGCAGCCGCAGCGGCAGCTTCACCGACCCGAACGGGGTCGATGCCAGCGCCGAAATGCTGCGTTTCTTTCTCGCGCACCCGCGCCGTTGAACGGGAACCTTGCCCTGCGTCCGGGGACCCAATCCGTCACAGCTTGACATTTCTTTGCGTGGCGGCGGCCAGCCGAATGCGATGCTGGCGCGTTGATTCATGACGCACTCCTGACCGGCGTCCCCTTCATGACTCTTTCTTGCACTTTTTTCTCGTCCCGAATGGCGCAATGGCTGCTGGCCTTTGCGCTGGCATGCACAGGTTTGCAAGCCACGGCGCAGGAAGATCCGCCGGGCCGCGTCGCCCGCCTGAACGCGCAGCAAGGCACCGTCAGCTTCTCGCCAGCCGGCGACGACTCCTGGTACGACGCCATCCCGAACCGGCCGCTGACCACCGGCGACCGCCTCTGGGCCGACCGCAACGCACGCGCTGAACTGTTCGTCGGCTCCGCGGCGCTGCGGCTGGACGGCAACACCGCCATCGAGTTCACCGAAGTCAACGACCAGGCGATCCGCATCACCATCCAGCAAGGCACCGCCCAGCTGCGCGTGCGCGATGACGTGGGCGGGCAAAAGGTCGAGATCGACACCGGGAACCTCGCCTTCGTGATCCAGCAACCGGGCGACTATCGCGTGCAAGCCGATCCGCAAGGCGACCTCACCCAGGTGATGGTGGCCAGCGGCGCCGGCGTGGCCTACGGCGAGAACGGCGAATCGACGATCGTGTCGGCGCGCCAGCAGATCCTCGTGAGTGGCCGCAACCTGGCCAACACCGGCACTGCGCCGCTGCCGCTCGACGACGCCTTCGAGCGCTGGATCGCCGACCGCAGCCGGGCCGAGGACGCATCGATTTCAGCTCGCTATGTGTCGCGCGAAACCGTCGGCTACCAGCAACTCGACAACTTCGGCGACTGGCAGAACGACAACGACTTCGGCCCGGTCTGGTATCCGCGCAACGTGGCCTCCGACTGGGCGCCGTACAGCGATGGGAACTGGGTCAACGTCGCGCCCTGGGGCTGGACCTGGGTCGACAACGCACCGTGGGGCTTCGCGCCGTTTCACTACGGGCGCTGGGCGCAGGTGGGTTCGCGCTGGGGCTGGGTGCCGGGTCGCCAGCAGTCGCGGCCGGTGTATTCGCCGGCACTGGTCGGCTTTGTCGGCGGCGGGCGTGGCGGTTCGGCGCAGGTGCCCATCGGCGGCGGACGCAATGGCATCGGCTGGTTTCCGCTGGCGCCCGGCGAGGCCTGGCGACCCGGCTACCACGCGAGCCAACGCTACGTGGAGCAGGCCAATCGCATGGCGCTCTACAACCGGACCCCGCAACGCAGCGACTTCTATGCCAACCAGCGCCAGCAAGGCGTGACCATGGTGCCGAGCGATGTGTTCGGGCGCGGCCCGATCGGCCGGCGCGACCGCATCCGCATGCCCGACGCCGCCTTCACCGGCGTGCCGGTGGCCAACGCGCCGGCCGTGGCGCCGCCGCACTTCGCACCGGGCATCGGCAGCGCACCGGCCGGGTTCATCGGTCGCCCGGCCGCGGCCATTCCACCGCCGCAGTGGCAGCAACGGGATCGGCAGCAGTTCGGCCAGCGGCCGCCACAGGAATGGCGCCAGCCGCAGGAATGGCGCCAGCCGCAGGAGTTCCAGCGCCAGCAGCAAGGCCAACCGCCGCAGCGCGGCTTTGCGGGCCCGACGCCGGCGCAACTGCAACAACAACAGATGCAGGCCCAGCAGCAAATGCAGTTGCAGCAGTACCAGCAAGCGGTGCAACAGCAGCAGGCAGTCCGCCAGCAACAGGAATTGCAGCTGCGCGCGAACCAGAACCAGGCGGTGCAACAACAGCAGTTCCAGGTGCAGCAACAGCAGCAGGCGCTGCGTCAGCAACAGGAAGCGCAAATGCGCCAGGCGCAACTGCAGCAGCAACAACAGATCCAGCAGCAGCAGGCCATGCGCCAGCAGCAGGAGATGCAACAGCGCGCCGCGCAAGCGCAAGCGCAGCAGCAAGCCCTCGCGCATCAGCAAGCGATCGCCCAGCAGCAGGCCCTCGCGCAACAACAGATGCACGCCCAGCAACAGGCACTGGCCCAGCAGCAGGCGCAAGCCTTGCTGCAACAACAGCAGGCGCAGCAGCGCAACCAGCAGATGCTGCAGCAGCGGTTGCAGCAACCGCAGGCGGCTCCGCAACAGCAGCATCGATCGCCGCAGGGCCTGCCCGGTGAAATCCGGGACGGGTCCCGGCCGCGCCGCTTCCCGCAAGGCAACTCCAACGGCGACGGCCCGTAGAGCCAGGCAACGGGTGACGCCGCTGCCGGCTACAGTCGGCAGCGGAGGTACCCGATGCGCACTTTTGACTTCGATCTCTTCGTGATCGGCGGCGGCAGCGGTGGCGTGCGCGCCGCCCGCATGTCAGCGGCCCGTGGCGCCCGCGTGGCGCTGGCCGAGGTGGCCGAACTCGGCGGCACCTGCGTCAACGTCGGCTGCATTCCCAAGAAGCTCTACAGCTACGCCGCAGGCTATGCGGAAGCGTTCCACGAGGCGCCCGGCTATGGCTGGAACGTGGGCCAGCCGAGCTTCGACTGGCAGGTGCTGAAGAAGCATCGCGCGGCCGAGATCCAGCGCCTCAACAACACCTATCGCGCACTGCTCGACGGCCCTGGCGTCACGATGCTGCAGGACTGGGCCACGCTGGTCGACGCGCACACGGTCGAGGTCGACGGCAAGCGCCATACGGCGAAGAACATCATCATCGCCACCGGCGGCATGCCCTTCGTGCCGCAGTTCGTCGGGCGCGAGCACGTGGTGGTGTCGGATGCGATGTTCGACCTCGAACCCTTCCCCAAGCGGCTGGTCGTGATCGGCGGCGGCTACATCGCCTGCGAATTCGCGTCGATCTTCAACGGCCTCGGCGCGCAAGTCACGCTGCTGCAGCGCAGGACGCACATCCTCAGCGAGTTCGACGAGGATGCGCGGGCCTTCCTCGCGGCAGAGATGAAGAAGGCCGGCGTCGACATCCGCTTCAATGCGCAGATCAGTTCGATCACGCGCGGCGCGGACGGGCTCGACCTGATGCTGGACCGCGGCGCGCAGTTGCAGGCCGACGTGGTGTTGGGCGCCACCGGCCGCGTCGCCAACACGCTGGGCCTGGGGCTGGAGAACACGGGCGTGGCGCTGGACGACAAGGGCGCCATCGTGGTCGATGCGCAATACCGCAGCTCGGTGCCGTCGATCTTCGCGCTGGGGGATGTGTCGACGCGCCTGCAGCTCACACCGGTCGCGCTGGCCGAGGCCATGGTGGTGGTCGATGAGCTGTTCCCCGATCCGAAGCAGGCCAGGAAGCCGCGCCGCAAGGTCGACTACGAGTTCACGCCCACCGCCGTATTCACGCACCCCAACGTCGGCACCTGCGGCTACACCGAGGCCCGCGCGCGGCAGAAGTTCGGTGAGGTCGCGATCTTCAACAGCGAGTTCAAGGCGCTGCGGCACACGCTGTCAGGCAGCAGCGAACGCACCTTCATGAAGCTCATCGTCGAGAAGAAGACCGATCGCGTGGTGGGCATCCACATGGTCGGCGCCGATGCCGGCGAGATCGTGCAGGGCTTTGCGGTGGCGATGCGCGCGGGCGCCACCAAGGCCTGCTTCGACAGCACCATCGGCATCCATCCGACGGCAGCGGAGGAGTTCGTGACGATGCGGGAACCGTCTCCCTGAAATGAAAGCCACCCCCGACTGCGCCTGCGGCGCTCCCCCTCGAGGGGGCGCACCCAGCGGCCCGGCAAAGCCGGTTCCGCGGGTGCCCACGAACAGGCAGCGTTGTGCTCGCCCCGGTTTCATGCGTCGCGGAAGACGCGCCAGCGTCATGGAAAACTGAAATGAAGGCCCACCCCCGAAGCGCCTGCGGCGCCTCCCCCTCGAGGGGGCGCACCCAGCGGCCCGGCAAAGCCGGTTCCGCGGGTGCCCACGAACAGGCATTGCTCGCACTGGTTTCATGCGTCGTGGGTCACGCGATTAGCGTCATGGAAAACTGATATGACAAGCCGCTTCCCGGTGCAACTGCCCGGTTGCCGGATGGCCTGAGCATGGCTTCCTGAACCGATGCGCGCGATGGGAATAGCGCTTCCCGAATATTCCGGCCGGGTCCGGCGACATTGCACAATGAGCCATGCCCTACATGCCCCCCTTCACCCCGCCCGCCCGCTTCAATGACGCGACCGAGGCGCTGGCCCGGGTCCGCGCCATTTATGACGAAGGCCTGGAACACCTGCGCGATGCGATGCAGCGCTTCGTCGCCGGCGCATCGCTGCCGGGCCGCATGCGCGCCTGCTATCCGTTCGTGCGGGTGCACACGCACACGGTGTCGCGCCACACGCCACCGGAGAATGCCGGCCTGAGCTATGGCTTCGTGGCCGGACCGGGCCGGTACGAGACGACGCTGACGCGGCCCGACCTGTTCGCGCGCTACTACACGGAGCAGTTCCGGCTGCTGCTGGAGAACCACCAGGTCGAGCTGGAGATCGGCACCAGCAGCCAGCCGATACCGATCCATTTCTCGTTCGTCGAGAACGACCACATCGAAGGCACGATGAGCGTCGAGCGCCGCGCCCTGATGCGCGACGTGTTCGACCTGCCCGACCTGGGCGCGATGGACGACGGCATCGCCAACGGCACGCATGAGGCGCGGGCCGGTGAGCCGCAGCCGCTGGCGTTGTTCACGGGTGCGCGGGTGGACTATTCGCTGCACCGGCTTCGCCACTACACGGGGACGGCGTCGGAGTGGTTCCAGAACTTCGTGCTGTTCACCAACTACCAGTTCTACATCGACGAATTCGTGCGCTTGGGGCACGAGGCGATGATGGACGAGAACAGCGAGTACATCGCCTTCATCGAGCCAGGCAACGTGGTCACGCCCCGGCGCGGCCTGAAACCGGACGCGGCCGGTGGGTACGCCCGCTTGCTCGACGGCACCCAGGGCACGCCGCCGCCGCGCTTGCCGCAGATGCCGGCCTACCACCTGGTGCGCTCGGACGACAGCGGCATCTCGATGGTGAACATCGGCGTGGGGCCGGCCAATGCGAAAACGATCACCGACCACATCGCGGTGTTGCGGCCGCATGCCTGGATGATGCTGGGCCATTGCGCGGGCTTGCGCAATGCGCAGCAGTTGGGCGACTATGTGCTGGCCCATGCCTACGTGCGCGAGGACCATGTGCTGGACGAGGAATTGCCGTTGTGGGTGCCGATTCCGGCGTTGTCGGAGATTCAGTTGGCGCTGGAGAAGGCGGTGGCCCAAGTGACGGGCTTCCATGGGCCGGAGCTCAAGACGATCATGCGCACGGGCACTGTCGCCAGCACGGACAACCGCAACTGGGAACTGCTGCCGGACAACCGGCCGCAACGGCGCTTCAGCCAGAGCCGCGCGGTGGCGCTGGACATGGAGAGCGCGACGATCGCGGCGAACGGGTTTCGGTTCCGGGTGCCCTATGGGACGTTGCTGTGCGTGAGTGACAAGCCGCTGCACGGGGAGATCAAGTTGCCTGGGATGGCGAACCACTTCTATCGCGAGCGGGTGGAGCAGCATCTGCGCATCGGCATGGCGGCGATCGAGATCCTGCGCAGTGAAGGGTCGAGTCGGCTGCACAGCCGGAAGTTGCGGAGTTTTGCGGAGGTGGCGTTTCAGTAACGCGTCTATTGCGCTCGTCTTGAAGAGCGCCCGTCACGCGATACCCCTCGGGTCGCCTTCACTGTGCCGGCCGCTTCGCGGCTCCCCTGCAGTGCTCGCGTCTTGCGGGGTCCATGTGAAACTCGCCTTCGGCTCAGACAACACATGGCCCTGATCCGCAAGACGCTGCGCGCTTCGGCGGCACAGAGGCGGCGACCCGAGGGGCATCGCATGCCGGGCTTGGGGGTGGTCAACGTGATCGAACTTGTCGAAGGGGCAACCCCCTCGACCGCTGTTTTCAGGATCAACCTTGCACATCGAAGCGTTCGCGGAATGCTTCGCAAAAGGTCGCGGTGCCTGTGATGGAGAGGCTGAAGCAACGGCGCGGTGTCGCGCCCGGTTCGTCAATAACGCCGACATCGCAGTCCCACTCGCCGCTCTCTTCCACCGGCGCACGCCGGCCCGCGAACGCTGCCTCGGCCCAGGCGACGACCGTGGCGATCTCGGCCTCGACATCCGCCGCGTACTTCAATTCGACGGACGCCATCGCGTCGAACACGCCGGTGTCGTCGCTGCCTTCGCTGTAGTCGAAATCGAGCCAGCGCAAGCTCATGGCTTGTTGCCGGTCGCCACACGGGCAGCGGCTTCACGCAGCTTGTCCTTCTTGCTCGGGCGCTTGCCCTTGATGCCGCCGTTGGGCGACTGGACGCCAGGCGCGGTCAGGGGCTTCGCTGCCGGTGCGGCAACAGCGACCTCCACCGGCTCGAATCCCTCGACGCGCTCGCGCGGCACGCTCAAGCCCTGGCGCTTCTCGATGAGGCGGAAGTGCGGCTCGGCATCGGCGGTGATGAAACTCACGGCCAGGCCGCTTTCGCCGGCACGGCCAGTGCGGCCGATGCGGTGCACGTAGTCGGTGGCGGAGCGCGGCAGGTCGTAGTTCACGACCACGGGCAGTTGCGCGATGTCGATGCCGCGTGCCGCGAGGTCGGTGGCGACGACCACCTGCACGCGGCTGGCCTTGAAGTCGGCCACGACCTGGGTGCGCTTGCCCTGGCTCAGCATGCCGTGGAAGGGCTCGGCCTCGATGCCGGCCTTGCGCAGCTTGTCGGCGACGATCTCGGCGGCGTGCTTGGTGGCGACGAAGGCGAGCACGCGGGTCCATTTCTGTTGCTGGACCAGGTGACGCAACAGTTGCGTGCGGCGGCTGGTGTCGACCTCGATGGCGCGCTGGGCGATGTCGGGCACGGTCGCTTCGGTGGCCTCGACTTCGATGCGCAGCGGGTCGTTCAGCAATTGGGCGGCGAGCGCTTCGACGGCGGGAACGAAGGTCGCGGAGAAGAACAGGTTCTGTCGCTGCGCAGGCAACAGCGCGAGGATGCGTTGCAGTTCTTCCGCGAAGCCGAGGTCGAGCAGGCGATCGGCCTCGTCGAGCACCAGGGCGGACACGTTGCCGATCTTCAAGGCGTTGTGATCGAGCAGGTCGATGAGACGTCCCGGCGTGGCCACGACGATGTCGGCGCCCCCGCGCAAGCCCATCATCTGTGGATTGACCGACACGCCACCAAACAGGACAGCGATCTTCGGGCGTTCATGCAAATGCTGGCCCAGGATGCGCAGCGTCTCGCCCACCTGCGCCGCCAGTTCGCGCGTGGGCACCAGCACCAGCGTGTGCACCGCGCGGCGCGATCGGTGCCGGGGCGCTTCGGCCCAGCGTTGCAGCAAGGGCAGCGAAAATGCGGCCGTCTTGCCGGAGCCGGTCTGCGCCAGGCCCAGGACGTCCTGCCCGCGCAGGATGGCCGGGATGGCGGTGCCCTGGATCTGCGTCGGCGCGAGGTAGCCCGCGTCGGTGGCAGCTTGCGAAAGAGCGGGCGCGAGGCCGAGTGATGGAAATGGCATGAAGGGCAATGAATGGCGATGAACAAATCGGACAGCGGCAGCCGCCTGGTGTACTCCACCGAGACTGGCCGGGTTTGCCCCGGGTGCGGCCAACCGGTTGCGGCCTGCACGTGCAAATCGAAGGCGGCGGGAATTCCCGTCACAGACGGCATTGTGCGTGTGTCGCTGGACACCAAGGGCCGCAAGGGCAAGGGCGTGACGGTGATCAAGGGCGTGGCGCTCGACGCGGCGGCGCTCGCGCTGCTGGGCAAGCAGCTCAAGTCGGCCTGCGGATCGGGCGGCACGACGAAGGACGGCGTGATCGAAATCCAGGGCGACCATCGCGACACGGTGATCGCTGCGCTGCAGAAGCAGGGCATGGTCGTGAAACGCGCCGGTGGCTGAACTCGAGGCCCCACTGACATGGTCCCCGAAGACCTCGAGAAACTCGTGACGACGCCGATGCCCTTCGGCAAGCACAAGGGCATGCTGATCGCCGACCTGCCCGGCAACTACCTCACCTGGTTCGCGCGCGAAGGCTTTCCCAAGGGCGAGATCGGCCGCTTGCTGCAGTTGATGCACGAGATCGACCACAACGGGTTGAAGGGTCTGCTGGCGCCGCTGCGAAGACGATAGCCCGTCGTTTCCTTCACGACCTCACAGTCTCTGTTCGGGGGTACTCGCGGAACCGGCTTCGCCAGGCCGCTGAGTGCGCCCGCTTGAGGGGCCGAGGGCCGCGGCTCCAAGCCTTCCTTGCGCAGGCTTGGACGGCCCGCAAGAGCAGCCGCTCCCCATGGCGCCCCTCCCCCCGCCGCCCAAGGCGGATTCAAGGGCTGGCTTATCGCGGCAACAGGAAGCTCATCGGCCGCTTGCGCAACCGCGCGCGTATCGCAGCCCGGATGCGCGCCCGGTCGACGCCACTCACGTTGTGGGCCCGCAGTGCCAGCCTGAAGGCGCAATAGAAGCTGACACCGACGTTCAGCAGGCCGAGCACCGGGATCGAGGCCACGCTCCACCACAGCAGCGACGACGTCAGTATCCCGGCCCCCAACGCCTCCGCCGCCACGGCGATCTGCCCGGTGGACAGCGTGACGTGCGGCGTCTGGAGTGGCACGCCGAAGAAGTCGAAGAAGACCGGCACCAGGCCCATCATCATCCCGAGCGAGATGTTCGCGGCCAGGCCCGAAATATGGGTGCGCAAGAAGCTCGCCCACCGCTGCGCCCGTGCCGCACCGAGCCTGGCGGTGATGCGCGGGTTATAGCGAATGGCCGAGTCGAGGCGATGCAGCACGAAGTAGTTCTCAGCCCATCCGGCGATCAGGCTGCTCGCGAACAGCACCACCCCGGTGGCCGCGGCCATCGGCACCAGCGTCCCGAAGAGGCCCAGTGAATCCAGCGTCTCGTGGGCATGATGCTCGTCGATCGCCTGGATGCCGAAGACCCGGTCGAGCAGCATGTACAACAGCAGCGCGGTCGGCGCGACCAGCAACACATTGCCCAGCACGGCGGCGACCTGCGAGCGCACGAGGTTGGCCACCTCGTCCACGAAGGACTCGATCGCGCCCGCGGATTCCAGGTCCTTGAGCTTGGCGGCCATGGCTGGCGCCGTCATCGCGGGCTGCTTGGTGGCCAGGGTCGCGTGCGTGAACTGGATGACGATGAAGCTCAACGCATAGAGCACGCCCACGCCGAAGCCGGTCCAGAACGCGGTCAGGCCCAAGGCCAGCCAGCCGAACTTGAGCAGCACCGTGAAGCCGGTGATGAAGCCCCCACCCGCGGCCGACAGCAGCATGCCGCGGTATTCGGACCGGTCGCGCGTGATGTAGTGCTCGCCGACTTCGGCATTGCGCTCCGCGAGCTTCGCGGCCAGCAGCGAGGAGTTGTCGGAGATCAACTGGCGGATGCTGTTGCGCTCGCCGCCGGCCATCACCAGCCGCGCCACCAGTTGCGCCACGGTGCGTTGATGCTGCTCCGACAGCAGGCAGTCGAGCAGGTCCCGAATGCGCACGAGGCGCGCGCGCAGTTGCCGCAGCTTGAACACCAACCCCACCGAGACGCCGTTTTCGTCGAGGTGCGTGTACACCGACATGGCAGCGGCACGGCAGCCGTCGAGCCGATCTCGAAACGCCACGAATGCCGCTTGCAGCGCCTCCGGGTTGCGCGGCTCTCGGACGACTTCCTCGCGCAATGCGTCCAGGTCGGGCATGAGGTGGTGAAAGGGTTCGCTCTCGCGCCCCGTCTCGTCCATGCCATTCCGCAGTTCGGCTGAAAAGCCGGTCGCCACCACCTGGCTGGCGCAGAAGGTGATGGCGTCCAGGATGTCGTGCTGCCAGCGCGGCAGGCCGTCGATCAGTTCCGTCGGCGTCAGCTTGCCGATGCGCTTCAGCAGGTGGATGTCGAGTTGCTGGATCCAGGCGGCGTCCGAATCCTTGGGCATCACCAGGCGCATGAGTTCGGAGGCGTCGGTGGTCTCCGGCGTGCCCGGCAGGATCTTGCGACGCCAGCGCTCATTGAGTTCGCCCAGGAATGCGCCACGCACCGGAACGCCGTGCTCGGCCAGCAGCGCGGTCAGGTCGACCGTGCGGCCGAACGTGCGCCACCACGCGCGCAGGCGCTCGTAGACCTCGGGCCGCGCCTCCACGGCGTCGAAGAGCTGTTGCACCCGTTCCACGGCGGCCTGGGGCGACGAGGCGTCACCGCGTATCCAGGCGAGCATGTCGATCAGCCAGATGTGACGCTGGGCCAGGCTGGCCTGCGGGTCCAGCCTGTGAAGGAGCGTGTCGAGGTCGTTGGCAGTTGCGGGCCGGTTCATGCCGCCCGCCCCTGCGATGCGCGAACCTCGTGCAGCCAGCGGACCACCAAGGGCGGCACACATTCGGTGGCCTTCCCGCGCAGCCAGTCAAAGCCCTGCGGGGGACTGTCCAATTCAGGCGCCACGACCACCTTGTCGGCCTCGGCCGACGCGGCATGCACCAGCGACGCAGCCGGGAAGACCGACAGCGAGGTGCCCACCACCAGCACGCGGCCGGCCTCGGCAAAGTGCGCCCTCGATTCCTCCAGATGCTGCACGGATTCACCGAACCAGACGATGTCCGGACGCAGTTGGCTGCCCCGGGCGCAGCGTTGGCCCATCTGGATCGGCTCGGCCCCGACGTGCTGGCGCAGGCCGCTGTGCTCGCCCCGGGCAAAGGCCAGCTCGCCATGCACATGCACCACCTGCGTGGAACCGGCGCGTTCGTGCAGGTCGTCCACGTTCTGCGTCACGACGACGACGTCGAAGCTTTTCTCCAGTTCGGCAATGGCCCGGTGCGCCGCGTTGGGCTGCGCTTCGGCGGCTTTCTGGCGGCGCTCGTTGTAGAAGGCCTGGACCACCTCGGGATGCTTGCGCCAGCCCTCGGGACTGGCCACTTCCACCCAAGCGTATTGCCGCCAGAGTCCAGCCGAGTCACGGAAGGTGGGCAGTCCGCTCTCGGCACTCACCCCGGCGCCTGAGAAGATGACAATCTTGCAAGGGTTGAGGCTGGCCATGTTTGCGCACGCTTCGGTTGTTGTCGGAGGTCGAGCATATCGGGAGTGTTGGCCCGCCAGCAAGCAAGCGCCCGCCACGCGCCGCGTGTTGCCGCAAGGCAGGCATGGGATACCTTTCTTCGAGCGTCCGGTCCCCGGCAAATGACACGTTTGCGCTTACTTTCGCACTTTCAGCTAGGTACGAAATTCGTTGCCAGCACCTACGATCGCTGCCATGACGCGCACGTGGGGACGGATGGATGATTGTCGGTATTGACCTGGGTACAACCAACAGCCTCGTGGCTGCGTGGCGCGATGGCCAGTCCGTCCTGATCCCGAACAGTCTTGGCGAGTTGCTGACGCCGTCGTGCATCAGCATCGACGAGGACGGCACCGTGCTCGTCGGCCGTGCCGCCCGCGAACGGCTGCAGACCCATCCCGACCGCACTGCCGCCGTCTTCAAGCGCTACATGGGCAGCGACAAGACCCTGCGCCTGGGCCAGCGCGACTTCCGTCCCGAGGAGTTGTCGGCGCTGGTCCTCAAGTCACTCAAGGCCGACGCCGAAGCCATGCTCGGCGAGCCCGTGACCGAGGCCGTCATCACCGTGCCGGCCTACTTCTCCGATGCGCAGCGCAAGGCCACGCGGGCCGCCGGGCAACTCGCGGGCCTGCGTGTCGACCGCCTGCTCAACGAACCCACCGCCGCGGCGCTGGCCTACGGCATGCATCGCATGGGTACGGAGACGCGCTTCCTGGTGTTCGACCTGGGCGGCGGCACCTTCGACGTGTCGATCCTCGAACTGTTCGAGGGCGTGATGGAAGTGCGTGCCTCGGCCGGCGACAACTTCCTCGGCGGCGAGGACTTCGTGCACTGCCTGGTCGACCTGTTCTTCGAACGCAAGTCGTTGCCGGCCACGCTGCGCAAGGACGCGCTGTTCATGCAGCGGATGGTCGCGCAGGCCGAGGCGGCCAAGCGCGAACTCAGCAGCCAGCCGCGCACGTCGATGTCGGCGCGGGTGAACGAGGAAACGATCTCGTTGGCGCTGGACGAGCCCATGCTGGAGCAGGCTTGCGCACTGCTGCTGAAGCGCCTGCGCACGCCGGTGGAGCGCGCGCTGCGCGATGCCAATCTGCGCGGCGGCCAGCTCGACAACGTGGTGCTGGCTGGCGGCGCGACACGCATGCCGATGATCCGTCGGCTGGTCACGACCATGTTCGGCCGCTTCCCCGCCATCGACTTCAACCCCGACGAGGTGGTGGCTTTGGGCGCCGCCGTGCAGGCCGGCCTGAAGGCCAGGGACGAGGCGCTGAAGGAAGTGGTGATGACCGATGTGTCGCCCTATTCCCTCGGTGTCGAGATCAGCCGGCGCCTGTCAGAGACCATCGCCGCGCACGGCCATTTCGACCCGATCATCGAGCGCAACACGCCGGTGCCGGTGAGCCGCGTGAAAACCTACCTGCCCATGACGCATGGCCAGCAGTTCGTCGACCTGAACATCTTCCAGGGCGAGGCCCGCATGGTGAAGGACAACGTGCACCTGGGCCGCCTGCGCGTCGAGATGCCGCGCGGAGCGACCGATGATGCCGGCGTCGAGGTGCGCTTCACCTATGACGTGAACGGGCTGCTGCAAGTGGAGGCCACGTTGCGCAAGACGCAGAAGACATCGAGCCTGGTGATCGAGGGCAACCCCGGGCTGCTCACCGACCAGGAGATCGCCCAGCGCCTGCGCTCCTTGGCGGAGTTGAAGATCCACCCGCGCGACACCCTCGAGAACCGCACGCTGATGGCGCGCGCCGAGCGTGTCTACCAGCAGCTTCGCGGCGAGGTGCGCGAATGGCTGGGCACGCAGATCACGACCTTCGAGCAAGCCCTGGCCGGCCAGCAGCAGCGCGCCATCGCGTCGATGCAAAGGCAGCTTGAAGACCACCTGAACCGCATCGAGCGCGATGGGTACATCATGGACGCGGACTGATCGTGGCAGCCAGACGCACAGAGGACGAAACACCCGCCTTCCTCCAGGTCCTGGGCCTGGAGAACGACGCCAGTGCGCGCGAGATCCGCGGCGCCTATGCACGGCAGCTCAAGCAGATCGAGCCCGCTGCGCAGCCCCAGGCCTTCCAGGAACTGCGCGAGGCCTACGAGTTCGCGTTGCATTGGGTGGCCGAGGACGCGAAGCCGGCGATGCAGGCGGAACCGGCCACCCCTGAAGGCATCCGGCAGTTGCAGCATGCCGATACGCAGGCCACCGCGCGCGCCATGCTGGAGGAATTCAAGCAGTCCATGAGCGGACAGCCGCCACGGGACACCGAGGACGCGCGCCTGCGCCTGCGCGCCACGCTCGACGATCCGCAGTTGCAGGATCTGGATGCGCGCTTCACCTTCGAAGGCGGCATTGCCAACCTGCTGGCGGACGGCTGGCGGCCGGGCCACCAGCACCTGTTCGGACCCGCCATCCTCTGCTTCGAATGGCGCACCGACCGGCCGCGCCTGAAGGCCTACGGTCACGCTGGCGCCATCATCGACAAGGCCATCGGCGAACTCGAGATCCACCAGACCCAGCCGGCCGCGCGGCGCGAGGAGCAACGCGACGTGATCCGCGACCTGCGCCGGGAGACTCCGCCGACCCACGGCGAGTCGAGGTACAGCACGGAGTACATGCGGCAGGTGATCGCGAGCTATCCGAACTGGCTGCGTGTCGTGACCAACACCGCGAGCCTCGCGCAGTGGCAGGAGGACGGCGTCGTGGCGTCGCGCCAGTCGCGCTCGAACGCCTTACGCAAGTTCGGTAAAGCGTTGGGTATCTTGGTGAAATTGCTGCTGGTGCTGGTTGTGCTGGGCGTGCTCGGATGGGCATGGCTGTCCGAAGGCGAGACGATGCCGCACGGCACCGGCTTGTCCGCAACCGAACAGGACCATGCGCCGGGCCGGATCGTGGAAGGCACGCTGGGCTTGCCGGCCGCATCGCACGGCGACGTGCGGAAGTAGGCACGATGAGCGCCGCTCTCCCGCCCGAATGCGTTCGCAGTGCGCAGCGCGAAGCCTGCTGAATGAGCGGCGAAGCGCTTCCGTCATGTCTTGCCGCACTCGAACTGTCGCCGGGCGCGCAGGAACGCGACGTGCGCCGCTCCTATGCGCAACGCCTCAAGCAGATCGACCCGGAGACCGACCCGCATGGCTTCCAGGCCCTGCGTGCTGCCTATGAAGCGGCGTTGAACTGGGTCCGCAGCCCGCGCGAGGAGGCTGCTGCGGCGCCGCCGGTCGAGGCGCAGGAGGCGGCCCCCACCGACCCGTCGGCCACGGCGCAGGAACTGCTGCGGGCATTGTCGCAATCCATGATCGCGAAGCCCGTCGTCAACCTGCGGATGGCGGAGGACCGCCTGCATGCCGCACTGGACGACCCCCGCTTGCTGGAACTGGACGCACGCTGGATGTTCGAGGGCGGCATCGCGGTGCTGATTGCGGAAGGCTGGCAGCCGGGGCATGAGTTCCTGGTGCCCGCCGCGATCGGGATCTTCCGCTGGCACGTGGAGCATTCGCGGCTGCAGGGCTTCGGCCGCGCGGGTCAGATCGTCGACAGCGTGATCACCGAGCTGGAACTGTACGAGCAGCAAGCGCCCGACCCGCGCCTGTCGCTGGACAAGGTGATGCGCCTGCTGCGGGGAAATGCGCGGCCCGAGGCGCCGTTCCTGATGACGCACATGCAGTTCGTCGAGCACATGGCACGTGCGTACCCCCACCTGGTCCATGTGATCACCAACACAAGGAACATTCAGCAATGGCGGGAATGGGAGTCGCAGGCGATTGCCGCGCGGCCCGCGCCGGCGCCCGTGCAAGAACCACGGCGCGGGCTGCGGGGCCTGGTGGATCGCATGCCCGGTTTGATCTTGCTAGCCATGATGGCGGTTGCGTTCATCCTGTTGTTCTTGACGGCACCCAAGGGACCTCACAGGCCCCTGCCCGCCACGCTCTCCAGCACGCCGGCTGCCGAGACGCATGCAGCCGCTGCGCCATCGGCAGGCCCGGCAAAGTCCCGGACCCCGGCGGACGTAGCGCGCGAACGGGGCTTGAAGGCGGGCACGCAGGCCGTGGCCGCGGCCATCGCGCCCGCGCAATACAAGCGGCCGCCGGCTGTCGTGTACCCAAAGGACTCGCAGCGCCTCGGCGAAACGGGCAAGGCGCTGATCCGTGTCATGGTTCGCCGCGACGGCACCCCCGGCGACATCGAGGTTTACCAGAGTTCCGGCCACGCGCGGCTGGATCGTGCCGCGCTCGACGGCGTGCGCGGCGCCAGCTTTGTTCCTGCGAGGGGCCGCGATGGCGAGCCCCTGAACGCCTGGTTCATCGTGCCGATCAACTTCGCGCAGGACAAGAAGTAGCGCGCAACGACGCGAGCTGCGGCCGGCTACATCGGCGCCATCTCGAAGCGCAGCGCGGCCCGCTTCATCGCCGCCGTGGCGGCGAGCTCACTCACATCCACCGGCCGACCGACGAACGCGATGCGCAGGTAAGGCACTGGCACCTGCAAGGCGCGGAAGGCGCGCAGCAGGATCTGCGCGGCCAGTGCGCTGTCAGGTCCACCGACCGCGAGGTTGACCGGCTCGTTCGCACCGCGCGCCATCACCAGGGCCAGGTCCGACACCATGGGCGACGACGCGGCCACGAGCGCGGCAAAGGCTTCGGGCGACAGCGGCGGCACGCCGTCGGCAGGCGGGGCCGGCGCGGGCACCCACACTGTCAGCATCTGGTCGCTCAGCTTCATCTCCGGGCCGAGTGACTGGTAGCCGATGCGGGCCACCAACTCCGGCGTCAACTGCGGCGGCGTGCTGGCACAGGCCGCAAGCAAGGCGGCGGCCACCACCGTCAGCGCGGCGAGCAGCCACCGGGGCCCCCGTCGTCTCATCGATAGGCTCCTGCATAGCGGTCGATGGTCAGTCCCTTCATGTCGATGCCCGGCTTGCGCCCCGAAATCACATCGGCCATCACGCGCCCGGTGCCGGCGGCCATGGTCCAGCCCAGCGTGCCGTGGCCGGTGGCCAGGTACAGGTTGGGCCGGCGCGTGCCGCCGATGACGGGCGTGCCGTCGGGCGTCATCGGGCGCAGGCCGCACCAGAACTCGGCGCGCTGCGTATCGCCGCCGCGCGGGAACAGATCGGTCACGACGTGCTCCAGGGTGTGGCGACGCGCCTCGTGCAGCTTGAGCGTGTAGCCCGCCAGTTCGGCCGTGCCGCCGACGCGGATGCGGTCGCCCAGGCGCGTGACGGCGACCTTGTGCGTCTCGTCCATGACGGTGGATTCGGGTGCGCCGGCGGCGTCCGTGATCGGCACGGTGATCGAGTAGCCCTTGACCGGGTACACCGGGATGCGGATGCCCAGCGGTGCGAGCAACAAGGGCGAATGGCTGCCCAGCGCGACCAGGTAGGCATCGCCCTTGACGGTGCCGGCATCGGTGACCACGCCATCGACCTGCTGCGCCGCGAGCTTGAGCCGCTCGATGCGCGTGCCGTAGCGGAACTGCACGCCCTGCTGCACGGCCATCGCGGCCAGGCTCTGGGTGAACTTGAAGCAGTCGCCGGTCTCGTCGCCGGGTAGCAGCAGACCGCCCGCGAACTTGTCGCGCACGCCATGGAGCGCGGGCTCCTGCCGGATGCAGCCATCGCGGTCGAGCAGTTCGAAGCGCACGCCGTAGCGCTTGAGGACGGCGATGTCGGCGCCGGTGTGGTCGAGTTGCGCCTGCGTGCGGAACAGTTGCAGCGTGCCCTGCATGCGCTGGTCGTACTGGATGCCGGTCTGGTCGCGCAGTTCCTCCAGGCATTGGCGGCTGTATTCGGCCAGCCGCACCATGCGGCCCTTGTTGACCTCGTAGCGCGCGGCCGTGCAGTTGCGCAGCATGGACATGCCCCAGCGCACCATGCCCAGGTCGAGGTGGGGGCGCACCACCAGCGGACGGTGATGCATCAGCAGCCACTTGATCGCCTTGAGCGGCACGCCGGGTCCGGCCCAGGGCGCGGAATAGCCGGGCGACACTTCGCCCGCGTTGCCGTAGCTGGTCTCCCGCGCGGCGGCGGGCTGGCGGTCGATCACCGTCACCTCATGCCCCGCGAGTGCGAGTTGGTAGGCCGCGGTCACGCCAATGACGCCGCTACCGAGTACGACAACCTTCATTCGAGTCCTTTGGTGCGCCTCGGGGCAGGCGTTGGTCCAGTGTAGGGGGCGATGGCAAACGTTCGCGGCCTTCAGTCACCAAACAACTCCGGCATTTCCCGATGTGCCTTGCCCGTGACCGTGAGTTCGCGCTCGTCCAATGCCTGCCGCACCCAGCCGCGCCGCAGCGACAGCTGCAGCCAGGCCGCGGCCAGCGCGCCGCCGAGGTGCGGCCGGCGCTCGCTCCAGTCGAGGCAGGCGCAGGCGAAGCGGCGCCGGGCCTGGCGCGCGGCGTCGATGTCCAGGCCCAGGCTTTCCAGCGCCAGCGCACCGTTGGCGGTGAGTTCGTAGTCACTGCCCTGCGCCGCCGCCTCGATCCAGCCCTGTGCCAGCAACTGGTCGTGCAATGCGACACCGGCCGAGCCGGCGATGTGGTCGTAGCAGGTGCGCGCGGCGCGCAGGCGTGTGGGCGTGTTGGGCCTGAAGGTGTCGCGCCTGGCGCCGGCAACGACGAGCAAGCCTTCCAGCGCCGCGGCCACGTCGCTGCCAGCCAGTCGGAAGTAGCGGTGCTTGCCCTGCGCCACCGACTCGATGAGCTTCTGTTCACGCAGCCGTGCCAAGTGTGAACTCGCGGTGGAGGCCGCCACGCCGCCGACCGTCGCCAGCTCGGTCGCGGTGCGCGCATGGCCGTCCATCAGGCTGCACAGCATGCGGGCGCGTGCCGGCTCCGCAATCGCTGCGGCCACGCTTGCCAGGTGGGTGTCGGCTTGATCGTCCGGATCGTCATCCATGCTTCGATGGTAGTCGAAGCATGCAATCCGGATCAACTGCATCATGCGTGGCATGAGCGCTGCGCCGGGCCGCCCCCAGCAAGCTCGCTTCTTGCAGATCGCATCGGAATCGCGTCCATCGAAAGGCAGGTTGGCCGCGACCAGCGCCACCAGCAGGGCGCCCCCGCGGGGGCAGCGAGGACAAGAAGTGCCGAGCGTGGGGGTCCAACGGCGCCGCCCGGCCGCTCCGAAGGCGCTCGCACCACAGCAAGGAGGTTGCCAATGATTCCTGCCAATGCCATCGATGCGCTGACGCATGCCGATCCCTACGCGTACGACGCGACCCTGCGCCAGGGGCCGCCGCTTGCCTTCGACGACACGTTGAAACTGTGGGTCGCGAGCCGCGCCGATGTGGTGGCTGCCGTGCTGGGCCATCCTGGGCTGCGGCGTGCAGGCACTGGTCGAGCAAGGCCTGGAACTGGACGCGATCCGCAAGGCGGGATGGGACTACCGTGCGTCGGTCAACGGACGCATCCCGCGCTTTCATGGGACGGCCCGGATTTGCAACGTCGCAGACCGCCCGAGCAAAGGATGCGCGGTCCACGGGGGACTTGATCAGCGTTTCCTTGGCTCACGATGAGCGCCGCGCTGCGTGCAGCAGGCTCACGGCGCCAGCGGCAACGACGCGGGTTGACCCCATCGCAACGAAAGTGCTGCAGGCAGCCGCAGCATCTTCGTGACGTGCATCACCAGCAGGCGTTGCGCCCCCGGATAGGCAGAGATTTCCTCCTCGTCCTGCACGATCCTGACGCTGGCGGCGACATACAAGAGATCGCCGTTGTCGTAGTCGATGAACAGCAATCCGGCGCGCGGCTCAAGCAGCAAGTTGCCGAGCGTGTTGAAGAAATAATTTCCCAGGTAGTCGGGCACGACAAGGGTATGTTCGTCGACGACGCGCACGAAGCCGCGCGGCCCGCCGCGATGCGACACATCGACGCCATGCGCCCTTGCGGCACCCGACGATTGCGCGTGCGGATGCGCCGTGGCAATGAAGAAAGTGTCGGCCTGCGCGATGAAGCGCATGGCTTCGGCATCGAGCCGGTCGGCGTGTTCGGACGGCATCGCCGTGCCCTCGCGCGCCGCGAACGAAGGCTCGCGGGGCCAGATGTACTTGGGGCAATTGCCGAAGCTTTGCGTGATGCGCACGGAGAAACCATCGCCATAGACGCGATCGACGATGCCATTGGCCCGGTTGCGCCGGCGCGTGTGCGGCTGGATGCCGAGCAGGCCGATCGATGCGCCTTCCGCCAGCGCCGCAACCGGATCGCCCGGCATGGGCAAGGCCGCGATGTCGAGGTGACGGTCGTCGGGCGAGCGGATGAAGCCAGCAGGCGCAGCCAGCGCCGACGCCCACGGCTGCCCTTCCCCGTCGACAAGGCCGTACAACAGGAACGGCAGTTGCGAGAAGAAGTCGCGGTGTTGCGCGGGCATCGCCTCGCGGATCACGCGGGCACCGACCTCCTCCAGCTTGGCACGCGAACCGGCATGGGCCTGCAGCGCCTTCTCGCCTTCGTGGAAAGGCGCGTCGGCTTCGAGAACAGAGATGGTCATGGGCATTGCCTCGCAGAAGAACAGTGCATTCATTGTTCTTTCTTTCAATCTTCGAATGAATCCCCCTCCACGCAGTGCACTGCTCCACTTTTCGGTTTAATGCGGCGATGGATCGCCTCAAAGCCATGCAGACCTTCGTGCAGATTGCCGACCAGGGCAGCCTCACCGGCGCGGCGCGCGCACTCGACAGTTCACTGCCGGCGGTGGTGCGTTCGCTGGCCGGACTGGAAGCCCATCTGGGCGTGCGGCTGTTCCACCGCACCACCCGGCGCAACGCCCTGACCGAAGAAGGCCGCCACTACCTGCAGAGCGCGCGCGAGGTGCTGGCCGCCGCCGACGCGGCCGACAACGCAATGGCACGCGAGGCCGGCGAGCCCGTCGGTCGACTGACCGTGACTGCGCCGGTGATGTTCGGCCACATGTACGTCTCGCCCGCCGTCACGCGCTTCCTGCAGCGCTACGAGAAGATGCGTTGCAGTGTGCTGCTGCAGGACCGCAAGGTGGACCTGCTCGAGGAAGGCATCGACGTCGGCATCCGCATCAGCGAACTGGAGGATTCGTCGCTGGTCGCGCAGGCGCTCGGCACGATCCGCCGCGTGGTCGTCGCCAGCCCTGCCTTCCTGAAGCAGCACGGCGTGCCGGCACATCCTGATGCGTTGCGCAACGTCGACTGTGTGCACATTCATCCGGCCAACATCGGCCCCTGGACTTTCCGGGTCGCCGGCAAGTCACTCGCCGTGCAGACCGCCGGACGCATCGAGTTCAACCACATCGCACCGGCCATCGAGGCCTGCGCCGCCGGCATGGGCTTCGGCTCCTTCTTCTCCTACCAGGTGCTGCCGCATGTGGCGCAGGGCCGGCTGCGGATCGTGCTGGAAGACTTCGAGCCGCCGCCGCGGCCGGTGAGCCTGATCTATCCCCACGCGCGCCTGATGCCGGCCCGCACGCGTGCCTTCGTGGAATGGATGAAGCAGGAGTTCAGCGGGTTCGCGCTGTGACGGAAAGCGGTGGCCTCGCGGACAATGCGCCGGTGACAACCCCCGCCCTCTTCCATGTGTCGCAGCTCAGCAAGCGCTACGGCGACACCACCGTGGTCGACGACCTGTCCTTCGACATCGCGCCGGGCGAATGCCTGGGCGTGATCGGGCCGAACGGCGCCGGCAAGACCACGACGATCCGCATGTGCCTGGGCCTGACGGTGCCCGACACCGGCGACATCACCTACCGCAATGGCGGCGATGCCGAACTGCAGATGCCGCGCGACGCGCTGGCCATCAAGTCGCAGATCGGCGTGGTCACGCAGTTCGACACGCTCGACCCGGACTTCAGCTGCGCCGAGAACCTCGTGGTCTACGGCCGCTACTTCGGCTTTTCGAAGGCGCAGATCCTGCCACGCATTCCGCAGTTGCTGGAATTCGCGGCCCTGTCGCACAAGGCCGATGCCAAGCCCGGCGAGTTGTCGGGCGGCATGCGGCGCCGGCTGTCGCTGGCCCGCGCGCTGGTCAACGACCCGAAGTTGCTGCTGCTCGACGAACCCACCACCGGGCTGGACCCGCAAGCGCGGCACCTGATGTGGGAGCGCCTGCAGGTGCTGCTGCAACAGGGCAAGTCGATCCTGCTGACGACTCACTTCATGGACGAGGCCGAGCGCCTCTGTTCGCGCCTGATCGTGCTCGACCATGGCCGCAAGATCGCCGAAGGCAAGCCGCGCGACCTGATCGCCAAGCACCTGGAGCCGGACGTCATCGAGGTATACGGCAACGGCGCGCTCTCGCTGGCAGAGCGGCCGGAATTGAGGGCGCTGGCGGCGCGCGTGGAGGTCAGCGGAGAGACCGTGTTCTTCTACACGCAGGATGCGCGCGGCCTGCTGCAGGCACTGGCTTCGCACCAAGGCTTGCGCACCTTCCACCGCCCTGCCAATCTCGAGGACCTGTTCCTCAAAATGACCGGGAGGCAGATTCGTGAAGACGGATAACTTTGTTGCTCGCCCCCAGCATCCGCGCACTTCGTGTCGCTCCTCCATCCCCCTGCAGGGGGCGGCACCTGCGGCCCGGCGAAGCCGGTTCCGCGGTGCCTCGTGAAAGGAAAGGTCATGCCCATTTCTGCACCCCTGAGCGAACCTGAATCGGTATGGCGCGCACCCACCATGTCGATGCGCTGGTGGCCCGTGTTCCTGCGCAACCTGCTGGTATGGCGCAAGCTCGCGGTGCCCAGCCTCATCGGCAACATTGCCGAGCCGCTGATCTGGCTGGTGGCCTTCGGCTACGGCATGGGCATGCTGGTGGGCGAGGTCAACGTCGATGGCACCAAGGTGCCCTACATCCTGTTCCTCGCCAGCGGCTCGATCTGCATGAGCGCGATGAACGCGGCCTCCTTCGAGGCGCTGTACTCCGCCTTCTCGCGCATGCACGTGCAGAAGACCTGGGACGGCATCATGAACGCGCCGGTCGGGCTGGACGACATCGTGATGGCCGAGATGCTCTGGGCCGCGTTCAAGTCGATCTTCACGGTGACGGCGATCCTGTTCGTGATGCTGGGCCTGGGCATCAGCCACAGTCCGAAGCTGCTGGTGGCCTGGGTGGTGCTGGCCGGCGCGGGCATCACCTTTTCGTCGATGGCGCTGATCTTCAATGCGCTGGCCAAGGGCTACGACTTCTTCACCTACTACTTCACGCTGTTCCTCACACCGATGATGTTCCTGAGCGGCGTGTTCTTTCCGCTGGAGCAGTTGCCCGGCGTTGTGCGTGCCGTGGCCGCGTGGCTGCCGCTGACCAGTGCGGTGCTGCTGGTGCGGCCGCTGTTCATGGACCAGTGGCCGGACGGCTGGGTGCAGCATGTGCTGGTGCTGGTCGTCTACACGGTGGTCGCGTTCTGGGCCGCGCTGGCCCTCACGCGCAAGCGCTTCAGCGCCTGATGACGAAAGGAGTTGCCGAGATGGAAACCAAGATGCAACCTGCCCCCTTGCACATCGGCATCGTCGGCTGCTCGGCCGAAGGCGCCGCGCTTTGCTACAAGACCATCTGCGTCGAAGGCGCCTTGTTGCTGGGCCCGCATGCGCATCCCGAGGTGTCGATGCACACGGCCTCGCTGGCCGACTACGTGCGCTGCCTGGAGCGCAATGACATGCAGGGCATCGCCGGCCTGATGCTGGCATCCGCCCACAGGCTCGCGCGTGCCGGTGCGGACTTCCTGGTCTGCCCCGACAACACCATCCACCAGGCGCTGCCGCTGGTCGCGCCGGCGTCGCCGCTGCCGTGGCTGCACATCGCGGAAGTGGTCGCGGCCGAGGCGCAACGGCGCGGCTTCCAGCGGCTCGGCCTGCTGGGTACACGCTGGCTGGTCGACAGCGAGGTCTATCCGGAGAAGCTGACGGCGCGCGGCCTGCAGTACGTGCGCCCGACCGTCGCAGAGCGCGACGACAGCAACCACATCATCCTGGACGAGCTGGTACGCAGCATCTTCAAGCCCGCCTCGGTGGCACGCTACCAGCGCGTGATCCAGCGCCTGAAGGAAGACGACGGCTGCGACGCCGTCGTGCTGGCCTGCACGGAGATACCGCTGGTCGTCGATGACAGCAATGCGGCGCTGCCGACGCTCGATTCCACACGGCTGCTGGCGCGGGCAGCGTTGCGCAGGGCTGTCGGGGCGTCCTGAAGTTCCATACGACTGGCATTGTCTTCCGGCCGCTGGCTGCGTCGGATCGCAGCAATCGACGTTTAGCAATGCTTTACTTCATTGCTCGAATGCCCTAACATTTTCAACGGTGTCAAACGTAAGGAGGTGACGCAATGGAAGTGGTTCTGAGGAAATATGGAAACAGCACGGTGGCGGTCATGCCACCTGCCGTGCTGCGCGATCTGGGCCTCAAGTCAGGCCAGACGATGAGTCTGGAAACGACATCGGAGGGCAACATCGTGCTATCTCCCAAGCGGCGTTTCACATTGGCTGAGCTGGTGAGTCAATGCGATACCAAGGCCGCCCCCCCCGCGGACATGGCGCTCTGGGAGGCCTCCAAGCCGGTGGGCAACGAAGTATGGTGAGAGCGGCCGGCTTTGATCGAGGCGATGTCGTGAGCGTGAGCCTGGACCCCATCGTCGGGCATGAAACTCGTGGACAACGATTTGCGCTGGTCTTGACGACGAAGGAGTTCAATCGCCTCGGAGACGTGCTGGTGGCACCCATCACGCAAGGAGGCGACTATTCGCGCTACGCGGGATTTGCGGCGTCTCTCATGGGGACAGGTTGCAAGACGCAAGGCGTCGCGCTGATGAACAAGATTCGAATGCTCGACCTCGCAGCGCGTGGAGCGCGCAAGGTCGAACGCGTTCCGCAGGAAGTCATTGACGACGCCTTGGGACGACTCATGGCGCTGATCGAGTAGTTGAGGAAACCGGCTGCGGCCCAGCGTGCGGCGCCCTCGAACGCTCCGGTCAGCGCAGACTAAAGCTGCCTTCCCCTCGGCACCACGCTCAGTTGCATCGTCGCCGTCGCAGGCGCCGCGGTCAGCGTGGCCTGTTGCGGCGCGATGTCGATGAGCTGGTCCGCATGCCAGACCTTGATGATCGCCGCGCCCTCCGGCACGTTGAGCGTGGCGAGGCCCTCGGCGTTGGTCAGCGAGGCAAAGGGCGAATCGCGCACGTCGACGTAGCCGCGCATCGAGTTGTGCAGGTGGCAGCCGAGCAGCACCGCGCCGGGCTTGTCGGACACCGCATCCGCGACCTTGGCGGCCTTGCCTTCCGCCTTGCCGTCGATGCGCAGTTCGAAGCCACCCGCGGCATCGTCGTTGAACTGCGCGATGCCGGCGGCCGAGGCGCGCACGTGGTGCTCCCACGGATCGTTGTTGACGAAGTGCGCCTTGGCGCCCACCGCCACCACGCTGACCGTCGGGACAAGGCGCATGTCCTGCTGGCTGATGACCACGTCCTTCGGCAGCCGGGCGGGCGTGGTGGATCGGCCCGCGCTAACCACGACCGCGTTGGTGACGGGCTTGCCTTCCTTGTCGAGCACGCTGACCTGCAGCGAGGTGCTGGCTGCCGCGCAACCGGCAAGCGCGAGCAATGCCGAGGCAACGAGGCCGCGTGTCCTGGTCTTCATGGAGCGCTTTTGAAGTTGATCAGCCGGGCATGATGTGCCAGACCTTCAGGTAGTTGTCGCCGTACTTGTCTCCCGGCTCCTGTCTTCCGGCCAGGTGTAGAGCGGCTTGCCGCGGAAGGCCCACTGCTTCTTGCCGTCGTCGCGGTAGTCGCCGCCCGGGCGGGCGCCATCGGCGGCAATGACCGGCGGCCACTTCCCGGCACAGTCGCCGTTGCAGACCGACTTGCCCGAGGTCGCCACATCCTTGTCGAAGGTGTAGGGCGTCAGGCCCTTGGCATTGACCAGCATCCCGCCAGCGGCCTTGACCGGCAGGTTGGTCGGCGCCGCTGCGCAACCGGCAAGAACGGCAAGACTCAGGGCAAGGCAGGCAACCAGTTTCATGGACTTCCTCGTCATGGCATGTGAATGATGGGCGCGAGATTGCGCTTTTAGATACATCTGTGCGAGAGGGTCGACCCGAAATTTGCACGGCCTGCAGCGAACGCGCGGCGCGGCCAGAATCGGCGCATGACCGATCTATCCAATTTCCCCATCACCCGGAAGTGGCCCGCCACGCACCCCGACCGGCTCCAGTTGTATTCGCTGCCCACGCCCAACGGCGTGAAGGTGTCGATCATGCTGGAGGAGACCGGGCTGCCCTACGAGGTGCACCTGGTCGACTTCGGCAAGCAGGACCAGATGACGCCGGAGTTCTTGTCGCTAAGCCCGAACAACAAGATCCCGGCGATCCTCGACCCCAACGGCCCGGGCGGCAAGCCGCTGGCGCTGTTCGAGTCCGGCGCGATCCTGGTGTACCTGGCGGGCAAGACCGGCCAGCTGATGCCCAAGGACGACGCCCGCCGCTACGAGACGCTGCAATGGCTGATGTTCCAGATGGGCGGCATCGGCCCGATGTTCGGCCAGGTGGGTTTCTTCCACAAGTTCGCCGGCAAGGACTACGAGGACAAGCGCCCGCGCGACCGCTATGTGGCCGAGGCCCGGCGCCTGCTGGGCGTGCTCGACAAGCACCTCGAAGGCCGCCAATGGATCATGGGCGACGAATACACCATCGCCGACATCGCGAGCTTCCCGTGGATCCGCAACCTGAACGGCTTCTACGAGGCGGGCGAGCTGGTGGGTTTCAAGGACTTTGCCAACGTGGCGCGGGTGCTGGCGGCCTTCGTGGCGCGGCCGGCGGTGGCCAGAGGGTTGACGATTCCTGCGCGGCCTGCGTGACTCGAACGCGGCAGCTCACCGCGTATCCAGCGGCCGACGGGCCCTTGCTGCTGCAAGCCTGGCCCGGAGCTGTTTTATGACGTCGTCGGCCTCGAAGTACTGGCCTGATTTCCGCGCGCTGGCGAGCGAGCGCATGCCACGCGCCAGGAACGCTGCCTGGTCCTCGCCACCCCGCCTGGACGTGGAATGATCTGTGCTCCGGGTCGTCCGCACCATCATCAAAGCTCCGACCCGGCGCCCCGCACCCGCTCCTCGATCCACTGCGCAAACCCGCGCTCCGCCTGCAGCCTGAACGCATTGCGCGCCTGGTTGCAGGCCGCATGCGCCAGCCGGCGATGCTGCTGCTTGCGGACGCTGCCCAAGGTCGCGTCGTTCAGGTGCTCGATGGTGGCGGACTCCGGCCGGCCGTGCGGCTCGTCGAAATCCATGGGCAGCTTGCACCAGTGACAGTTGGGACCGAAGGTGGATCGGAGGGCTTGGACGCTCATGGGCGTGACTGTAGCCGCCGGCTCGGGCAATACTCGGCGCGCGCGACGGCGGAGGTGAATCTTCCGCGCGCAACGCCGGGGCCGTTCGCTGCGGCGCTGTCTAATGTCGGAAATCTCCCGGATTGCCATGACCCATCCCATCGCCATCGGTGTCGACATCGGCACCACCAGTACCAAGGCCGTCGCGTTCAGCATCGCGGGCAAGGTGCTGTCCCACCACGCGGTCGACTACCCGCTGCTGCGGCCCGAGCCGGGCGCAGCGGAACAGGACCCGGAACAGATCTACCAGGCCGTGCTCGCGGTGATCGCCTCCTGCGTCGCGCAGTGCCGTGCGGCGCCGGAAGACGTGGTCTGCGTGTCCTTCAGCGCGGCGATGCACAGCCTGATCCTGGTGGACAAGGCCGGCGAGCCACTCACCCACAGCATCACCTGGGCCGACAACCGCGCCGTGACATGGGCCGAGCGCATCAAGACCGAATGGAACGGCGACGCGATCTACCGGCGCACCGGCACGCCCATCCATCCGATGTCGCCGCTGGCCAAGCTGGTGTGGCTGCGCCATGACCGCACGGAGTTGTTCGGCAAGGCAGCGCGCTTCGTCGGCATCAAGGAGTACGTGTTCTTCCGGCTGTTCGGGCGCTGGCTGGTGGACCATTCGATCGCCTCGGCCACCGGGCTGTTCAACCTGTCGACGCTGGACTGGGACACCGAAGCGCTGGAACTGGCCGGGGTGAGACCGGAGCAGTTGCCGCATCCCGTACCGACGACGGAGCATGTGACGGGGCTGGCCGCAACGGTCGCCACGAAGCTGGGCGTGGCGGTCGACACGCCGTTCGTGCTGGGTGCCAACGACGGCGTGCTGTCCAACCTGGGCGTGAATGCGATCTCGCCCGGCGAGGTGGCCGTGACCATCGGTACCAGCGGCGCGATGCGCACCGTGGTCGACAAGCCGATGACCGACCCGTCCGGCCGCACCTTCTGCTATGCGCTCACGCAGCGGCACTGGGTGGTCGGCGGGCCGGTGAACAACGGCGGCATCATCCTGCGCTGGGTGCGCGACGAGTTCGCGGCGGCCGAGGCCGAGACAGCCAAGCGCCTGGGCATCGACACGTACGAAGTGCTCACGCGCATTGCCGAACGCGTGCCGGCCGGTGCCGAGGGGCTGCTGTTCCACCCGTTCCTGGCCGGCGAGCGCGCGCCGTACTGGAACGCCAACCTGCGCGGCTCCTTCTTCGGCCTGGGCATGCACCACCGCAAGGAGCACATGATCCGCGCAGCGCTGGAAGGCGTGATCTTCAACCTGCACAGCATCCTGCCGGCGGTGGAGTCGATCATCGGACCGAGCACCACGATCAAGGCCACAGGGGGCTTCGCGCGCTCGGGCCTGTGGCGTCAGATGATGGCCGACGTGTTCGACCGCACGGTGGTGGTGCCCGAGAGCTTCGAGAGCTCTTGCCTGGGCGCTGCGGTGCTCGGCCTCTATGCACTGGGCCATGTCGATTCGATCGAGGTCGTCGCCGGCATGGTCGGCGCGACGCATCGGCATACGCCGAATCCGCGCAACGTGGCGGTCTACAAGCGCTTGCTGCCGATCTATTCGGCGTTGCCGGAGAAGCTGGCCGAGGAGTACCGCGCGATTGCGGCGTTCCAGCAGGGGGAGTGATCCGCCCCAGGCCAAGGCCGCGATCCGCAACTGACGTCGTGAAATGGCTTCATACGACTTCGCAATCCAACGCATGACTGCGTTGGATCGCCTTGCCGTGCTGCAGCACTGTCTGCGGCGCGCCGCCTTGGCTTGCGCTTGATTGCAAAGTTGTTTCAGTCGCTCTTCCGCCAGAACCGTCGCGCCGTGGCAAGTCGGCGCAGCGCCTTGCGGCAGGCGCGCGCGGCATCTGGTTGTTGTGCAGTCAGCCAGCCCACGGCGAACCACGCGTGCGGATCGGTCGCGGCGGCTTCGCGGTAGTTGGCGAGGGCGACGACCTCGTCGTTGAATTCGCCGAGCGCATCCTGCGCCGGGACCAGGCCCGCAACATAGCGCTTGACCTCCGCCTTGTCGAACAGCGGCGCCACGAACTCGGCGAGATAGCGCAGCCGCTTGACGCGCTTGCGCGTGCGGTGTTGTTCTTCGGCGGTGAGCTGTTCGAAGCGCTTGCCGTCGCGCACGACCTGCTTGTGAAGCTTGCCCAGATGCGCTTGCAGGACCTGGCGTGTGGCGCTTGCGTCGAGCTGCGCTGCCGCTGGATCATCCACAGGCGATGCCGTGAAGCCGATGAGCGACACCAGCGCGGCCTGGAATGCCGGCGCACGCACCACGTCGCCCGCGGACGGCGCCGGCTGCGCATCGTCGGGCGACTGCATGGCGATGGCCGGCGCACCGGCCGCGTCGAGCCTGGGCTGCATGACCGACAGCAGCAGCGAACGATCGCGCTGCGCCCCGAGCGCACGGAACACCTCGACGAGCGGCGCCTCCCAGGCCGCATCGAAGCGCCCCGGCGCCAGCGCGTCCAGCTCGCGCAGCGCGGTGCGCGTGCGCCGGATGCCGATGCGCAGCTGGTGGATCACCTCAGCGTCCTCGCTGCCCGCGGCGATGGCGCTGGCGTTCGGAAGGATCTGGGCCAGGCAGGCGGCCAGCACCGTGCGCTGCACGGCGTCGCCTGTGATTGCATTCGTGCCATAGACAGGTGGCGATGCCTTGACCGGGCGCTCGCCCTCCTCGGCCAACAGCAGCCGCTGCCCGCGCTCCGCCTTCGTGACCGTGCTGAACCAGAGCCCATGCCGTTGCGACCAGCGCAGCGCGAGCGCGACCAGGTCCTGCACGCGGCCATCGACCAGTTCGAGTTCCAGCTCACAGACCTGCGACGCGCCCCCTTCGCGGCCGTCGCCGGGCGGCGTCATGACCTTGCCGGTGTCCAGTGCCAGTTCGATGGTCGTGTCGCCCTCGCGTTCGTTGCGCGCGAGTCGCCAGATGTCGGTGCCGAAGGTCTCGACCAGCGGTATTGCGCCGTGGTCGAGCAACTTGTCGAGCAGGTCGCCGACCGGTGTGCCCGCGTGGCGCTGTGCATCGGGCTCCGGGCGCACCGCGCCGCTGGCGGCCAGGTCGACGTTGTGTTCCAGCCGATGCAACGGGCCGTCGCCGAGCGCCTTGGCGGTCTGCACCCAGCGCCGGCCTTCCTTGCGCACGCGCAGTGCCACGCCGCGCGCGGCGAGTGCGCCGTCCTGCGTGTCGAAGTAATGCGCCTGCATGTGCTGGCGGGCGGCCTTGCCGACGCGCATGTCCTGCGTGACGGCCTTGAGGCGGTGAGCAGGCACCTGGAACTTGAATTCGATTTCCATGAACGCTCTTCGAAGGGGAGCTGCGAATGTTGGCACGGCTCGCGGCGCTTGTGCGGGGAACGCCCAATGTATTCATGGCGTTGGCCACGCTACGATCGCCGACGCGTCCAGGCTCCAGACAACAATCGACTATGCAGCGACCTGAGGGAGAGGCATTTCCCACGGCATTCCAGGCCGTGCTGCTGTATGGCGCGCTGCTTCTTTGCCAGCTGTTTGTCGGCGCGGCGCTGCGGGACATGCGCGGCTTCGTCCAGCTGACTCCCGACCAGCTCAGCGCGCTCACCCTGGTGCTCGCCCACGGTTGCGTGTTCGTGGTGGTGATGCATTTCCAGAACATCACCTACCGCAGCCTGTTCCATCACTCGTCGGCATCCCGCCGGGCGACGTTGGCGCTCATCGTGCCGCCGGTGTTGCTGCTGGTTCCGGCGCTGATGCTGATGATCTCGGCGGTGCTGGAGGTGCTGGTGCGCATCGCGCCCATGTCGAGGTGGGAAGAAACGCTGTTCCAGCGCATAAGCGACAGCGGCATCGCATCGGTGATCGCCGCGTGCGTGCTGGCGCCGGTGTTGGAGGAGATGCTGTTCCGCGGCATCGTGCTGCGCGGCTTCCTGCGGCAGTATTCGAGGGGGCAGGCGATCCTCTGGTCAGCGATTCTCTTCGGTGCGGCGCACATGAACATCTACCAGTTCGTGGTCGGCGTCGCGATGGGCATGGTGCTCGGCTGGCTCTACGAACGAACGCGCTCGCTCATTCCCTGCATCGCGCTGCATGGTGCGTACAACTGCGGCCCGTTCGCGATGGGCCGCCTGATGAGCAGCCATTCCGGCAACGTGTCGATGACCAGCGTGGCCATGGTCTGGCTCGCGTCGCTGGCAGCGGCGGCTTGCGGCACGATGGCGCTGCGGCGCATGCTGTCGCCGCGCGCGCGCTGACCAGCAACCCGCCCGCCAGGCCTTGCAGGCGGCAATCCGGCCACCGGGCCTGCCAGCCAGTTATCGCAAGCCGCTGCGCACCTGCCGCCCCTAGAGTCGCCCTCACCATGCAGTACACACACGAACACCTCGAGATCCAGAAGACGATGCACCGTTTCATCGACGAGGAAATCAATCCGCACGTCGACGAATGGGAAGAGGCCGAGGCCTTTCCGGCGCACCAGGTCTTCAAGCGCATGGGCGACCTCGGCCTGCTGGGCCTGAACAAGCCGGAAGCCTTCGGCGGCGGCGGGCTGGACTATTCGTACGCGATGGCGTTGGCCGAGGCGCTGGGCCACATCAGCTGCGGCGCGGTGCCGATGGCCATTGGCGTGCAGACCGACATGTGCACGCCGGCGCTGGCGCGCTTCGGCAGCGACGAGTTGCGCCGCGAGTTCCTGGCGCCCGCCATTGCCGGCGATATGGTCGGCTGCATCGGCGTCAGCGAACCCGGCGCCGGCAGCGACGTGGCCGGCCTCAAGAGCGTGGCGCGCAAGGACGGCGACGACTACCTCATCACCGGTCAGAAGATGTGGATCACCAACAGCTTCCAGGCCGACTGGATGTGCATGCTGGTCAACACCAGCGAGGGCTCGGCGCATCGCAACAAGTCGCTGGTGATGGTGCCGATGAACCTGCCGGGCATCGAGAAGGCAAAGAAGATCCGCAAGATCGGCATGCATTCGAGCGACACGGGCCTCATCTACTTCGACGACGTGCGGGTGCCGCAGCGCTACCGCATCGGCGAAGAGGGCCAGGGCTTCGTCTATCAGATGCAGCAGTTCCAGGAAGAGCGGCTGTGGGCCGCGGCGAGTTCGCTGGCGCCGATGGAAGACTGCATCCGCGACACCATCGAATGGGCGCAGCAGCGCAAGCTGTTCGGCGGCACGCTGGCCGACCAGCAATGGGTGCAGTTCAAGCTGGCCGAACTGAAGACCGAGGTGGAAGCGCTGCGCGCCCTTACCTACCGGGCCTGCGACCTGCATGTGGAAGGGCAGGACGTGACGGAGCTGGCGTCGATGGCCAAGCTGAAGTGCGGGCGCCTTACGCGCCAGGTGGCGGATACGTGCCTGCAGTTCTGGGGCGGGATGGGCTTCACCTGGGAGAACCGGGTGTCGCGGCTTTACCGGGATGGGCGGCTGGGGTCGATTGGCGGCGGGGCGGATGAGGTGATGCTGGGGATCCTCGCCAAGACGATGGGGATTGCGAAGCGGCCGCCGCGGTAGTGGGCCGTACCTGCTGCTCGCCCAGAGCGCATCGAGCGGGCTCAGCACGCCATGACCGCCTTTGTTGAGGACGTGCGTTGAGGCCATGGTGGTGCTCACGTCGCTTGTGACACGCGCAGCCGCAGTCATTCGAGCAGGCGCATGCCGGTGCCGTACTGCAGGCTCACCCTGAGCCACATCGGCCCGTTGAGTTCATCCAGCTGATCGCGCACCTCGCGCTGCATGAGCATCACCGGCAGGCGCTTGAGCGTGCGCGCCTGCACTGCCTCGTCGAGCCATGGCAGGACGGCACCGAAGACGTTCTTGTAGAGGTTGTGCGTGGAGGCCGCAACGTTGCGCTCCACTGCGAGGTCCACAGGAACGCTTCCACCTTGACCGCCCCTGTGTCCCGCGGATGGCGCTTGCCCCAATGCAGGATGAATCGGCAGTTCGCTCAGGTCTCTTTGTGCTACAAACTATTGCGCATCGTGTCCCGCAGGCTAAAGGAGTGACTTGTGGCTGAACTTCCAACCGACAAGCTGTGCAAGTTCTTCGCTGTCGGTGGAATTGTCATCGCTGTCCTCGGCGGCACGGTGGCGGTTGAGCGATTCCACCAAGCTGAATTGCGAAGAATCGACGCTGACGAGAAGGCAAACGCAGCGAAGGCCGCATATGCTCGATTGTCGGCAGCGATCGACCGACAGGTTGACCTTTCCAAGTCTGTTCGCGCAGAAGCCAACGCAACGAAGCGGGCGGCACTACTGGCCGACTTCTGGAAACTCAACGATGAAACCAAGCTCTTGATGCCGGCAGTCGATACGGCCATCGTTGAGCTAAAGAAGCACGGTGACCTGAACAAGCATTTCGCTTTTATGCGAACGCTCTGGATGTACATCGGCGGAGTCTGCGTCGTGCTGGGCACCATTGCCTCTGGTCTTGGCTTCCGCTCTTGGCGAAAGCAAGAATCGCAGCCGCGCAAAATGGCTGGCTCTCAAAAATAGCCCCGTGCTCCAGCGAAGTGTCTTCGGCAGCCGGTGAACTCGTACGTTAAGCCCCATCAAATCAATCATCGGAGCGCTATGTTCGAAATCGGCGGTGAGTATTCCAGAGACGAAATCCACGAGGCGCTCGGCGGCAGCAAACAGGCTTACCTTCCCACCGTAGGGGGCAAGGTTGTGGCCGTGTGCGTCAAACCAAATTTGAACCCGCGCGCTCCAAGCGTCGTACTATGCGGGCGGGGTCCAATCATCGCCGCTGCGGGTGCCGCGCTTGCGCAACAACGCGAACCGCTTCCTGTATTCCTGAAGCGTGGGGTCAACAGATGGGAATACTGCGGAAAGCTGCGAGTAGTCGCATCGCACTACTCAGGCCCCACATTTGCCTCGCTGGTCGCCGATTCAGGACGCGAGCCATCAGACGTATCTCTTGCCGTTGAATTGGCCTAACTCAGCAGTCGAGCCGATCGCTTACGGCGGCGTCTCACCGGTCCCTTCCAACAGCGCCATCTGACGAATCGCCAATGGACAACTACCAAAATCCGGAACCAGGGACAACCTACATCAGTCCACGACTGGATGCATTTGGCAATCCAGACCGCAAGGTTCGGATAGCGACCAAGTTGTTGGAACAGCCTGAAACGTATGCGTTCGCGTCAGTCAAGGATGAATTGGTAATTCGACACAAAGAGGGTGCCAAGTCATGCATTACCGCGAAATTTTTTGAGGACAACCGCAAGACTTTCGTGCTCAGCATCCAAGGATACACGGTTGCCACAAACAAGCCACACAACGCTAGCTTCGCATTTATCGGTGAAGAAATTGGCAAACTCGTAGAGTTCCTGAACCATGTTCAGACTATGCGTTTGACGGAACGTGGCTCGCAGAAAATCACTGACGAAGATCTACGCCGGGTCGTGCTTTCCAATGCCCAAGCGCAAGCGATATTTCACGACAACCAAGAGCTTTTCGCTGAAGTACTCCGGTCAACCATCACCAAAGAAGACGTGGTCGCGGTTGGATATAGAAAGAGGCAGCTGCAAGTTTTTTGCAAGCTCCTGGAAGATCCGGACTACTTCGAAGAAGTGAAAGTGAAGAAGCAATGCAAAGACGAAGGTGTTTGGCAAAAATTTTTCGAAAAAAACCCTTGGATATTTGGTTATGGCTTGAGTTACATCCATCTATCTTCGCTTGACGAAAAAAAGCTCGAGCAGGTTGTTCATGGGCACACCTTTTCAGAGCACGGCAAGCGAGTTGATACACTTCTCCGAACCAGAGGCGTTATCTCAAGTTTGTGCTTTACTGAAATCAAGACCCACAAAACTGCCTTGCTGCAAACAAAGGCATATCGCTCCGGTTGCTGGGCCCCGTCGGACGAACTGGCAGGCGGAGTTTCGCAAGTACATGGAACCGTCGCGCTAGCCACTGAGTCCATTCGCACGAAGCTCTCAATAACTGATGACGTTGGCAACCCAACGGGCGAAGAAGCGTTCAACTTCGTTCCGAAGTCATTCATGGTCATTGGTAGCCTGCAGGAATTCGTCAGCGACAAGGGGGTCAATCAGGAGCGGTATCGCTCATTTGAACTTTTCAGACGCAATACGTCTAGCCCTGAAATCATCACGTTCGATGAGTTATATGAACGGGCCCGTTTCATCGTCGAACAGCATGAAATTTAACTGTAGGTTCCATGCGGGCAAAATTACGGGGCATTTTTGCAGGTTAATTTGGTCGTTAGATTTATGGATGCACTGAACCTGATCATCGCGCTAGTTCTCTACGGCATATTGGAGGCCGTATTGCGCATAGGTGTGTTCGCATATTTCGCCGGCTGGAAGCATGTTTCTTGGAAACTTGCATCACCCCACATATCAATGTTGGTAAGTCCTAGCTATTGGCTCGCGAGAAACTGCAAGCTAATAAATCCACCTGGGTTCAAACGTGTGGCACTGAGAGCCCGCCTAATCGCGAACTACAACCTTTGGAACCTTCTCCTCAGCACGATCATTTTTGTCGCGGTAGCAGCAACGGAGCATGAGGGCTACGGTCCATTCGGCATCTCGGTCGCACTCATCGTTTGGCGCTCAATTTCTCGCAGTTTTGAGATTGCAATCGCTTTCGGGATCGACATAACGACCTCCCGAAATGCCTCTAAATTACCAAATGAAGCGCGAATGAAGCTTGCCCTCCGCAGTTATTTGGAGATCTTCCTGTTTTCGGCCGCCCTCTACTCTGTTACATCATTGAAGTCTGAAAATATCAGCGTGTCCGTGCTTGCATCGCTATATGTTAGTACGTTAACCAACGTTTCCTATGCCGCAGACAAACTTCAAATTGCAAATTTGTTTTTTCTGCAGGTCTTTGCTACTTTGAGTCTTATCGTTCTTAGTATTGCGGGCTACCTTGGCAGGGTTAAGCGGTCAAGATGAATCTACCCTTCGTTCCAGCGAACTGCCGTGGCAATCACTGAGATGAATCCCAACGTCAGAGGCCGCACATAGGCTTCGCGACCGCGTCAATCACGAGAAGGAACACCATGGCCAAATACCTGATCTCTTTTCCAGCGCGGCGATGGTTGTGCCCCATGGCGAATTGGGAGCGGTGGGCCGCGACGCAGACGCCGTCATTAATGAGGCGAAAGCCGCTGGCGTCTACGTCTTCGCCGGCGGAATCGACGAAGACGCCCCGCCCGTTCTCGTCTCTGCTGACGGCGCGATTGCAACGGGCGGCTTTCCTTTGACGCCCACGCTCGACGGCGGCTTCACCGCGTTGGAACTGCCTTCGCGCGATGAGGCCATCGCGTGGGCGGCGCGCATCGCCCAGGCCTGTCGCGGCGACCAGGAACTGCGCGTCTTCCGGCTCGACCCGCAGTCCTGAGGGCAGCGTTGAAATAGCCAGGCAAGCGCGCCCTACTTCCGCACCTTCGCCACTTCCGCCATCAGTTCCTTCACCGTCGCCTCGCCCACGGTCGCGGTGTACTTGTCGATCACCGGCTTGACCTTCTCGCGGAGCTTGGCCACCTCGGCCAGCGGCAGTTCGCTGACGGTCATGCCGGCGGTCTTCAGCGCGGCCAGGGCGCTGTCGGCCGCACCGCGCGACACGCCGCGCTGGAAGGCCGTGGCTTCAGTGGCGGCGTCGGAGATGATCTTCTTCTCCTCGTCGCTCATCGAGTCCCAGGTCTTCTTGCTGATGATCAGCGCCTGCGGGTTGTAGATGTGGCGGGTCTGCGTGATGTGCTTCTGCACCTCCGCGAACTTGGACGACAGGATCACCGTGTTCGGATTCTCCTGGCCGTCCACCGCCTTCTGGTCGAGGGCCGGATACAGCTCGGGGAAAGGCAGCGGCGTCGCGTTGGCACCCAGCGTGTTGAACAGGTCGACGTAGATCGGCGACTGGATCACGCGGATCTTCAGGCCGGCGATGTCGTCGGCCTTGGTGATCGGGCGCTTGCTGTTGGTGAGATTCCGAAAGCCCAGGTCCCAGTAGCCGAGCCCCTTCAGGCCCTTCTCGTCCAGCTTGGCGAACAGCTTCTGGCCGAAGGGCCCGTCGGTCACGGCATCGGCTTCCTGCCCGTTGTTGAACAGGAAGGGGAAGTCGTAGACCGCGAACTCCTTCACCTGCGCGCTGAGGATGCCAGCGTTCAGCACCGTGATCTCGACCGTGCCGCCCTGCAGCGCCGACACCGTCTGCAGGTCGCCGCCGAGCGTGCCGCCCGCGAACAGCTTGACGCTGATCTTGTTGCCCGACTTGGCCGCCACCAGGTCGGCGAACTTCTGCGCGCCCTGCGCCTGCGGATGGCCGGTCTGGTTCTGGAACGCGAACTTGAGGCTGCGTTCCTTCACTTGCGCGCCGGCGCTGGCCATGGCGAGCACGGCGGCGGTGGCGATGAGCGTCTTCCAGATCTTCATGAGCAAATCTCCTGTCTTCTTGATGAATCGAAAAGCGATGGCTGGAATCAGCCGCTGAAGAAGCGGGCCGGCCAGATGACCAGTTGCGGGAACAGCACCATCAGGAACATGACTGCGAACTCCGCGATCATGAATGGCACCACGCCCTTGGTGACATCGTCCATCGATATCTTCCCGACCCCGGCCACCACGTTGAGCACCGTGCCCACCGGCGGCGTGACGAGCCCGATCGAGTTGTTGATGATGAACAGCACGCCGAAGTAGACCGGGTCGATGCCGGCAGCCTTGACGATCGGCATCAGCACCGGCGTGAGGATCAGGATGGTCGGCGTCATGTCCATCGCGGTGCCGACGATCATCACCAGCACCATGATCGCGAACATCAGCAGGATCTTGTTGCCCATGAACGGCTGCAGCAGCCCGACCACCTTCGACGGCAGGTCCGCCACGGTGATGAGCCAGGCGCTGACCATCGCCGCGGCGATGAGGAACATCACGATCGCGCTGGTCTTGGCCGCGCCGACGAAGATGCCGTACAAGTCCTTCCACGTGATCTCGCGATAGATCACGATCGACACGAACAGCGCATACACCGCAGCGACCACGGCGGCCTCGGTTGGCGTGAAGACGCCCATGCGCAGGCCGACCAGGATGATGACCGGCAGCAGCAAGGCCCACAGCGCATCGCGGAAGGCACGCATGATGTCGGCGGCCGACTTGCGCGGCGGCGGGATGATCTTCTCGCGCCGCACCAGCCAGGCCCAGGTGAGCCACAGCGCGCCGCCGATCATGAGGCCCGGCGCGATGGCCGCGAGGAACAGCTTCGAGATCGAGACGTTGGCCGCCACGCCGAAGATCACCAGACCGATGCTCGGCGGGATGACCGGGCCGATCACGCCGGTGGCGGCGATGAGGCCGGCCGAACGCGCCTTGTCGTGCCCGGCGCTCACCATCATCGGCAGCAGCAGCGCGGTCAGCGCCGCCGCATCGGCCACGGCCGAGCCCGACAGCGCCGACAGCAGGCAACCCGCCAGGATGGTCACGTAGCCGAGCCCGCCCTTCACGTGGCCTACCAGCGCCATCGCGAAATTGACGATGCGCCGCGAGAGCCCGCCGACGTTCATGACCTCGCCGGCCAGCATGAAGAAGGGCACCGCCAGCAGCGGGAAGCTGTCGGCGCCGCCGATGACGTTCTGCGCAAGGATCTGCGCGTCGAACAGGTCGAGGTGCCACATCAGCGCCACGCCGCTGGCCAGGAGCGAGAACGCGATCGGGATGCCCATGGCCATGGCCAGCAGCAGCGAGCCGACGAAGACGAGGATGGTCATGGCTTGCGGCCTCCGTGCGACGCGTCCGCGGCGTTAGTTCCGAGGATCTGCTGCAACTGCACCGACTCTTCCGACTCCTGGATCATCACCAGGTCCTTGTCGGCGATCTGTCCGGTGAGGATGCGCACCAGGTCGAGCAGCAGGATGCCGCCGGCCAGCACCGCGAACACGATGCCCACGCTGTAGACGATCGCCATCGAGGCGCCGGTGACCGGGGCAGTCACGTCCCAGTTGATGCGCGTCTGTGCCAGGCTGCCCTGGAACAGCAGCCAGGTGATGTAGATCATGATGAGGTGGCCGGCCACGGCGCAGAACTTCTTGCCGATGGGCGGCAGCTTCTGCACCACCATGTCCACGCCGAGGTGGCCATGCTCCTTCAGCGCCACGATGGCGCCGAGGAAGGTGACCCAGATGAAGAGCCAGCGCGAGACTTCCTCGGACACCGTGATGCCCGAGTTGAAGCCGTAGCGCAGCACCACGTTGCCGAACACCAGCACCACCATCACCGCGAGGAACAGCGCAATGACGGCCTCGACGACCTTGCAGGCGCGGTCGATCCAGCGGTTCATGCAGCAGCTTCGCTTTCGCGCAGGGTCTCGACCAGCGCGCGCAGGGCGGCCAGGTACGAGATCGGGCCGAGGCCCTGGATCGTTGCCTTCACGGCCGGCGAGATGATCGAATGCGCGCGCCAGCTTTCCCGTGCGGCGATGTTGGACATGTGGACCTCCAGCGTGGGGAAGGGCATGGCCTTGATGGCGTCATGCAGGGGGACGCCATGTTGCGTCAGGCCGGCAGGATTGACCAGCGCGCCCTGCGCCGCGTCGATGTTCTCGTGCAGGAAGTCGATCAGCGCGCCTTCGTGGTTCGACTGCAGGATGTCGAGCGTCACGCCGAGTTCGGTGGCCAGCTTCTGCAGCCGCTCGTTGATCTGGGCCAGCGTGGTGTGGCCGTAGATGTGCGGCTCGCGCCGGCCGAAGAGGTTGAGGTTGGGTCCGTGCAGGACGAGGATCTTCATGCTGATGTGTCCTGCGTGATCACTTGCGGATGCGCGCGAGTTCGTCGTTGTAGAGCTTGACCATGGCCGGGTCGTAGCTGGCCGCGAACTTGTCGGTGACCGGCTTGGCGATCTGGCGCATGCGGGCCTGCTCGGCGGGGCTCACCTCGTTGAATTGCATGCCCTTGGCCTGCAGCTCTCCCACCGACTTCTGTGCCGCCGCGCGGCTCACCTGGCGCTGGTAGCCGCGCGCCTCGTTGGCGGCCTCGTTCATCCACTTCTGCTCGTTGGGCGAAAGGCCATCCCAGAACTTCTTGCTGACCAGCACGATGTTGGCCGCATAGACGTGGTTGGTGGCGCTCAGGTACTTTTGCACCTCGAACATCTTGTTCGACAGGATCACCGAGTACGGATTCTCCTGGCCATCCACCGCCTTGGCCTCCAGCGCGCCGTACAGCTCGGCGAAGGGCATCGGCACCGGGTTGGCCTTGAAGGACTTGAAGGTCTCGAGGAACACCGGGTTGGGGATCACGCGGATCTTCAGGCCGTCAAGGTCCTCGGCCTTGGTGATGGGACGCTTGCTGTTGGTGACGTTGCGAAAGCCCAGGTCCCAGTAGCCCAGCGCGACCAGGCCCTTCTCCGGCAACTTGGCGATCAGCGCCTGGCCCAGCGGGCCGTCCAGCAACGCATCCGCCTGCGCGAAGTTGCTCACCGAGAACGGGAAGTCGACCAGGCCGAACTCCTTCACGATGCCCGCGAGCGAGGTGGTGGCCGGCGCCGACATCTGCTGCACGCCGCCCTGCAACGCGGACTGCTGCTGCAGTTCGTTGCCGAGTTGCGAGGCCGGGAACTCCTGCACCTTCATCTTGCCGCCACTCTTGGCGGCCAGCAGTTCGGCGAAGCGCTTGACGCCGAAGCTCACCGGATGGTCCGCATTGTTCAGGTGGCCGAAGCGGATCACGCGCTCCTGCGCCTCTTGCGCGACGGCGGAGGCGACCATGGCCAGGGACAGGCCGGCGGCGGCCAGCGAACGAAGAAGAAGGGTTCTCAAGACAGACTCCAGGGAGGAAGGATCGGGCGGGGACACGGATGCATTTCGACACGTTCATGTCCCGATGCGGGGCGATGTTAGGTTTAGTGGAAAACTTTTCCAGTAGGGAAAACACTTGCGCATTCTGGGAGTACAGTGACGGTTCCGCACCACGAGACGAGGCCCTTCCCAGCACTGCACTGCACCGGAGGCCGCGGACACCAAGACATGAGCGCAATACTTGAACGCAGCTTCAAACTGATGGAGCACCTGGCGGAGCATCCGGAAGGCCGGCCGCTCTCTTCGCTGGCGGCCGACCTCGGCATGCCGCTGAGCGCCACGCACCGCCTGCTGGTCGAACTGGTGCGCTGCGGCTATGTGCGGCAGGACCAGAGCCACGGCGACTACACGTTGACCATCAAGCTGGTGTCGCTGGGCCTGAGCTTCCTCAGCAACAGCGGCATCGTCGATGTGGCGCAACCATTGCTCGACAACCTGGCCAACGAAGCCGGCGAACTGGTGCGGCTGGCCGTGGTCGATGGCGACGACCTCACCTTCGTGGCCAAGGCCCAGGGCGCGCGGCGCGGGCTGCGCTACGACCCGGACATGGGCCTGTCGGTCAACCTGTCATGCAGTTCCGCGGGGCACGCCTGGCTCTCGACGATGACCGACGAGGAAGCGCTGGAACTGGTTGCGCGACAGGGCTTCGGCAAGCCGGGCGAATTCGGCCCCAAGGCGCCGACCACCGTGAAGGCCGTGCTGGCCTACGTGCGCGCGGCGCGCAAGCGCGGCTTCAGCATGATCAACGAGGTGTTCGCGCCGGCGATGACGGCGATGGCCGCGCCGGTGCGCATCGGCAATGGCAGGACCATCGGCGTGATCACCATCGCCGGGCCGCTGGTTCGATTGACGGAAGACCGCATGCTGGAACTCGGCCCGGCGTTGCTTGCGACGGCGGAAGACGTGGCACATGCGAGCGGCGCGTCGGCGATGTTCAAGCGCCGCGCGTGAAATGAAACCCACCCCCGCAGCGCCTGCGGCGCACCCCCTCAAGGGGGCGCACCCAGCGGCCCGGCAAAGCCGGATCCGCGGGTGCCCACGAACAGGCATTGCTCGCACTGGTTTCATGCGTCGTGGGTCACGCGATTAGCGTGGTGGAAAACTGAAATGAGCCCCGCCGCCGGGATCAGACCAGGCGCTCCCGCGCTCAATTCCGTTTGGACTCCAACGGCGTCACGCTGAGATAGAGCGGCTGCGCGCCGCGCAGGACGCGCAGCACACAGAGCTTGCCGATGCGCGATTCGTCGAGCAGGCGCTGCAGGTCGTCCACCGTGCGCACCGGCGCTCCGTCGATGCCGATGATGAGGTCGTCGGCCTTGAGTCCGGCCAACGCGGCGGGCGAGCCTTCCTGTGCGGCCGACACGCGCACCGAGGTGTCCTGCTGCACGTCCAGGAAGCGCGCCACGCGGCGCGAGATCGGCACGGTCGAGCCCGACAGCCCGATGAACGCACGCCGCACGCGGCCATGCGCGAACAGTTGCTGCACCACCCACTTGGCCGAGTTCACCGCGACGGCGAAACAGATCGCCTGCGCGCCGGGGATGATGGCCGTATTGACGCCGATCACACGGCCGCGCGTGTCGAGCAGCGGGCCGCCCGAATTGCCGGGGTTGAGTGCCGCATCGGTCTGGATCACGTTGTCGATCATCCGGCCCGTGTTCGACGGCAGCGAGCGGCCGAGCGCCGAAACGATGCCGCTCGTCACGGTGTGATTGAAGCCGAGCGGATTGCCGATCGCGATGGCCACCTGGCCGACGCGCAGTTTCGACGAGTCGCCCAGCTCGACATGCGACAGCGCACGGCTCGCGCCGATGCGCAGCACCGCCAGGTCGGTCTCGGGGTCCTCGCCGACCCATTGCGCGTCGCTGCGCGTACCGTCCGGGCGCACCACTTCGAGCGACGTCGCACCATGCACGACGTGGCTGTTGGTCAGCAGGTAGCCGTCGGGCGTGAACAGGAAACCGGAGCCGGCGCCGCCCTGTCGACCGCGTGCGGCCGTCTTGTGCGCGGCGATGTACACCACCGCGTCCTGCACCTTCTCGACGGTCGAGGCGACCGTCTCGGAGTAGGCATCGAGAAGCGCGTCGTCGCTCGTGAATTCCGGTCGTGCACCCATGATTGCTTTCCTTCCAGGTGACTCAGGTGGTGGCGGGGCTCGCAAACGCAAGGCCGGGCGTCGAGGCCAGTCGGCTCGCCGATCCGTACACCGTTGTGCTGCGCCCGGAAGCGCGCCGCCGGCCTCGCGGGGTCGTAATGTGCACGGCCCTCCCATCGGCTTGCATCGTGGACCCACGACAAGAAGCGCGGCGTCCGCGCGACGCGCGCGCGTTGACTGCGGAATCGCCGCGCCGCATCATCGGCGCCGCATTCACCCACGGAGATTCACTGAATGAAGACCATCAAGGGGCCAGCGATTTTCCTGGCCCAGTTCGCCGGCGACAGTGCACCCTTCAACTCGCTCGACGCCATCGCCGCATGGGCCGCGGGACTCGGCTACAAGGGCGTGCAGATCCCGAGCTGGGACGGTCGCCTGTTCGACCTGAAGAAGGCCGCCGAAAGCCAGACCTACTGCGACGAGGTGAAGGGCACGCTGGCTTCGCACGGGCTGGAGATCACCGAACTCTCGACGCACCTGCAGGGCCAACTCGTGGCGGTGCATCCCGCGTACGACGCCGGCTTCGATGGTTTCTCCGCGGCCGAAGTCCGCAACGATCCGGTCAAACGACAGCAATGGGCGGTCGAACAACTGCACTTCGCAGCCAAGGCTTCGGCCAACCTGGGGCTGACCGCGCATGCCACGTTCTCCGGCGCGCTCGCATGGCCCTACCTGTACTCGTGGCCGCCGCGCCCGCCGGGTCTGATCGAGGAAGCCTTCGACGAACTGGCCCGGCGCTGGTTGCCGATCCTCGATGCCTTCGACAACGCCGGCGTCGACGTCTGCTACGAGATCCATCCCGGCGAAGACCTGCACGACGGCGTGACCTACGAGATGTTCCTGGAGCGCGTCGGCGGCCACAAGCGCGCCTGCCTGCTCTACGACCCGAGCCACTTCGTGCTGCAGCAGCTCAACTACCTGGACTACATCGACCACTACCACGAGCGCATCAAGATCTTCCATGTGAAGGATGCGGAGTTCAATCCGACCGGCAAGCAAGGCGTGTACGGCGGGTTCCAGTCGTGGATCAACCGCGCCGGACGCTTCCGCTCGCTGGGCGACGGGCAGGTCGACTTCGCGGCGATCTTCTCGAAGATGGCGCAGTACGACTTCCCGGGCTGGGCGGTGCTGGAGTGGGAGTGCTGCATCAAGCACCCGGAGGACGGCGCGCGCGAAGGCGCGGCCTTCATTGCCGACCACATCATCCGCGTGGCCGACCGGGCCTTCGACGACTTCGCGGCAGGCGGCATCGACACCGCGGCCAACAAGCGGGTGCTCGGCATCGGCTGAAACAGGCCCACCCTCCGATGCGCCTGCGGCGCCCGGGCGGCTGCCAGAGGTGGCTGCTCTTGCGGGCCGTCCGAGCCTGCGCAGGCAGGCTCGGAGCCGCGGCCCTCAGCCCTCGAGGGGGCGCCCCCAGCGGCCCGGTAAAGCCCGTTCCGCGGGTGCCCACTCGCAGAGCATCCGCTCGTCGTCGCCCTGGTTCACTGAAAATGGACCACATGCTTGCCAACCTCACCCCCTTCCTGCTTCACTGGGCCATCACGGCCCTTTCCCTCTGGCTCGCGAGCCTTTTGTTCCGCGGCCTCAAGTTCGACAGCACGGGAGCGCTGATCGGTTCGGCCTTGCTGCTGGGCCTGGCCAATGCCGTCGTCAAACCCCTGCTGATCGTGCTGACGCTGCCGCTCACGCTGCTGACCTTCGGGCTGTTCCTGCTCGTGATCAACGCGTTGATGATCCTGCTGGTGGCGGCGCTGGTGCGCGGCTTCCACGTGTCGGGCTTCTGGACGGCGCTGTTCGCAAGTCTCTTCATCTCGGTGCTCAGCATCGTGATCGGCGGCTTCTTCGTGGGTGGCACGCCGGACATCCAGATCCAGATGCCCAGCAGCGGGCAGTGGCTGTAGTGGCCTGTCACAGCCAGCTCGCAAGTGCTTGCCGCGCCAAGCTTCACGCGCGAATCGACTGATAGACGGCGCTGGAAGTCAGGTTCAAGCGCCACATTTCGCTATTTTTTTGATAGCGCAAGACAACGATACGCGTTAGTGCGTACAGGCTTGGTCAGTCAATGGTCAGGCTCTTGACACGATGCTTCCCCGACCAACTGGGGACACATCCGCCATGCGCATCAAGAGTCAGACCGACTTCTTTTCAGGAGTCATGTTCGCCGCCGTCGGGGGCGCCTTCGCCATCGGCGCCACCACCTACAACATCGGAGACGGCGCCCGCATGGGGCCGGGTTACTTCCCGCTGATGCTCGGCATCATCCTGGCGATCCTCGGCGTGATCATCATGGCCGAGGGCATGATCGTCGAGACCGCGGACGGCGAGCCGATCGGCAAATGGGCCTGGAAGCCGCTGTTCTTCGTGATCGTGGCCAACCTCGCGTTCGGCGTGCTGCTCGGTGGCTTGCCGAGCATCGGCGTCCCTGCCATGGGCATGATCATCGCGATCTATGCGCTGACCATCATCTCCAGCCTCGCTGGCGAACACTTCAAGTTGCGCGACGTGCTGGTGCTCTCCACCATCCTTGCCGTCGGCAGCTACATCGCCTTCATCTGGGCGCTGAAACTCCAGATCCAGGTCTGGCCTACGTTCATCACGGGCTGAGGAGACCTGACTCATGGAACTCTTCAACAATCTCGCGCTCGGTTTCGGTGTCGCGTTCACCTTCACCAACCTGCTGTACTGCCTGGTCGGTTGCATCCTGGGCACGCTGATCGGCGTGCTGCCGGGCATCGGGCCTGTCGCGACGATCGCGATGCTGCTGCCCGCCACCTATGCGCTGCCACCCGTGTCGGCGCTGATCATGCTGGCCGGCATCTACTACGGAGCGCAGTACGGCGGCTCAACCACCGCCATCCTTGTGAACCTGCCGGGGGAATCGTCCTCGGTGGTGACCTGTATCGACGGCTACCAGATGGCGCGGCAGGGGCGCGCGGGTCCGGCACTCGCCGCCGCCGGTCTGGGCTCGTTCTTTGCGGGTTGCGTGGGCACCTTGATCCTGGCCGCGTTCGCGCCGCCGCTGACCGAACTGGCCTTCAAGTTCGGCCCGGCCGAGTACTTCTCGCTGATGTGCCTGGGCCTGATCGGCGCGGTGGTGCTGGCCTCCGGCTCGCTGATCAAGGCGGTGGCCATGATCGTGCTGGGGCTGCTGCTCGGCATCGTCGGCACCGACGTGAACTCGGGCGTGGCGCGCTTCAGCTTCGACATCCCCGAACTGACCGACGGCATCGGCTTCGTGGTGATCGCCATGGGCGTGTTCGGCTACGGCGAAATCATCGGCAACCTCTCGCAGCCCGACTCCGAACGCGAAGTGTTCACCGCCAACGTCAAGGGCCTGTGGCCCACCGCCGACGACTTCAAGCGCATGGCGCCGGCAGTGATGCGCGGCACGGCACTCGGCTCAGCCCTCGGCATCCTGCCCGGTGGCGGCGCGCTGCTGGCGGCCTTCGCGGCCTATGCGCTGGAGAAGAAGATCAAGATGCGCCCGGGCGAAGTCGCTTTCGGCAAGGGCAACATCCGCGGCGTCGCATCGCCGGAATCGGCCAACAACGCCGGTGCGCAGACCTCCTTCATCCCGCTGCTGACGCTGGGCATCCCGCCGAACGCCGTGATGGCGCTGATGGTCGGCGCGATGACCATCCACAACATCCAGCCGGGCCCGCAGGTGATGACCAGCAACCCGGAACTGTTCTGGGGCCTGATCGCCTCGATGTGGATCGGCAACGCGATGCTGATCATCCTGAACCTGCCGCTGATCGGCATGTGGATCAAGCTGCTGACCGTGCCCTACAAGTTCCTGTTCCCGGCGATCGTGCTGTTCTGCGCCATTGGCGTGTACTCGACGAACAACAACACCTTCGACATCTGGATGGTCGCTGCCTTCGGCTTCATCGGCTACCTGTTCCTCAAGCTCAAGACCGAGCCCGCGCCGCTGCTGCTGGGCTTCATCCTCGGGCCGATGATGGAAGAGAACCTGCGCCGCGCGCTGCTGCTGTCGCGCGGGACGTGGAGCGTGTTCGTGACGCGACCGCTGTCGGCGGGGCTGCTGCTGGCGGCGCTGCTGCTGCTGGGAATCGTGCTGCTGCCTTCGATCAAGGCGAAGCGGGAAGAGGCGTTCGTGGAGGAGTGAGCGCGACTCGGCCGGGCATCCCCGGTGATGCGAGGGAGCCGCCTGAGGGCGGCTTTTTTGTTGGCGCGGTGATGAACCTGATGCGATGCTGCGCCATCCCGCAGCTCGGCAAGAGCGGGGGAGATGCTTGACCCTGCGCCAGCGCTGTCCAGAATGCGTCCGATGCCTTGTGCGGCTCACATCCGACATGAATCGCCACCATGAAAGCGCCATGAAAACCCAGTACTACACCGCCTCGAGCCTCGACGGTTTCATCGCCACGGAGGACGACTCGCTCGAATGGCTCTTCCCCCTCGGCCACATCAACGACACGAGCTACCCGGCCTTCATCCAGGAGGTCGGCGCGATGGCGATGGGCTCGTCCACGTACGCGTGGATGCTCCGCCATGTCGTCAAGCCGGGGACCGGCAAGCAAGCGCCGTGGCCTTACACGCAACCGACGTGGGTGTTGTCGTCTCGCCAGCATGAGCGGGTAGAAGGGGCCGACATCCGCTTCGTGCAAGGAGATGTCCGCCCGGTCCACGAGCAGATGCGGCAGGCCGCATCGGGCAAGAACCTGTGGATCGTCGGCGGCGGGGACCTGGCGGGTCAGTTCCACGACGCGGGATTGCTGGACGAGGTCATCGTCCAGATCGGGTCGGTCACGCTGGCCACAGGCAAGCCGCTTCTCCCGCGCCGGATCACCGGAGCCGCCGCACTGCGGCTGACATCCGCGCGAAGTTTCGGCGCCGGCTTCGCGGAACTTCGATACGAGGTACCAGGAGGACGGTCATGATCGACAAGCTTCCCGCTACCGCTTGCACGCGCCGCGTGGCCATGGTTCGCACTGCGGCCCTCGCGTTTGCCCCTGCCGGGTCGTACGCCGCTGGCCGTGCGTTTCCAGCCGTGCCAGACGGCAGCTGGTACCAAGCAGCCGCTGCGCAAAAGTCGCTTGCCGAATCATGGGGCGACCAGCCCTACGGCGCCGTCGTCGTGCTGAACGGCACCCTCGCGGGCGAAGGTCCAAGCCGGGTGGTGAAGGACAAGGACATCAACGCGCATGCGGAGCGCGTGGCCATCCGCGATGCGCAGCGCCGCCTCGGGCGCGCCGACCTGGCCGGTTCGGTGCTGTACTCGACATCGCGCCCTTGCGCCTTGTGCGAAGCCGCTGCAGCGCGGGCGGGTGTCAGCCGCATGTACTTCGGCCCCGCCCTGATGGACGCGGGCCCGCCTCGATCCGTCGCACAATGAGGCCGACACAAGCACGGGAGGCCTCATGACGGATACGCTCGCCAACATCCGGAAGATCAGCAATCGACTTGCGCTGTGTCTCGGCGTACTCGTCGTGGTGGTGGTCTCGGGCGCGCTGTTCTCCAACTACGGGCCCACGGAGGACATCATCGCCGCGCCCATGGCCGCGTTCGCCGTGGGTGTGGTTGGCGGTTTCGTCGGCCTGCAGCGCCGGCTCAAGACCATGTCGGCCGATGACCTCACGCTGCTGGCCAACTCGTGGGTCTACGTCTGCCTGTCGCCACTGGTCGGCGGCATTCTGGCGATCGTGCTGTACGTGCTCTTCCTGTCCACGCTCGTCAGCGGCGACCTGTTCCCGAAGTTCGTTCCCGATGCTTCAGACGATCGCAAGGGATTTTCAAACATCTTCGCCGTGCATGGCACCGGCGTGGACTACGCAAAGATGCTGTTCTGGTCATTCATCGCAGGGTTCTCGGAGCGCTTCGTGACGGACATCGTGAGCAAGTTCGAGAATCCGCCGGCAGGAGGCAACGGGGGCTGACTCGCGTCGGACCTGCCACCCGCGGTCTCGTCGGGCCGGATTGCGTTGTTCAGGCGCTTTCCGTGCATGGAGAAAGGGCAATGCCCACCTCCACCTCGAACGGCATGCGATCCAGCACATCCGCCTGCACATCCACCCCCGGCGGCACTTCAATCAGCCGCAGCCCGTTCGGCGTCAGCTGGAACACCGCCCGTTCGGTCACGTAAAGCACCTCCTGCCCATCCGCCCGCGCCCGCGCGCCGCTGAAGGTGATGTGCCGCACCTTCTTCACCAGCTTCGACACGTCGCCATGCCGGCGGATGAACACCTCCTCGCCTTCATGCTCCACCACCAGCCCCTTCGCCTCGAAGGTGCCGCAGAACACCACCTTCTTCGCGCGCTGCGTGATGTCGACGAAGCCGCCCGGGCCGACGATGCTGTCTCCCAGCCATGACACGTTGACGTTGCCTTCCGCATCCAGCTCGCCCATGCCGAGGAAGGCGATGTCGACGCCGCCGCCGCTGAAGAAGTCGAACTGCTCGGTCGACTTGACGATGGCGCTCGGATAGCGCGTCGCGCCGAACAGGTGGCCGCCGAGCAACTCGCCGTTGTGCGGGCCTTGTTCGATGGTGGTCCAGCCGATCTCGCGGCCTTCGGCCTGGGCCACGGCGGGGATGCCATCCGGCACGCCGAAGCCGAAGTTGACGCAGGCGTCGGCGCGGAGTTCCTTCGCGGCGCGGCGCGCGATGAGATAGCGCACTCCATCCGGCAAGGGCATGGCGGCGCGAGTGTCGGGCGCGCGTTGCATGCCGCTCATGCTGAGGTCGTAGGCCGCACCGGTGGTCTGGGTCTGCGCGGCGAACTGGCAGACCATGTCGACCAGCACGCCCGGTACGCTGACATCGCGGGCCGGCGAGATGGATTCGTCGAGCACGTCGCGCACCTGCGCCAGCACCTTGCCGCCGCAGTTGTGCGCGGCCATCGCCGCGGCGAAGGCGTCCATTTCCGACGGTTCCTCGCGCGAGGTGAGGTTGCCTTGCGGATCGCAGGCGGTGCCGCGGATCAGCGCGAAGTCGACCTGGATCGGCTTGTACCAGAGCAGTTCCTTGCCGCCGAGCGTGATGACTTCGACCAGGTCTTCCGTCGCCTTGTCGTTGCAGCGCCCGCCGCCGTGGCGCGGGTCGGCAAAGGTGTGCAGGCCGATGTGCGTGACCAGCCCATGGCGCCCGGCGCCCGTTTCGCGCATCAGGGTCTGGATCGGCCCGGCCGGCAGCGTGTAGGCCTCGATCTCATTGGTGCGCGCCAGTTCCTGCATCTTCTTCGACCAGCTCCAGTGGCCGCCGATCACGCGCTTGACCATGCCCTTGTGGGCGAAGCGCGTGATGCCGGTGGCGATGCCGTCGCCGATGCCCAGGCCGTGGATCAACGTGAGATTGCGCGGATGCCCCGTGGCGAGGAAGCGCTTCTCGATCGCCTCTGCGATGTGATCCGCCTCCTGCAAGCCACCGCCGGAGCCGCTGAGCACCACGGTCGCGCCATCGAAAACTTCGCTCGCCATTTGGTCGGCGCCAACGATTCTGACTTTTTTCATTGCGTTTCCTTGTGATTGCGCTTGACCGACGGGCCAAACGTCTGCCATGATTGTAATAACTAACCAGTTACATACATCAGGGTTTCACCCTAATTCAAAGGAGACGAGCATGAAATTGACGATGGAACACACTCAAGTCGCCGACATGGCGAAGCGCTTTGCCAACGAGGTGATTCGCCCGCAAGCGGAGCGCCTGGACCGGGAAGAAGCCTTCGCCGGCGACATCTATGCAGCGATGGGCGAGAGCGGCCTGTTCGGCATCACGGTGCCTGACACCTATGGCGGCGCCGGCCTGGACTGCCTGGCCTACAGCATCGTGATGGAGGAACTGAGCCGCGGCTACGGCTCCATCGCCGACCAGTGCGGCCTGGTGGAATTGCTGACCACCCTGCTCTGCGCCCACGGCACCGACGCACAGAAAGAACAGTGGATCGAGCCACTGATCCGCGCACAGAAGCGTGGCGCCTACTGCATCACTGAAGCCGGCGCAGGCTCGGACGTGTCGGGAGTGAAGACCACCGCCGTGCGCAAGGGCGACGGCTGGGTGCTCAACGGCGCCAAGCTGTGGATCCACAACGCGCCGGTGGCCGACGTGGCCTTCGTGCTGGCCCGCACCGATCCGGCCGCCGGCAAGCGCGGCATGAGCATCTTCATCGTCGACTGCCATTCGGCCGGCGTCTCGCGCGGGCCCAAGGAACACAAGCTGGGCCAGCGCTCGTCGCAGGTTGGCGAACTGGCCTTCAACGATGTGGTGTTGCCCGCCGATGCCATGCTGGGCACCGAAGGCCGCGGCTTCCACATGATGATGAGCGTGCTGGAGAAGGGCCGAATCGGCATCGCTTCGCTGGCCGTCGGCATCCTGCAGGCTGGGCTCGATGCCTCGGTGGAACAGGCCAAGATCCGCAAGCAGTTCGGCGCGCCGATCTCCGAATTCCAGGGCATCCAATTCATGCTGGCCGACATGGCCAAGGACACCGAGGCGGCGCGGCTGCTGGTGCGCTCGGCCGCTTCGAAGATCGATGCGGGCGAGGACGCCACCGCCGCATCGTCGATGGCCAAGTGCTTTGCCGGCGATGCCGCCGTGACCCACAGCAGCAACGCGATCCAGATCTTCGGCGGCAGCGGCTACATCCGCGGGTACGAGGTCGAGCGCCTGTACCGCGACGCCAAGATCACGCAGATCTACGAGGGCACCAACCAGATCCAGCGCGTGATCATCGCGCGCAATCTTCTGAAATGAAGCCCGCCCCCGAACGCGCCTGCGGCGCCTCCCCCTCAAGGGGGCGCACCCAGCGGCCCGGCAAAGCCGGTTCCGCGGGTGCCCTGGAAATGGAACCGCATCCGTCACATGCGGTGCAACCACAACACATCAAAGCGAAGCCAATCTCACCATGAAGAAGACAGCCATCGTCAGCGGCGCATCGCGCGGCATCGGACGCGCCACCGCCCTCGCCCTCGCAGCCGAAGGCTTCGACATCGCGGCACTGGCCTGGAAGGACGGCGAGAAGCTCGATCAGCTCAAGACCGACATCCGCGCAACCGGCCGCCATTGCCAGGTCTACGAGATCGACATCGCCGATCGCGCGAGCCACCAGCCCTTCATCGATGCGGTCGTGGCCGAGTTCGGCGAGATCCACTGCATGGTCAACAACGCGGGTGTCTCCGTCATGCAGCGCGGCGACCTGCTCGAAGTCAGCGAGGAAAGCTACGACCGCTGCTTCGACACCAACACGCGCGGCACCTTCTTCCTGTCGCAGGCCGTGGCCAAGCACATGGTCGCGCAGCAGCGCCAGGATGGTGTCTACCGCAGCATGGTGTTCGTCACCTCGTCGAACGCCGCCGCCGCGACGGTGGAGCGCGGCGAGTACTGCATGTCGAAGATCGCGCTGCACATGGCGTCGCGCCTGTTCGCGATGCGCCTGGCGCCGCTGGGCATCGGCGTGTTCGAGGTGCAGCCTGGCTTGATCCTCACCGAGATGACGGCGCCGTCCAAGCCCAAGTACGACGCACTCATCGCCAATGGCATGACCATCGAGCCGCGCTGGGGCATGCCCGAAGACGTGGCCCGCGTGATCCGCACGATGGCCGCCGGCCTGCTGCCCTACACGGTGGCGCAAGAAGTTCGCGTGGACGGCGGCCTGCTGATCCAACGCTTCTGAACAACACGAATTCAAGGAGACACGACAACATGACCGAACTCAAGCTCCCCGGTGCCGACGGCCGCCTGACGCCCTACCGCCTGCAAGGCACGCCCTGGTCCGCGCAAGCACCGGCGTGCGCCTTCAACCGCGTGGTGTTCTCCGCGGCCCACGTGGTGGCGGACCCGTTTGCCGACGTGGCACCGTCCAGCGGCGGCAAGATCGACTGGGAGGCCACGCTGCAATACCGCCGCTACCTGGCCGAACTCGGTCTCGGCATCGCCGAAGCCATGGACACCGCGCAGCGCGGCATGGGCCTCTCCTGGACCGATTCGCTCACGCTGATCCGTGAAACGCAAAAGGCCCTGAGCGGCACCAACGTGCCCATCTACAGCGGCTGCGGCACCGACCACCTCGACCCGGCCACCGTGCGCACGCTCGACGACGTGACCGCTGCGTACCTCGAACAAGTCGATGCGATCCAGCAGTCCGGCGGCCGGCTGATCCTGATGGCCAGCCGCGCGCTGGCCCGTGTGGCGAAGACGCCCGACGACTATCTGAAGGTGTACCGCACGGTCCTCGCGCGTGCCGAGCATCCGGTGGTGCTGCACTGGCTCGGTTCCATGTTCGACCCGGCACTCGCCGGCTACTGGGGCACCGACGACCTCACGGCTGCACGCGACATCGCGCTGCAGGTCATTGCCGAATCCACCAGCAAGGTGGACGGCATCAAGATCTCCCTGCTCGACAAGCAACGCGAGATCGACATGCGCCGCATGCTGCCCGCCAGCGTGAAGATGTACACCGGCGACGACTTCAACTACCCCGAACTCATCGCCGGCGATGAGGTGGGCTATTCGCATGCGCTGCTCGGCATCTTCGACGCGATCGCGCCGGCCGCCTCGCACGCCCTCGCCGCCCTCGCGCAAGGCGACAAGCAACGCTTCCTCGACATCCTCGAACCCACCGTGCCGCTGTCGCGCCGCATCTTCGGCGCGCCGACGCAGTTCTACAAGACCGGTGTCGTGTTCCTCGCCTGGCTCAACGGCCACCAGTCGCACTTCGTGATGCTGGCCGGCCACCAGGCGATGCGCCCGCTGCCCTACTTCGTCGACATCTACAAGATGGCCGACCAGGCTGGGCTGCTGCGCGACCCTGAACTGGCAGCGTCGCGCATGCGTCAGTTCCTCGCGCTCTACGGCGTGCAGGCCTGAAGGAGTCAGGGCCATGGGCGAAATCCTGTCGTCGCGCGAAGGCGCGGTGCTGACGCTTCAGCTGTCGAACCCCGGCAAGGCCAACGCGCTGGACCTGAACATGCTGGGCCAGCTGGACCGGCACATCGACCAGGTCGAGCAGGACGCCAGCGTGCGCGTGGTGGTGCTGCGCGGCACGATCGGCGGCACTTTCTCGTCCGGCGCCGACATCGCGCAGTGGGCGCCGATGACGCCGGCCCAGTTCGCCAAGGAATGGATCGCGCATGGCAACCGCGTCTTCGGGCGGCTGGAAACGCTGCGCTGCCCGACCGTGTCCGCCATCGAAGGCCTCTGCTTCGGCGGCGGCCTGGAGCTGGCGCTGGCGACCGACCTGCGCGTGGCCAGCCATGCGGCGCGGCTGCGCTTCCCGGAAGTCGGCATCGGCGCGATGCCGGGCTGGGAAGGCGGCAACCGCCTCGCACGCATCGTGGGCCGCGGCCGGGCGCTGGAAGCCGTGCTGACCTGCCGCGAACTCGACGCAGCCACGGCGCAACAGTGGGGCGCGCTGAATGCCGTGTGGCCTGCGACAGGTTTCGAAACCGCGCTCGGCCGGTTCGTCGACACGCTCTGCCGCATGTCGCCCACCGCCGCCCGCTGGTCCAAGGCGGCCATCGTGAACGACCCCGACGAGCCCGCCACTTTCTACGCCGAAGCGGCCCGCGCCGTGAAAGCCAGCGCCGACGCCGCCATCGGCATCGCCGCGTTCAAGGCCAAGACAACCGCCATCTTTTGACCCCGAGGAGGAGACAACCCATGCATGAGAACCAACTACCCGCCACGCCCCGACGCTTCCAGATGTTCATCGATGGTCGCTGGACCGATGGCCATGGCAACCAGCTGACGACACGCCACAGCCCCGGCCACGGCACCCCCGTGGCGCAATGGCCCGCCGGCACGGCGCAGGATGCCAAGGACGCGATCCGCGCCGCCCGCACCGCCTTCGACACCGGCCCGTGGCCGCGCATGCCGGCGGCCGAGCGCGCCAAGGTGCTGTTCAAGGTGGCGGACCTGATCGAACAGAACGTCGACGAGTTGGGACTCATCGAATGCCTGGAAACCGGCAAGCCCATCACGCAGGCCAAGGGCGAGATCCGCGGCGCGGCGGACGTGTGGCGCTTTGCCGCGGGTGCCTCGCGCTCCATGGCGGGCGAGACGCTCAACAACCTCGGCGACCGGTTGCTCGCGCTGGTGCTGCGCCAACCGCTGGGCGTGATCGGCGTCATCACGCCGTGGAACTTCCCCTTCTTCATCCTGGCCGAGCGCCTGCCCTTCCTGCTGGCCGCCGGATGCACCGCAGTCGTCAAGCCCTCGGAAGCCACCAGCGGCACCACGCTGCGCCTCGGTGAACTGCTGCAACAGGCCGGCCTGCCCGACGGCGTGGTCAACCTCGTGAGCGGCCACGGCTCGGAAGTGGGCCAGGTCCTGCTCGACAGCGACCTCGTCGACATGGTCTCGGTCACCGGCTCGACCGGCACGGGCCGCAAGGCGATCCAGGCCTCGGTCGGCAACATCAAGAAGCTCGGGCTGGAGCTGGGCGGCAAGAACCCGCACGTCGTGTTCGCCGATGCCAACCTCGACGATGCGGCCGATGGCGTCGCCTTCGGCATGGCCTTCAACGCGGGCCAATGCTGCGTCGGCGCAAGCCGGCTCGTGGTGCATCGCTCGATCGCCGAGGTGTTCACGCAGAAGCTCGCGGCCAAGATGCGCCGCATCGTGGTCGGCGACCCGCTCGACCCGGCCACGCAAGTCGGCGCGCTGTTCGACGAGGCCCACATGCACAAGGTGCTGTCGTACATCGATGGCGGCGTGGCGCTCGGCGCGACCGTGGTGGCGGGCGGTGGACGCACCGGCTGCGAGAAGGGCAACTTCGTGCAGCCCACGCTGCTCACCAACGTGACGGCCGAGATGCCGCTGCTGCGGGACGAGATCTTCGGCCCGGTGCTGGCCGTCATCCCCTTCGACACCTTCGAGGATGCGATCCGCATCGCCAACGACACCGAGTTCGGCCTGTCCGCCTCGATCTGGACGCAGGACGTGAACCTCGCCCTGCGCGCCATGCGCGAAGTGCAGGCGGGACGTGTGTGGATCAACACGACGTTGGACAATGGCCCCGAGGCGCCGATGGGCGGCATGAAGCAATCGGGCATCGGCCGGGATGCGGGGCTGGCCGGCATCGAGGAATACACCGAAGTCAAGACGGCGCACATCAACCTGCAGCCGCGCACTCACTGGATTGGAGCAAGCGATGGACTATGACTACATCGTGGTCGGCGGCGGTTCCGCAGGCTGCGCACTCGCGGCCCGGCTGTCCGAGGATGCCGACGTCAAGGTGCTGCTGCTGGAGGCCGGTCCGCGCGACAGCAGCCCGTGGATCCACATGCCGGTCGGCTTCTACAAGATGACCGCCGGCCCCATGACCTGGGGCCTGAAGACTGCGCCGCAGAAGCATGCGATGAACCGCGAGATCCCGTATGCGCAGGCGCGTGTGCTGGGCGGTGGCGGGTCTATCAATGCGGAGGTGTTCACACGCGGTTGTGCGCAGGACTATGACGCCTGGGCCAATGACTTCGGCTGCGACGGCTGGTCCTTCGAGGAACTGCTGCCGCTGTTCCGCCGCTCGGAGGACAACGACACGCTGTCGGGGCCGCTGCACGGCATCGGCGGGCCGCTGGGTGTCTCCAACGGTGCGCCGCACCGGATGACGCAGGCTTTCGTGCAGGCCTGCCAGCAGATGGGCATGCCCTACAACCCGGACTTCAACGGCGCGACGCAGGAAGGCGCCGGCGCCTACCAGACCACGACGCGCAACGGCAAGCGCTGCTCCGCGGCGGTGGGCTACCTGCGGCCCGCGCAAGGGCGGCGCAACCTCACGGTGAAGACGGATGCGCTGATCAACCGCATCGTGATCGAAAAGGGCCGCGCGGTGGGCGTGGAAGTGATCGAGGCGGGGCGTCCCAGCGTGGTGCGTTGTGCGCGCGAGGTGCTGGTGACGTCCGGCGCGATTGGCTCGCCCAAGCTGATGCTGCTGTCTGGCATCGGCCCGGCCGAGCAGCTGCGCAAGCTCGGCATCAACGTGGTGGCCGACCAGCCCGAGGTGGGGCAGAACCTGCACGACCACTTCGGCATCGACATCGTCTATGAACTCAATGGTCCGGACAGCTTCGACAAGTACGCGAAGCCGCACTGGATGGCCTGGGCTGGCTTGCAGTACGCGCTCTTCCGGAAGGGTCCGGTGGCGTCCAACATCGTCGAGGGCGGTGCGTTCTGGTACGCCGATCGAAACGAGCCGACGCCGGACCTGCAGTTTCACTTCCTGGTCGGGGCGGGCGTGGAGGCCGGTGTGCCGAAGATCGAATCCGGCTCGGGTGTGACGCTGAACTCTTACGCCGTGCGTCCGCATGCGCGCGGCTCGGTCACGCTGACGAGCGCCGACCCGCGCGCGATGCCGGTGGTCGACCCGAACTTCCTCGGCGACGAGCGCGACGTGAAGACCTCGGTGGAAGGCGTCCGCATCAGCCGCGAGATCTTCCGGCAATCGGCGCTGGCCAAGTACATCCGCAAGGAGCACTTCCCCGGCGACCGCGTGTCGACCACGGCGGACCTCGAAGCCTATGCGCGCCAGTTCGGCCGCACGTCCTACCACCCGGTAGGAACCTGCCGCATGGGTGGCGATGTGAACTCGGTGGTGGACCCGGAACTGCGCGTGCGCGGCATCGAAGGCCTGCGCATCTGCGACAGCTCGGTGATGCCGCGGCTGATCAGTTCCAACACCAATGCGCCGTCGATCGTGATCGGGGAGAAGGCAGCGGAGTTGATCCGTGGCGGCGGTGCTGCGACTCGTCGAGCGGCCCAACCGTGGATGGCCGACGCGCGCGTGAGCGACGGCGCAGCGACTTCCCGTTCAAAAGCCCTGGAGACGATCAATTGAACCCCACGCAAAAGCGCAAGCTCGGCCGCGTCGACCTCGACGTCACCGCCTTCGGCTTTGGCACGGCACCTGTCGGCAACATCTTCCGCGCCATACCCGAGGCCGAGTCAGACGCCATGTTCGGCGCGGCCTGGGACGCGGGCGTGCGCTACTTCGACACCGCGCCGATGTACGGCCACGGACTCTCGGAACTGCGCACAGGGCAAAGCTTGCGGTGGAAGAACCGTGACGACTTCGTCCTGTCCTCCAAGGTCGGCCGGGTGCTCAAGCCCGCGCGCCGATCAGACATCAAGTTCGCCCCCTGGGTCGATGCCGCGCCGTTCACGATGCACTTCGACTACAGCTACGACGGCACGATGCGCTCCTTCGAGGACTCGCTGCAGCGGCTCGGCCTGGAGCGGATGGACATCTGCTTCATCCACGACATCGATGTCTTCACCCGCGGCACGGACCAGCCCGCGGTGTTCAAGCAGGCGATGGATGGGTGCTGGAAGGCCTTGGAGAAGCTCCGCTCCGAAGGCGTCGTCAAGGCCATCGGCGTGGGCGTCAACGAATGGCAGGTCTGCCACGAAGCGCTGCGGCAGCGCGACTTCGACTGCTTCCTGCTGGCGGGCCGCTATACCTTGCTCGAACAGGACGCGCTCGATGAATTCCTGCCCCTGTGCGAACAGCGCGGCGCTGCCGTGGTCGTCGGCGGTGGCTTCAATTCCGGCATCCTGGCGACCGGCGCGAAGCCGGGCGCCAAGTACAACTACGCGCCCGCGCCAGCGGCGATCATGAAGCGCGTGGCCGACATCGAGGAAGTCTGCGCGCAGTACCAGGTGCCGTTGCCGGCCGTAGCACTGCAGTTCGTGGTGGCGCATCCGGCCATTCCGTCCTTCATTGCCGGCACGCGCACCGTCGAGCAGCTGGAGCAGAACCTGCGCTGGTTCTCGCATCCGATTCCTCCCGAGCTCTGGCGCGACTTGAAGCGCAAGGGGTTGCTGCGCGAAGACGCCCCCGTGCCTGCCGCCTGAATCCAGGCACTGCACATCGCGTGAACACCTGACGCCCTGAGCGGCGTGCGGGTGCACTACGCCTTGGCATCGCCAGCAGCGCCCTGCGCACCGTGCACGGATTGGCCAGAGCGGCAGCCACGAAGAGTCGGTTGCCATTCTGGCCATCGCGAGCGCGATGTTCACCAAGGCAGGACAGCTTTCCCAGAGTCGTTGGAGTTCCGAGCACCATGGACAAGTCAGATCGAAAAATTCTTGAAGCGCTTCAGGAGGATGCCTCCATACCGCTGGCTGAACTGGCGGATCGCGTCGGCTTGACTGCCACGCCTTGCTGGCGTCGCGTGCAGCGCCTGGAAGAGAAGGGATGGATCAGCAAACGGGTCGCGCTCCTGAATCCGATGCACCTGAACCTCGGTGTCACGGTGTTCGTTTCGATCAGGACCAATTCCCACGACATGAAGTGGCTTGCTGCATTTCACGGGCTGGTCTCAGCCATTCCGGAAGTCGTCGACTTCTACCGACTGGCCGGACAGGCCGACTACCTGCTGCGCGTTGTGGTCCCGGATATCGCAGCCTACGACCGCGTCTACAAGCGACTGATCAGTGGCTCCGAGCTTGCGGACGTGACGTCGAGCTTCGCGATGGAGAAGATCAAGTCGACCACCAAGCTTCCCCTGGACTACGCGTAGTCGCGCGTCTTGTGCCGATCGAATGCGCAAGTCGGGATTCAACTGCGAAAAGGCTGAAAAGTGGAATTCACTTGCGCATGGCAGGCATCTCCCGCCTCACTTTGCAAGTTGCTTCCCTCGATGCAAATCCAGAATTGTTTGCATGACATCACCCACTCTTGCCCCTCGAAAAAATGCCTGCGAAGTCGACACCCGACTGGTGCATGCGGGGCGCGACCCTTCCGCATTCGGCGGCCTGGTGAACATCCCGATCTGCCGCGGATCGACGATCCTGTCCACCTCCCTGGAGGAATGGATCGAGCGCAAGCAGCCGGGCAATCCGATGGCCAGCTATGGCCGCTTCGGAACGGCCACCACACGCGCCTTTGAGGCTGCGATCTCGGAGCTGGAGGGCGGGCGTGCGGCCATCGTCTATCCGTCCGGCCTGGCTGCTTGCACGAATGCATTGCTCTGCCTGACGCGGCCTGGCGATCATGTGCTCATCACCGACAGCGTCTACGGGCCGACGCGTCAGTTCGCCGAGCGCGTACTCACGCGAATGGGCATCGAGATCGAGTTCTTCGACCCTCTCATCGGCGGGGAAATCCGTCACCTGATGCGCCCTCGAACCCGGGTGATCTTTCTCGAATCACCAGGTTCGATGACCTTCGAGGTGCAGGACGTCAGCGCAATCGCGCACGAAGCCAGGCTGCGCGATGCCTTCGTCGTCATGGACAACACCTGGGCCTCCCCGATCTTCTTCAAGCCCCTGCAGCACGGCGCCGACATTTCGATCCAGGCGGCCACGAAGTACATCGTCGGCCACTCGGACGCGCTGCTGGGTGTTGCAACGGCCAATGCGCGGGCCTGGGACCTGCTGCGCGAGGGTGCCCACGACTTCGGGCAGACGGCGGGCCCCGACGACATCAACCTGGCGCTGCGCGGCCTGCGAAGCCTGGCCATTCGACTCCGGCAGCATCACCACAACGGACTTCGCCTGGCCGAAGCGCTCGCATCCCATCGAGGCGTTGCGCGCGTGCTGCATCCAGGGCTCGCGACGGACCCCGGTCATGCGCTCTGGAAGCGCGATTTCAGTGGCGCAAGCGGCCTTTTCGGCCTCGTCCTGAAGCCGCTGTCACACGCGCAAAAGTCCTGCTTCTTCTCTCGCCTGGAGCTCTTCGGTATCGGTCTTTCCTGGGGCGGCTACGAAAGCCTCGCGCTGCCGGTGGACACGCCGCCACGGAAGCTGCGCAAGTTCCATCCGGAGGAGTCGATCGTGCGGATTCATGCCGGACTCGAGAACGTCGACGACTTGATTGAAGACATCACCCATGCGCTGGACCATGTCCTTGCCATCTGAGGATCCGTCCGACGCTGTCCATCCATCGGCCTTCGCAAGCAATCCCTGCCCACATCCCGCCCCTGTTCCCAAAATTCATATCAAGAGGAGATCCACATGATTCGACTGCGCTTGCTCAATTTGCTTTGTGCCCTGGCAATGATTGGCATCACGATGCCGGCCGCCTGGGCACAGGCCCCCAGCAGCCAACCCACACGCCTGGTCTCGCCCTGGGCGGCTGGCGGGCTGATCGACGCGATGGGGCGGCACTTTGCCGAGCATCTCAGCGCTCGCATGGGCACCCCCTTCTATGTTGACAACAAGCCTGGTGCCGCGGGCACCATCGCGGCGACGCTGGTTGCAAAGGGGCCTTCCGACGGCAAGCAACTCATGCTCACCACGGGCGCTGCCATTTCGATTGCGCCGCATCTGCGCCCTGGGCTGAAATACAACCCGCTCACCGACTTTGCATTCATCGGCATGATCGCCGACCTGCCGATGTCCATCTCGGTTCGAAGCGACAGCCCCTATCAGACGCTGGCGGATGTGATCAAGGACGCCAAGGCGCGCCCAGGCAAGGTTTCGATGGCCAACACTGGCGTTGGATCAATCACGCACCTGACGGCGGAGCTCTTCGGTCAGGCCGTCGGGGCGAGCTTCCTGCACGTTCCTTACCAGGGCCCCACCCAGCAGTTCCAGGATTTGATGGGCGGCCAGGTGGATCTGGTCATGACCAGCTCGATTGGCCTGGAGCCATTCGTCGCATCCAGGAAAGTGCGAGCGCTCGGTACGTTCACGCGTGAGCGCCTCGCCAGTTCGGGCATGGCGCCGACGGTCTCCAAGGCCACGGGCATCCGTGGGCTGGATCTTCCCGTGTGGTTGGGGGTGATGGCGAATTCACAGACCTCACCCCAGTTGCTGGACAAGCTCGCCGCCGAATTTCTCGCGATCTGCAAACTTCCCGAGACACAGGAAAAGTTCAAGGAAGTCGCCGTCTGTGGAAATGCCAAGGAGTTCGAGAAGGTGGTGCGCGACGACTACAAGCGCTGGGGCGAAATCATTCGTACCGCCGACATTCCTCCCCAGAACTGAAGTGCGCCCCGAACCATTACCCACACACGGCCAGACCATCATGACCCAGACCGCATCCATGACAAAAATGCAGCGATTCCACGCAGCACTCCGGGACGACGACGTTGACCATGTGCCTTGCACGGCCTGGATGCACTACGTGACCGAGACGCTCGGCGGTACGGAGCACGCCATGCGTCACGCGCGCTGGGTGCGCGATTGCAATTGGGACATCTGCAAGGTGGTCAACGATTTCCACTACCCGTTTCCGGCGGGCCTGGAAACGCTGGAGTCGGCGCAAGACATGCTTCGCTTCGAGCCGATGTCGCTGGACGAGCCCAGCTTTGCCGAAGAGATCAAGGCGATCCGCATCTTGCGAGCCGAGTTCGGGCCTGACATGCCCATCCTGATGACAACCTTCGATCCGCTGCGTCAAGTGGTCAGGCGTGCCGGCATGAGCACGATGCCGTTGATTCTTGGAAACGCCCGTGAGGCGCATCGCATGCTGGAAGCCGTGACCGACACCATGTGCCGGTACATGGACGGATTGCGCAAGGCCGGCTGTGATGGCATTCACTTCGCGACGAACAGTGCGCTGCGCCCGCCAAACCCTTTCGGATTCGATGACCGCAGCTACGAGGAGTTCGTCAAGCCCTATGAGCTTCGAATGCTGGATGCCATGGAAGGCATGGTGCGCATCATTCATCCGCATGGTGCGGGCATCGATATGCAGAGGGTGATCGACTACCCCTGTGACGCCTTCTGCGTCAGCGACCGCCTGCCTGGCAACCCGGGTTTGGCGCAGTTGCGCGAACTCACCGACAAGTGCCTCATGGGCGGCATCGACGAGAGCCAGATGTGGCAGATGACGCCTGGCGAGGTGCGTGCCCAAGTTCACCAGGCGATTGCGCAGGTGGGTCGTCGCAAGCTCATCCTTTCCCCGGGTTGCACGATTCCAGCCTGGGTGCCGGCCCATCTTCTGCAGCGGTTTCGCGAGGAATGCCTGCGCGTGTAGGGGCGCACGCAAGGGCCCGCTAGAACCGCCCCGCGGCCCGCCGAACCACCACCGGCGTCTTGGCGGGCGGCTTCTCGCCCCTGGCCGTCGACCCCGCCCGCGGCGCTCGCTTGGCAGGCTTGCGCCGGCCCTTGAGAGACTCGATCAGGGAGATGGCTTCCTTGTCGAACTTCGCGTTGTCGTCGGGCATGGGTGCCTCCGGAGGGTGCGGGGGCGAATCATACGACTGCGGGAATTTCGCCGCACGGAGGCGATGTGTCCGAGTCCGCGACGCGGTCGCTCTCCATCGTCAGGAGGGGCCATCGTTCGAACCGCCTGCATCCAGGTGCCATGAAGGCGCGTATTGCAACTGTTGCAACGCTTGCGGGCACGTTGCTCCCACCGCCGATTCGCCCGACATCCAATCTCCCGAGGAGCAAACATGAGCGAGGCAGACAACATCCAGACGGTGCAGCAGATCTACGCCGACTTCGGCCAAGGCAACGTTCCAGGCATCCTCGGTCGCCTGAGCGAGGACGTCAGCTGGATCAACGCCGGGCACGAATCGGTGCCCTATGCGCGTCGGCGCAAGGGCGTGGAGGCCGTGGCGTCCTTCTTTGTCACGCTGGGCGCCAGCGTCGAGGTTCAATCCTTCGAACCCAAGGAGTTCTTCGCCAGCGGTGACCGCGTCGTCGTGCTGGGTGCATGGGCAGGACTGGCGAAGCCGACCGGCAAGCCCTACGCCAGCGAGTGGGCGATGGCCTGGACGCTCCATGACGGCAAGGTGACTTCGTTCCAGTCGTACGAAGACACCCACACCCTCGCGATGGCCTTCGGCAGCACGGCCTGAGTTCAGGGCACGGTGCACGCCATTGCCGCAGCGAGTTGCGCACCAGCGCGTGCGTGGTGCGCGCACCAAACTGCGGCTGCCGCACCAGGAAGAAGCCAATTGGGCACCGTTATTGCTTTCGGCATGGTCCATGCGCCGGCGGAAGGCTGGCAATGCACCACTCTCAAGCAGTATCGGTACCAAACTTTCATGGATGCACTACATCGGGGCGCGGACGCGCTGTTCATTCTTCTCGGCGCGATCATGGTCCTGGCGATGCACGCGGGCTTTGCCTTCCTGGAACTCGGCACGGTCCGCAAGAAGAACCAGGTCAATGCGCTGGTCAAGATCCTGGTCGACTTCTCCGTGTCGACCGTCGTGTACTTCCTGGTCGGCTACGGGGTCGCCTATGGCGCGCACTTCTTCGTCGGTGCCGAGGATCTGGCGAAGCAGAACGGCTATGAGCTGGTGAAGTTCTTCTTCCTGCTGACCTTCGCCGCCGCCATTCCCGCGATCATTTCGGGCGGCATCGCGGAACGTGCGAAGTTCTGGCCGCAACTCATCGCGACGGCGGTCATCGTCGGGCTGGTGTACCCCTTGTACGAAGGCATCGCCTGGAACAAGGCGTTCGGCATCCAGGGCTGGATCGAATCGACGACCGGGCACGCGTTCCATGACTTCGCGGGCTCCGTGGTCGTGCATGCGGTGGGCGGGTGGCTCGCGCTGCCGGCGGTGCTGCTGCTCGGCGCCCGCCGCAACCGCTATCGCGGCGACGGATCGCTCAGCGCGCATCCGCCATCGAACATCCCCTTCCTGGCACTCGGTGCATGGGTGCTGTGCGTCGGCTGGTTCGGCTTCAACGTGATGAGCGCGCAGAGCATCGACAAGATCTCCGGACTGGTGGCGGTCAACTCGCTGATGGCGATGGTGGGCGGCACGCTGGTGGCGCTGGCCATGGGCAGGAACGACCCGGGCTTCGTCTACAACGGGCCGCTGGCCGGGCTGGTCGCCGTGTGCGCGGGCTCCGACCTGATGCACCCCATCGGTGCCCTCGTGGTCGGCGGCGTGGCGGGTGCGATCTTCGTCTACATGTTCACGCTGACGCAGAACAAGTGGAAGGTCGACGACGTGCTGGGCGTCTGGCCTCTGCATGGCCTGTGCGGCACTTGGGGCGGCATCGCGGCCGGCATCTTCGGCCAGCAGGCGCTGGGCGGGATCGGCGGTGTCAGCCTGGTCGCGCAACTGATCGGCGTGGCGATCGGCGTCGCCTGGGCCTTCGGGGCCGGCGTGGTCGTCTACGGCGCGCTGAAGCGCACGATGGGCCTGCGGATGTCGCAGGAAGAGGAATACGACGGCGCCGACCTGTCGATCCACCACATCAGCGCCACGCCGGAGCGCGAAGTCAACTGGTGACGGCGCGACGTCGTTGTCGCGCTTGTTCGGCGGCTGCCGCCTCATGGCCGAGCGCCATTTCGCCTCGTGGGCCGGGGCAAGCCAGGTCGGCCGTCACGCAGCGAAGTCGCCTCAGTCCCGGCGGCTGCCGATGCTGACCTGATCAACAAACCCGCGCCAGCGCACCGCCCGCTCGGCGCTACGACGCCAAATGCCGCGGGCTGGGCCTCCCAAGCCCGCTTAGAGACCCGGCGCCGCCCCGCACATCGACTTGCGGACGGAAGCAACTGCAAAAGCGCGCCCCACTTCAAATAACCAACAGGTTACTAGGCTAAACCCTATGGACGAAGCCCTTCCACAGTAGAACAATAACCATCCAGTTAGTTACATCCCAAGTGAACACCCTCTAACTTCAAGGAGACACCAGCATGGCCTTCATCAAGAACTACATCGACCAGCAAATCACGCGCCGCCGCGACTTCCTGTTGGCCAGCGCCTACGGCCTAGTCGGCGTGGCCGCCGCCAGCAACCCGCTCGCGGCCTTCGCCCAGGCGCAAGGCAAGCCGGCCGTCGCCTGGAGCTACCGCGACCGCAACAACCCGTACTGGCGCGCCATTGCCTCCGGCGGCGAATCCTTCGTCGAGAGCGTCGGCATGAAGAAGTCCGAGATGGTCCACCTGCTCAACAACGGCAGCTCGCAGAAGTCGCTGTCGGACATCCAGGCCTTCCTGTCGAAGTCCGGTGGCAAGGCCGCGATCGCTTGCGATGCCAACGATGCGCCCAACTGCCGCCCCATCGTCGAGGCGGTGAAGAAGGCCGGCGCTTTCGTCTCGACCATCTGGAACAAGCCGGACGACCTGCATCCCTGGGACTTCGGCGATGCCTGGGTCTCGCACATGACCTGGTCCGACGAAGGCCCGGCCGAGCAGACCGCCCGCGCCCTGTTCACCGCCATGGGCGGCAAGGGCGGCGTCGTCGGCGTGGGTGGCATCGCTGCCAACAACCCGGCCATCGAGCGCCTGAACGGCATGAAGAAGGCGCTGAAGGATTTCCCTGGCATCACGCTGCTCGACTACCAGCCGGGCGACTGGTCCACGCAGAAGGCCAACCAGGTCATGTCGGGCTTTCTCACCCGCTTCGGCGACAAGATCGGCGGCGTGTTCTGCGCCAACGACTCGATGGCCTACGGCGTGCTGGAAGCGCTCAAGGCCGAGGGCCGCAAGGTGCCGGTGGTCGGCTACGACGGCAGCCCGGAAGCGATCGACCTGGTCGTCAAGGGCGACCTGCTCGCCACCGTGTTCACCAACCCGCATTGGGGCGGTGGCATCACCGCGGCGCTCGCCTACTACGCGGCCATCGGCAAATTCAAGCCCTCGGCAGAGCCCAAGGAACATCGCGAGTTCTACGGCCCCTCGATCGTCGTCACGCAGAAGGACGCGGCCGACTTCAAGAAGAAGTACATCAGCAGCACGCCGAAGTACGACTGGACCAACTTCTGGGGCACCTCGGGCGGCCAGATCAAGTACGGGGCCAAGGCGTGATCGCGCAACTCGACGCCTCGGGGCCGCCGCGCGCGGGCGCCAAGGATGCCGCCACGACGCCTGCGCGTCCTGTGAAAGCGACGCGCTCCGTGTCGTGGATGCAATGGGCGCCGGCCCTGGTGCTCGTCGCGCTGGTGCTGGGCTTCGCGGTGGCCAACCCGAAGTTCATGACGCTGGCCAACTTCGCACGCATCGCGATCTCGGCCGCACCGGCGCTGATGGTCGCCGTGGGTGTGACCTTCATCATCGTGATGGGCTCCATCGACCTGTCGATGGAAGGCACCATCTCCACCGCCGCGGTGCTGTTCGCGCTGATGTTCAAGGCCCTGGGCGGTGAGATGGCCGGCTGGGGCTGGCTGGCGATCCTGGGTGCACTCGCAGTGGGCGCGGCGATCGGCCTGGTCAACGGGCTGGTGCACGTCAAGCTCAGTATCCCGTCCTTCATGTCGACGCTGGCGATCGGCTTTGTCGGCATGGGCCTGTCGGTGGTGCTGACGGGTGGCGACATCCTGCGCGTGGACGACGACCTGTTCCGCGCGCTGATCTTCGTGCGCATCGGCGGCTTTCCGCTGATGGTGTTCGTCGCCATCGCGCTGGTGTTCGTGGCCTGGTTCATCCAGCGCAAGACGATCCTCGGGCGGCACTTCTATGCGGTGGGCGGCGGCGAGGACCTGGCGCATGCGAGTGGCCTCCACGTCAAGCGCGTGCGCATCATGGGCTTCATGCTGGCGGGTGTGTTCTATGCGCTGGCCGCGATCTTCGCGGTGGCCAAGGGCGGCATGGCGGAATCGCTGACGGGGTCGAACTTCATGTTCGCGTCCATCACGGCGGTGGTCATCGGCGGCACCTCGCTGATGGGTGGCAGCGGCGGCGTGTGGAACGCGGTCGTCGGCGTGCTGATCGTCAGCGTCATCAACAACGGCATGGTGGTCGTGGGCCTGCCCAACTACCTGCAGGACGGCGTGCTCGGCGTGCTGGTCATCCTCTCGGTCGCACTGGCGATCAACCGCAAGTCGCAAACCCTCGTGAAGTGAGAACGCCATGCTTGAATTCAAGAAAGTGGAGAAGCGCTTCCCGGGTGTGCATGCGCTCAAGGGCATCGACTTCCGGATCGAGCGCGGCGAGATCGTGGGGCTCGTGGGCGAGAACGGCGCGGGCAAGTCAACGCTGATGAAGGTGCTCTACGGCGCCTACCAGCACGACGGCGGCGAGGTGCTCATCGACGGCAAGCCGGTTGCCTTCGCCAACCCGCGCGAGGCGATGCTGAAGGGCATCGGCATGGTGTTCCAGGAACAATCGCTGATCCCGAACCTCTCGGTGATGGAGAACATCTTCCTCGGCTTCGAGCAGCGCTTCGTGCGCTGGGGCGTCGTCAACTGGAAGAAGATGGCCGCGGCGGCGCGCGTGCAACTGGCCAAGGTGGAACTGGACATCGATCCGGCCATGCCGCTGGCCAAGCTGTCTTTCGCGCAGCGCCAGCTGGTCGAACTGGCCAAGGTGATGGCGCTGGAGGAACGCGTCGAAGGCGACCTGGTGATCCTGCTGGACGAGCCGACATCGGTGCTCGCGAAGGATGAAGTGCAACTGCTGTTCCGCCTGATCCGTCGGCTGCGTGCGCGGGCATCGTTCATCTTCGTCTCGCACCGCATGGACGAGGTCATCGACATCTCCGACCGTATCTACGTGATGAAGGACGGCGCAGTGGTCGATGTGGTCGACGGCAGCACCGCGGTGGCCAGCAGCATCCAGGAAAAGATGGTCGGCCGCGAGATCAGCACGGCCTACTACCGCGAGGAAAAGCAGAAGCCTTGCACCGACGACGTGCTGGTCGAGGCCGAGGGTCTCTGCCACGCCGGCAAGTACGAGGACATCAGCTTCCGGCTGCGTCGCGGGGAGGTGCTGAGCCTGGTCGGCGTGGAAGGCTCGGGTGGCGAGGAGATCATGCGCACGGTGTTCGGCCTGGAGAAGCCGACCGGCGGCACGCTGCGCATCAAGGGCAAGGCGGTGCGGCGCTTCAACGCGGCCAACGCGGTGAGGCATGGCATCGGCTACATCCCGCGCGAACGCAAGATCGAAGGCATCGTGGGCGGCATGTCGGTGTTCGAGAACATGACGCTTTCGCAGATGCGCAACTACAGCCGCGGCGGCGTGCTCAAGCGCGCTGCCGAACGCGCCACCGCGCAGCAGTGGGTGAAGCGGCTGGAGATCAAGACGCCATCGGTCGATGCCAATGCGGGCAAGCTCTCGGGCGGCAACCAGCAGAAAGTGGTGATCTCCAAGTGGCGCAGCAGCGGCTCGGACGTGATCCTGCTCGACCATCCCACGCGCGGCGTCGACATCGGCGCCAAGGAGCACATCTACGACGTCATCCGCGAGATGTGCGACGACGGCTGCGGCGTGCTGCTGATGGCCGACACGCTGGAAGAGGCGATCGGCCTCTCCCACACCATCGCCGTGCTGCGCGATGGCAAGGTGCAGCAGTGGTTCGACTGCGTGCCGGGCCAAAAGCCTTCCCTGTTCGACCTCGTCCATCACATGACCTGAAGAGCCCGCCATGAACCTCGAAAAACTCCGCCCTCACCTGCCTTGGCTGACGCTGCTGGCGCTCACGCTGGCGGTGAGCGCCATCAACCCCGGCTTCCTGCTGCCGTCCAACCTGTTGCAGATGACGGCCGACGTGTCGACGCTGTTCGTGATGGCGCTGGGCATCACGCTGGTGATCTTCATCGGCGGCATCGACCTGTCGGCGCAGTCGGTGGCGAACATGACGACGGTGCTGGCGACGCTGTCGCTGCCCTTCCTCGGCGTGTGGTCGGCCATCGGCGTGGTGGTGGCGGGTGCGCTGATGGGCTTCGTGTCGGGCTATGCCTCGACGCGGCTGAAGGTGCCTTCCTTCATCTCGACGCTGGCGATCGGCGGCATCGCGCTGTCGATTGCGCAATACGCCTCCGGGCAGCGCGCGATCTTCATGGACGCGGGGATGCGCGAGCAGGCTTTCGGCTGGGTCACCGCGAGCACGGCGGGTGTGCCGCATGAGGTGCTGATTGCGGGTGCGCTGTTGGCGGTGATGCTGTTCGTCGAACGCCGCACCACCTTCGGCCGTGCGCTGAAGGCGATCGGTGCCGGCGAGCCCGCGGCGGCGGCTTCGGGGCTCAACGTGGACCGCTACAAGATCGCGGTCTACACGCTGTCAGGGCTGATCGCGGCTTTCGCGGGGCTGCTGTTCTCGGTGAAGCTGGCGGGCGGCGCGCCCAACCTGGCCGAGGGCTTCCTGCTGCCGGCCATCGTCGCGGTGCTGATCGGCGGCACGCCACTCACGGGGGGTGTCGGCGGGGTGCTCAACACATTGATCGGCGCACTGATCGTGGCGGTGATCCGCACCGGCATGGTCTACCTGGAAGTGCCCGCGACGGCGCAGCAGATCGTGTTCGGCATCGTGCTGACCGTGGCGATCGCGCTGACCATCGACCGCAGCAAGCTGGCGACCGTCAAGTAACCGCCGCGTGCATTCGGGCCGGCCTTGCCCTAACATCGCACCCTCTTCCACACACGAACAAGCGACAAGGCGACGATCCATGGGCGAAAAGATGCCATTCCGCGCACGCGACCCGGAGGCCACCAGGGCCGACATCCTGGCGGCCGCAAAAGTCGAGTTCGCGAAGCTCGGCCTGGGCGGTGCACGGGTCGACGTGATTGCGGAGATGTCGGGCGCCAACAAGCGGATGATCTACCACTACTTCGGTGGCAAGGAGCAACTGTTCGAGGCCGTGCTGGAAGAGGCGTACGTCGGCATCCGCGGCAGCGAGCAGGGCCTGGGGCTGGAGGCCACGCCGCCGGTCGAGGCGCTGAAGAAGCTGGTCGAATTCACCTGGCAGTACTACCTCGACAACCCCGAGTTCATCACACTGGTCAACAGCGCCAACCTGCACGAGGCGAAACACATCGCCGGCAACAAGCAACTCCGCAAACTGCAGAAGGCGTACGTCGACAGCGTCGACGAGATCCTGCAGCGCGGCATCGCCGAGGGCGTGTTCCGCCGCGACATCGACGCCACGCAGTTGTGCATCACCATCGCCGCGATCGCCTTCTACTACCTCAACAACCGCCACACCGGGCAGGTGCTGTTCGGCTTCAACTTCGTGAGCCGCGATTCGCTGGCCACGCGCTTCAAGTTCAACATGGACACGATCCTTCGGCTGGTGCTCGTCAACCCGGACAAGGCGTAGCGAGCTGCCGCAGCACGATTCAGGATTGGCGGCGACGTCCACTGTCTGCCAGACCCCACCGCCCGCGGGCTTGAAACGGCCGGTCACGACGCCCCTTCCGGCGCGGCCTATCATCGCGGGCTCATCTGAGGACTCCGCATGACATCCACCACCACCAGCTACCCCGACACCCGCCTCCTGATCGCCAACGAATGGGTCGACGCCGCCAGCGGCAAGACCATCGACGTCATCAACCCGGCCACCGGCAAGCCCATCGGCAAGGTCGCCCACGCCGGCATCGCCGACCTGGACCGCGCCCTGGCCGCCGCGCAGAGCGGCTTCGAAAAGTGGCGCAAGACCCCCGCCAACGAACGCGCCATCATCATGCGCAAGGCCGCAGGCCTGTTGCGCGAGCGCGCCGGCGACATCGGCCGCATCCTGACGCAGGAACAAGGCAAGCCCTATGTCGAAGCGCGCGGCGAAGCCACCGCCGGCGCCGACATCATCGAATGGTTCGCCGACGAAGGCCGCCGCCTCTATGGCCGCATCGTGCCCTCGCGCAACCTCAATGCCTCGCAACTGGTGATGAAGGAAGCCATCGGCCCCGTCGCCGCCTTCACGCCGTGGAACTTCCCGATCAACCAGATCGTGCGCAAGATCGGCGCTGCGCTGGCCAGCGGCTGCTCCTTCCTCTGCAAGGCGCCGGAAGAAACGCCCGCCTCGCCCGCCGCGCTGATGCAGTGCTTCGTCGACGCGGGCATTCCGCCCGGCGTGGTCGGCCTGGTGTACGGCGATCCGGCCGAGATCTCCGGCTACCTGATCCCGCACCCGATCATCCGCAAGGTGACCTTCACCGGCTCGACGCCCGTGGGCAAGCAGCTGGCCTCGCTGGCCGGCCTGCACATGAAGCGCGCGACGATGGAACTGGGCGGCCACGCACCGGTGATCGTCGCGGCCGACGCGGACATCACATTGGCCGTGAAGGCCGCCGGCGGCGCCAAGTTCCGCAACGCCGGCCAGGTCTGCATCTCGCCGACGCGCTTCCTCGTGCACAACAGCATCCGCGCCGAATTCGCCAAGGCGCTTGCCACGCAGACCGAACGCCTCAAGCTCGGCGACGGCCTGCTGGAAGGCACCACGCTCGGCCCGCTCGCCAATGCCCGCCGCATCACCGCGATGGATAAGATCCTGGCCGACGCCCGCAAGTCCGGCGCCAAGGTGCTGACCGGCGGCGAACGCGTGGGCACGGACGGCAACTTCTTTGCACCGACCGTGCTGGACGAAGTGCCGCTGGAAGCCGACGTGTTCAACAACGAGCCCTTCGGCCCGATCGCTGCCATCCGCGGCTTCGATTCGCTCGAGGAAGCCATCGCCGAAGCCAACCGCCTGCCCTTCGGCCTGGCCGGCTACGCGTTCACGCAGTCGATCAAGAACGCGCACATCCTGGCGCAGCAGGTGGAAGTCGGCATGCTGTGGATCAACCAGCCCGCCGCGCCCACGCCTGAAATGCCGTTTGGCGGCATGAAGGATTCGGGCTACGGCTCGGAAGGTGGGCCGGAAGCGATGGAAGGCTATGTGGTGACCAAGGCCGTGTCGATCATGGCGGCCTGACAAGCCTGAGAACCTGGCAAGCGCGGGGGCGGCAACGCCCTCGCGCTTTTTTGTTGGCGGCGCCGGGGCGCCGATACCGCGAGCCATCTACCGTCGCCGACCCGCCTTGGACTTGGCCTCCCCCAGCGGCAGGCGCTCCATGATCAGTTCCGCCATCGGCGACGGCGTGCGGCCCCAGAGACTGACCAAACCCATCTCCGCGCTCAGTGGCGGCAGACCGACGACGTTCACGGGCACAAGCCGTCCTTCGGCCACATCCTGCACAAACGCCGCATCCGGTCCCAGCAGCACGGAATCGCTGGCCAGTGCGATGCCCTTCAGGATGCCCACGTCGTCGCATTCCAGCGCCAGCTTCAACGACTCCGGCGACGGCAGTTCGAGCATCCGGGCCAATGCTTCGAGAACTCGGGGAGGCAGGCGGATCGACAGCAGACCGAAGGCCCACGCCTGCCTGAAGGTCACCGAAACAAGTCCCGCCAGCGGGTGGCCTTTACGCACGTAGAAGCTGCCCGGCTCACGTCGCAACGAGCGCACATGCAGGCTCGGATCCGGCGGCAGGTCGGAGATGTCAGCGACGAAGAATTCGATGTCTTCCTCGCGCAGCCGCGTCACCAGCAGCTTCCAGTTGTTGACCTCGACGCGAACATTGATGCCCGGAAACTCGCGCCGGATCGATGCCAGCAATGCCGGTATGAAAGTCGCCACCGGAAAGGGCCCGACACCGAAGGCCGTGTCGCCCAGCGCACGGCTGCGGTAGAGGTCCACGTCGCGCTCCAGGCAACGGCTGTTGTAGAGCAGTTGCCGCGCGCGCTCGATGACGAATTCCCCGGCCGGCGTGGGCACGACTTCCTGTGTGCCGCGGTCGAACAGGCGAAGCCCCAGTTCGGCCTCTGCCGCCTGGATGCTGCGCGTGAGCGCGGGCTGCGTCACATGCACATGCCCGGCGGCACGCGCGAAGCTGCGGTGTTCCGCCACCGCCACGATCTGGTTCCAGCGCCTCAGTTCCATGGCGATCCCCTTTTGAGTTCCGATGCCTTGAAGGCATCGATTTTCCATCAACTATGCATTGGACTCAATCGTCAGCAACCGGAACAATCTCCTTTTCTGACTGTTGCGCACCAGTGAATGCCGTGCGCCCCTCCAACCGAGACACCCATGAGCATTGAAGAATTTGACTATGTCGTCGTCGGCGGCGGCTCTGCCGGCTGCGTCGTCGCCTCGCGCCTGAGCGAGGACACCACCGCCACCGTTTGCCTGCTCGAAGCGGGCGGCCCGGACAAGAGCGTGTTCATCCACGCACCTGCCGGCGTGGTCGCGATGATGCCGATCCCGTTCAACAACTGGGCATTCAAGACCGTTCCGCAAAAGGGCCTCAATGGCCGCCAGGGTTACCAGCCCCGCGGCAAGGTGATGGGTGGCTCGAGCTCGACCAATGCCATGCTGTACGTGCGCGGCCACCGCTGGGACTACGACCACTGGGCATCGCTCGGCAACGCGGGATGGTCCTACGACGAGGTCCTCCCTTACTTCAAGCGCGCGGAAAACAACGAGACCTTCGGCGACGACGTCGACTATCACGGCAAGGGCGGCCCGTTCAACGTCGCCGCGCAGCGCACGCCGAGTTCGATCAACAAGGCCTTTCTCGCCGCCGCGGCGATGCGGGGCGTGCCCCACAACCCGGACTACAACGGCGCCGAGCAATTCGGCGCTTTCATGTACCAGGTGACGCAGAAGAACGGTGAGCGCCACAGCGCGGCCAAGGGCTACATCACGCCGAACCTCTCACGTGCGAACCTGACGGTGCGGACAAAGGCCTTGACGTCGCGCGTCCTGTTCGAAGGCAAGCGCGCGGTGGGCGTCGCCTACGCGGTCGGCGGCGTCGAGAAGCAGGTGCGTGCGCGTCGGGAAGTCATCCTGTCCTCCGGTGCCTTCGGCTCGCCGCAACTGCTGATGCTGTCGGGTGTGGGCCCCGCCGCCGACTTGCAACGCATGGGCATCGCCGTGGTCCACGACCTGCCTGGCGTTGGCGAGAACCTGCAGGACCACATCGACCATGTGCAGAGCTATCGCACCAGTTCGAAGCACGAGACCTTCGGCGTCTCGGCCCGTGGGGGCCTGCGCATGGCTGCCGCGATACCCGAGTGGAAGACCGAGCGCACCGGCCTGGTCACCACGAATTTCGCGGAGTCCGGCGCGTTCGTGCGTTCGTCGCCCGACATCAAGGTGCCGGACCTTCAGATGGTCTTCGTCGTTGCCGTGGTCGACGATCACAGCCGCAAGCTCCACCTGGGCCATGGCTACTCGTGCCACATCGAGGTGCTGCGCCCGTACAGCCGTGGCCATGTGAAGCTGGCCAGCCCGGACCCGCGCGCCGCGCCGTTGATCGACCCGAAATTCCTGGACGACGAGCGTGACCTGAACCTGCTGGTCAAGGGCGTGCAACTGCAGATGGACATCCTGGAAGCCAGTCCCTTCGACCCCTATCGCGGCAAGATGCTCTACCAGGTCGACCGCAACGATACGGCTGCGATCGCGCAGGACATCCGCAACCGCGCCGACACCCAATACCACCCTGTAGGCACCTGCAAGATGGGCCCCGACAGCGACCGCATGGCGGTCGTCGATGCGCAACTGCGCGTGCGCGGCGTCCACGGCCTGCGCGTGGTTGACGCCTCGATCATGCCGACCGTCTGCGGCGGCAACACCAACGCACCCACCGTGATGATCGGCGAGAAGGCCGCCGACATGATCCGCGCACAAGCCTGACAAGACATCCCGCAACAAGACATCCCCGGACATGAAAACCATTCACAGAACCCTCATCGCCTCGCTCATCGCCACGGCCTTCATCCCGCACACCTTTGCGCAGCAACAGGACGTGGCGCCCAAGCCCGCGACGCAAGCCACCCTCCGCGCCAACCAGGCCGCCGCGCAAGCCATGACGATGGACGACAAGACCGACAACGACGAGGCCACGCGCGGCTTCGTCGCACAGTTGCCTGATCCGGTCGTCAAGGACGCCAGCGGCAAGACCGTCTGGGACGCGAACCGCTTCTCGTCCTTCATGAAGGGCAACGCGCCGGCCACCGTCAACCCCAGCCTGTGGCGCCAGGAAAAGCTCAACAACCACAGCGGCCTGTTCAAGGTCACGGACGGCATCTACCAGATCCGCGGCCTCGACCTGGCCAACATGACGCTGGTCGAAGGCAAGACCGGCTGGATCGTCATCGACCCGATCTTCACCGCCGAGATGGCCCGCACGACGCTGGCTTTCGCGATGCAGAAGTTGGGCAGCACCAAGCCCGTGGTGGCCGTGATCTACACGCACAGCCACGTCGACCATTTCGGCGGCGTGCGCGGCGTGGTCGATGAAGCCGATGTGAAGGCCGGCAAGGTGAAGATCTATGCACCCGAAGGCTTCATGGACAACGCCATCGCCGAGAACGTGCTGGCCGGCAATGCCATGTCGCGCCGCGCGACCTATCAGTTCGGTGTGGGCCTGGACCAGAACGACCGCCAGGCCGTGGGCGGCGGGCTGGGCAAGGCGCTGAGCTTCGGCAGCACCGGCATGCTGCCGCCGACCGACCTCATCACGAAGACGGGCCAGGAAGCGACCATCGATGGCGTGCGCATCGTCTTCCAGATGGCGCAGAACTCCGAGGCACCGTCGGAGATGATGTTCTATTTCCCGGACAAGAAGACCCTCTGTGCCTCGGAAGTCATCAGCAAGACCATGCACAACCTCTACACCATCCGGGGTGCCAAGGTGCGCGATGCGTTGTCGTGGAGCAAGTACATCAACTCGACGCTGGACATGTATCCGGACGCCGAAGTGGTGTTCGGCAGCCATCACTGGCCCACCTTCGGCAAGGACAACATCCGCAAGTTCCTCGTCGACCAGCGCGACACCTACCGCTTCCTCCACGACCAGGCGCTGAACCTGGCCAACAAGGGCGAGACGATGGAAGAGATCAGCAACGCCACCTTCTTCCCGAAGGGCCTGGCCGCCGATTCCAGCACGCATGGCTACTACGGCACGCTGAGCCACAACCTGCGCGCGGTGTACCAGTACTACCTCGGCTTCTATGACGCCAATCCGGCCACGCTGAACCGCCTGCCGCCCGCCGATCTTGCCAAGCGCTACGTCGCGGCCATGGGCGGCGAAGCGAAGGCACTCGAGGTTGCGCGCAAGGCCTTCGACGACGGCGACTACCGGTGGGCCGCCGAGGTGGGCAACCGCATCGTGTTTGCCAACCCCCGCAACACGGCCGCCAAGGCCCTGCAGGCCGACACGCTCGAGCAACTGGGCTACCAGTCCGAGGCCGGCACCTGGCGCAATGCCTACCTGGTGGGCGCGCGTGAACTGCGCCAGGGCGTGATCAAGCCGCCGGTCAACACGCAAGGTCCGGACGTGGTGCGCGGCATGGACAACGAACTGCTGTTCGACTTCATCGCCCTGCGCCTGGACCACGAGAAGACCGACGGCATGAAGGCCAGCATCCAGATGGAGTTCACCGACCTGAAGGAGACGTGGGCGCTGGAACTGTCGAACTCGGTACTCAACAACACCAAGGGCCGCGTGCTGAAGAATCCGGACGTCAAGCTCACGCTGACGCGACCGGCTTTCCTGGCGATGCTGCTGCAGGGCAAGAAGCTGCCGGAATTGGTCCAGGCCGAGATGGTGGCGGTCGATGGCGATCCGAAGGTGCTGGCGAGCGTGTTCGCCAACGTGGAGACCTTCGATCCTTACTTCGACATCGTGACGCCTTGAGCGCTGATCCGGCGGCTACATGGCGCCGGATCGATGGGGGTCTGGCGGTTGAGCGACCGCCGCGCCCCTCACCCTGACCCTCTCCCCAGCGGGGAGAGGGAATAGGGCAGCTCAGGGCGCGAGGTAGTCGGAGACCACTTTCCACTTCCCATCCACGATCTGCGACAGGCGCGACTGGTCATTGCCAAGGCGCTTGGTCGCGGTGAAGGTCTGCTTCGGCGAGCCGAACATGTCAGGCTCGAAGGTGGTGCTGTCCATCACCTTGATGAAGCTGTCCGTCGTGAGGTTGTTCCCCGCTTTTTGCGCAACCTGGATGAAGGCGTCGACGATCTCGTAGCCGTAGGCGCTGAACACCGTCGGATCCTCGTTGAACTTCGTCTTGTACTTGTTGGCCCAGAAGCGCACCGGTTGCGACTGGTCGTCGGTGTAGGGGTTCTGCACCGTCATCGTGGCGTAGACACCGTCCATGGGCTTTCCGCCGAGCTTGTGGATCAGGTCGGTATATGCCGCGCTGGAGCCCAGGAAGGTCGGATTGAACCCAGTCTTGCGCGCTTCCCCCACCGCACCGATGGTTTCGCGAATGATGGTGCCCAGCACGACCAGGTCGCAGTTCGCGGCCTTGAGCTTGGCGACTTGCGAACTGAAGTCGGTCGCGCCGCGCTTGTAGGAAGTCTTTTCAGCCACTTCCATGCCGATGGTCTTCAGGCCGGCTTCGGCGCCGCGCTCCACCTCAAGGCCGAACTCGTCGTCCTGGTACATGCTGCACACCTTCTTTGCGCCCTTGTCCTTGACCATTTTCGGCAGGGCCATCCGGATCTGGTCGTAGTAGGTGGCGGCAAACGAGTACTTGAGCTTGTGGAACGGCTCGTACATTTCACGCGCCGCCGTGATCGGGAAGAAGTTGATCACGTTCTTCTCGAACTGCACGGGCATCGCCGCCATGTTGTGCGGCGTGCCGATGTGGCCGGCCATGATGAAGATCTTGTCCTGGTTGACCAGCTTCTGCGCAGCCAGCACGGCCCTCTTCGGGTCGAAGCCGGAGTCTTCGACGAAGAGCTTGAGCTTGCGGCCGTTCACGCCGCCTTGCTCGTTGATTTCATCCACGCGCAATTGCATGCCGTTGCGGGCTTGCTTGCCGAAGCCTGCCACCGGCCCCGACAAGTCCTGGATCGTGCCGATGCGGATCTCGTCCTTGCTCACGCCTTGCGATTGCGCGAACGCGGCGCCGGTGCCCAGCGCGAGCGAAGCAGCCAGGGCTATTGCTGTCAAAGTCTTCATCACTGTCTCCTTGGGTCAATAAACGGTTGTTGCCTCAGGCGTACATGGCGTCGATGCGCTCGGCGTACTTGGTCTGCACCAGCTTGCGCTTGAGCTTCATCGTCGGCGTGAGTTCTTCGTCTTCCGCGCTGAGCTGCGTCTCCAGCAGGAAGAACTTCTTGATCTGCTCCACGCGCGCGAACTTGGTGTTGACGCGTTCCAGCTCCGACTGGATCAGGTCCAGCACTTCCTTGGCACGTGTCAGGCTCTGGTAGTTGCTGAAGGGCACGTCGTTGTCCTGCGCGAACTTCTCGACGTTCTCCTGGTCGATCATGATGATCACCGTGAGGTAGGGCCGCTTGTCGCCGATCACCACGGCATCGGTGATGTAGGGGCTGAACTTGAGTTCGTTCTCAAGCTCGCTCGGCGTCACGTTCTTGCCGCCGGCCGTGATGATGATGTCCTTCATCCGGTCGGTGATGCGGAAGAAGCCGTCCTCGTCCATCGAACCCACGTCGCCGGTGTGCAGCCAGCCTTCGGCATCGATGGTCTCGGCCGTCTTCTCAGGCTGGTTGAGGTAGCCCATGAACACGTTCTGTCCGCGCACCAGGATCTCGCCCGTCTGCGGGTCGATGCGCACCTCGTTGTAGACGGTCGCCGGGCCGATCGAACCGGGCTTGATGCGCGTGGCCGGCACTGCGGTCGATGCGCCGCAGGACTCGGTCATGCCCCAGACCTCCAGCATCGGCACGCCGAGCGCGAGGTACCACTTGACCAGCTCGGGCGAGATCGGCGCCGCACCCGTTACAAGGAAGCGCGCGCGATGGATGCCGATGAGCTTCCGCGCGTTGTCGAGCGCCAGCAAGCGGGCGATGCGGAACTTGAACTTGAGCGCGCCACTGACTTCCTCGCCGGCCAGCACCTTCGCCGCGATGGCCTCGCCAATGCCGATGCTCCACTTGTACGCGGCCTGCTGCAGCGGGCTCGCTTCCTTCAGCGCGATCATCACGCCGGAATAGAACTTCTCCCACACGCGCGGCACGGCGGTGAACACGGTCGGTGCGATCTCGCGCACGTTCTCCGGCACGGTCTCGGGGTTCTCGACGAAGTTGAGGATGGATCCGGTGTACATCGCGAAGTACTCGCCGCCCATGCGCTCGGCGATGTGGCACAACGGCAGGAAGCACATGCGCTCGTCGCGCTCGTCCTGCGCGATCAGCGTGTTGTAGCCGCGCGCGGTGAAGACCAGTCCGCCGTGACTGTGCATCGCGCCCTTGGGCTTGCCGGTGGTGCCGGAGGTGTAGACGAGGATCGCAAGGTCCTCGGGCTTGCATGCGGCCACCGCGGTTTCCACCGCGTTGGGATGCGTCTTGAGGTACTCGCGACCGAGCGCACGCAAGGCATCGAGACTCATCACGTCCGGGTCATTGAGGTCGCGTAGTCCCTCCATGTCGGCCACGATGATCTTGCGCAAGAGCGGCAGCCCTGCGCGCACTTCGAGCGCCTTGTCGAGCTGCTCGTCATCCTCGACGAACAGCACGGTAGTGCGCGAGTCCTCGCAGAGGTAGTGCACCTGGGAGGCGGCATCGGTCGGATAGATGCCGTTGGCCACGCCACCGCAGCTCAGCACGGCCAGGTCGCACAGCACCCACTCGATCACGGTGTTGGACAGGATCGACGCGCACTGCCCCGCCCCGAAGCCGATGGCCATCAGGCCACCCGCGATTTCCTTGACCGCGGCGGCGGTCTGGTTCCAGCTCCAGCTGCGCCAGATACCCAGTTGCTTCTGCCGCATCCACACGGTGTCTCCGCGTTGCCGCACCGCGTTCCAGAACACGGCGGGAATGGTGTCGCCGGGCACGACGATGTCGAACTTCGGCTGGATGGCGGCGGTGTCCCAGAGTCCTTGCATGGCCGTTATCTCCAGGTCTTCTTTTTCTTCCAGCGCCGCTCGCCGCGCACGCCGTCGTCCTTGAGTCCGAGGTAGAACTCCTTGATGTCGTCCTTCTCGCGCAGCCGCTCGCAGGTGTCTTCCATGACGATGCGGCCGTTCTCGAGCACGTAGCCGTAGTCGGAGGCGTTGAGCGCCATGTTGGCGTTCTGCTCGACCAGCAAAATGGTGGTGCCGCGCTCACGGTTGATGCGCACGACGATCTCGAAGATTTCCTTGGTGAGCTTGGGCGACAGGCCCAGGCTCGGCTCGTCGAGCAGGATCAGCGCGGGCGCGGCCATGATGGCGCGCGAGATGGCGAGCATCTGTTGCTGGCCGCCGGAGAGCAGGCCGGCGTCCTGCGTCGCGCGCTCGCGCAGGATCGGGAAGTAGTTGAACACTGTCTCCATGTCGCGCCCCACGCCGTCGCGATCCTTGCGGGTGTAGGCGCCCATGAGCAGGTTGTCCTTGACCGACAGCAGCGGGAACACTTCGCGCCCTTCCGGCACATGGCTCAGGCCCTGCTGCACGATGAAGGCCGGGTCCTTGGCGGTGATGTTCTGGCCTTTGAACTCGATGCTGCCCTTGCGCGGATCGATGATGCCGGAGATGGTCTTGAGGATCGTCGTCTTGCCGGCGCCGTTGGAGCCCAGGACCGTTGCGATCTCGCCGGATCTGACCTTCAGACTCACGCCGCGGATGGCCTTGATAGGACCGTAGGCGCTTTCGACATTGAGCAACTGGAGGACGGGTTGGTCTTCGCTCATGCTTGTCCTTCGTGCTGTGTCGCGCAAGCGGCGTCGGTCACGATGCTTGTTTCAGTTGCAGTTGTGTTAGCGGTCAGGTCTGGGGTGCGTCGGCGAGCGGCATGCGGTACGGCGCGTGCGACCCTACTCCGCCGGTCGCTGCGCGACTCCCCTGCGCTGCTCACGTTTGGCGGGGTCCACATGAACTCGCTTCGCTCAAACAGCATGTGGCCCTGATCCGCCAAACGCTGCGCTGCTCGGCGGCGCAGAAGGGTCGCCCACACCGCACCGCACACCGCCCACCGACGAGGAAAGGCTGCGCCGGTTTCGTCACTCCCTCTGCATCGATTGCGCCCGCTTCCGGCATTGCTCGCCCTGCCAATATCGCGCCGGCTTCCGGCATTGCACTCGTTCCCGGTATTGCCCCCTCTCCCTCTGGGAGAGGGCTGGGGTGAGGGCCGCCGCCTCCCCAAGGGGACGTGGACATCGGTCACCCCCAAGCCCGGCATGCGATGCGCGCCGGGCGCCGCCTCTGTGCCGCCGAGCAGCGCAGCCTTTCGCGGATCAGGGCTGGCGATTGTCTGAGCGAAGCGAGTTCGAGCCAGACCCCGCGAAAGGCGAGCAGCGCAGGGGAGTCGCGAAGCGACCGGCACAGTGAAAGCGACCGGCGCGCATCGCATGCCGGGCGCTCTCCGCGACGACAACACACGCTCAGTCACGCCACCCTCCGCAAACTGCTCACATCATCCACAGTCCCCAGATACGCCTCGATGACCTTCGCGTTCGACTGCACCTCGCGCGGCGTCCCGGTCGCAATTTCCTCGCCCTGGTTCATCGCCAGCACGCGATCCGACACCTTCGACACCAGCGACATGTCGTGCTCCACCATCAGCACCGACACGCCCAACTCCTGCTGGATGTCCTGGATCCAGAACGCCATGTCCGCCGTCTCCTCGACGTTCAACCCCGACGACGGCTCGTCCAGCAACAGCAGCTTCGGCTCCGTGCACAAGGCACGCGCCAGTTCCACCACCTTGCGCACGCCATACGGCAGGCCTGCGACCATCGAATCCCGGTGATGCTGCAAGTCGAGCAAGTCGATCACCTGCTCCGCTTTCTCGCGCGCCGCAATCTCCGCGCGACGCGTCGCCGGCGTGAAGAACACCTCGCTCCAGAAGCCCGTCTGGCGATGCGTGTGCCGGCCGATCAGCAGGTTCTGCAACACCGTCGCGTACTCGAACAACTCGATGTTCTGGAAGGTGCGCGCGATGCCCAGCGCGGCAATCGAATGCGGCGCCTGCTGCGTCAAGGCCAGCGGCGCGGCCTCGCCGTGCCACATGATCTCGCCCGAGGTCGGCGTGTAGATGCGGCTGATCAGGTTGAACACCGTCGTCTTGCCCGCACCGTTGGGGCCGATCAAGGTGAACACCTCGCCGCGCCGCACGTCGAAGCTCACCTTGTTCACCGCGAGCACACCGCCGAAGCGCACGCTCAAGTCTCTGGCAGAAAGAAGAATATCGCTGCTCATTTCAGGCTTCCATGACGCCGCTCGCCGCTTGCACCGGAGAAGCCGATTCGCGGGCACCCGCGGAACCGGCTTTGCCGGGCCGCTGGGTGCGCCCCCTCGAGGGGGAGGCGCCGCAGGCGCGTTCGGGGGTGGGCCTTCCTTTCATCTGAGGCGATCCGACTTGGTGAACGACTTCTGCCGTTTGAACAGCCCGCGCCGGTAGAACGGAAAGAGCTGCAGCCAAGTCCGGATCTTCAGCCAGCGGCCATACAGCCCCAGCGGCTCGAACATCACGAACGCAATCAGCACCAGGCCATAGACCAGCCCTTGCAAGCCGGGCGCCTGCCCGACCATCGCGGGCAGGTAGTCCTTGCCCATCGAGATCAACTGCGGCATCGCGATCAGGAAGATCGCGCCGAGGAAGGCACCATGCACCGAGCCCAGCCCGCCTATCACCACCATCAGCAGCAGGTCGATCGACTGGATGATGTTGAACTGGTCCGGCGAGATGAAGCTCAGCTTGTGCGCATACAACCCGCCGCCCACACCCGCGAGCGCGGCAGAGATGGCGAAGGACATCGTCTTGTAGCGCGCCAGGTGGATGCCCATGCTCTGCGCCGAGATCTCCGAATCGCGGATCGCCACGAAGGCCCGCCCCGTCGGCGAGCGCAGCAGGTTCAGGATGCCCAGCGTGGCCAGCACTGCGATCACCAGGCACAGGTAGTAGAAGCCGTCCCCCGACCCCAGTTCCAGCCCGAACAAGGTCGCCGTCTTCACATGCAGGCCCGAGTTGCCACCCGTCACGCTCTCCCATCGCGCGAACACTTCCTCGACGATGAAGCCGAAGGACAAGGTCGCGATGCCGAGGTAGATGCCCTTCACGCGCAGCGCCGGCATCGCCACCACCACGCCCACTGCCGCCGACAACGCCGCCGCGCCCAGCAGCGCGATCGGCAAGGGCACGCCCATGTTGCTCAGCACCGCCTGCGTGTAGGCGCCTGTGCCGAGGAAGGCCGCATGCCCGATCGAGAACTGTCCGGTGAAGCCCGCCAGCAGCATCAGCCCCAGCCCGACGATGCCGTAGATCAGCACGAAGGTCAGCTGTGCCATCCAGTACTCGGGCACCACCCACGGTGCGACGAGCAACGCCACGCACAGCAGCCCGTACCAGAAGGTGTGCCCGCCATGCTTGGCCAGGGCAACGTCTTGCGCGTAGGAGGTTTTGAAAAGGAATCGCATAGGCCTCGCTACCCGACACGCCGGGCATCAAAGCACCGCAACGCCAATTCCGGAAACACCACGGAACCGCCTTTGCCGGGCCGTTGGTGTTGCCCCCGGTCGGGGGTTGGAGGAGCGACACGAAGTGCGCGGATCCTGGGGGCGAGCGACATGACTAGACCTTCTTCCGCAGCTTTTCGCCGAACAGACCGTTGGGCTTGAACATCAGCATCAGCAGCACAACGATGTACGGCGCCGTGTCCTTGAAGCCATCGGGCAGGTAGAAGCCCGAGAACGACTCCACCACGCCGATCACCAACCCGCCGACGATTGCGCCCGGCAGGCTGCCGAAGCCGCCGACCACCGCGGCAGGAAAGGCCTTGAGCCCGATGAAGCCCATGTTCGCGTGCACGAAGGTGATGGGCGCGAGCAGCATGCCCGCGATGGCCGCCACCGCGGCGGCGAGCCCCCACACCAGGCCATTGAGCCGCTTCACCGGAATGCCCATGTAGTAGGCTGCCAGCTGGTTCTGCGACGAGGCCTGCATCGCGATGCCGAGCTTGCTGTAGCGGAACATCGCGAACAGCAAGCCGCACAGGATCGCCGTCGCCACGATGATCACCATCTGCTCGACATTGAGCACCAGCGCACCGAGCTTCCAGATCTCGTCCTTGTACGGCACGGGCAATGTGTTGGTCTCGGTGCCGATAACCGGCAGCATCGTGATGACGCCGCGCGCCACATAGGCGATGCCGATGGTCAGCATCACGATCGAGAACTGCGGCTGCCCGAGGATCGGGCGGATCACCACCAGTTCCAGCAGCACGCCGAAAGCGGCCATCGCCACGACCGCCAGCACGGCCGCCATCCAGAAGGGCATGCCCATCATGGAGATGCCGACGAAGGCCGCGAAGGCGCCGAGCATCATCAGCTCGCCCTGGGCGAAGCTCACCGTCTCGGTGGCCTTGTAGATCAGCACGAAGCCGAGCGCGATCAGGCCGTAGATGCAGCCCTGCGCGATGCCGGAAATCAGCAGTTGGACGACTTGCAAGACAGGCCTCCCGGTTTCACAGCACCACGCGCCCGGCGTCGTGCAACGCGAGGCGACGTGAACCGGCAAATATGTCGCTCGGACGCAGGCCGTAGACCTGCCGGATCGAATGACTGAAGTGCGTGGAATCCGGATAGCCGGTGTCGAGTGCGATGTCGGTCAGCGTCGACGATTCGCGCACATGGCGCAGCAGGCTGCGTGCACGCTTCCAGGCGCGGAACGCACGGAACGGCACGCCGGTCTCCTGCTTGAACAGATGCAGGAAGCGCGAGAAGGAAAGATGCACCAAGGCGGCGCAGGACTCGGCCGATGCGGGGCCGGCCGGGTCGGCGTTGATGCGGTCGACGACTTCGCGAATGCGTGCATCGAAGGCACGCGGCTTCAGCACCGCGCCGAAGAACAAGGTGTCGAAGTCGAAGCTGTTGAAGCATTCGCGGCCCGATGCGGCCAGCAGTCGCGCATGGCCATCGCGCACGCGCTGCACGAAGGCCGGTGCGTCATCGACCGGTCCGCAATGGTGCATGAACGAAGGCAAGGCACCGGCATCGACCGAGTCGGCCTCGATGAGCAGGTTGAGGATCAGCGGGCTTGCGCTTTGCACCTGGTGCGGCACCTGTGGCGGCACCACCAGGAGCTCGCCCTCTTGCCATGCGCCGCCGCCGATGCAGATGCGGTTGGGTGGTGCACCAGCAGGCGTCACGTACACCGCATGCCCACCGAAGGTGCGCTCGCCGGCCGCACCAAGAAGCCCGGCGTAAAAGACGCGCTGCGTCGTGATCCACATGAGTCGCTCGCCCCTCTTCACAGGTCGTGCGCTGCGGGTTGAGTCCTGCATGCCCTGGTTGCCTCCTGCGTGTGTGGAATCGGTTGGCTGCCGCATGTGTTGTTGTAGTGATTGCAGTTGCTGCTCTCGCCGCGCCGACCGTTTCGCGATCGGGGCATGGTAGCGGCGCAAATCGACGCGCGCGGCTGATTTGCGCCGGGACTTTCCCCTAGGGGCGCTCCCTAGGCTTTCAAGGCGCGTCGCAATTCGGCGGCGCAAAGCGCGACCGCGGCATTCGCTTCGTCGAGCACCTTGCCCATCGTGATGAAGCCGTGGATCTGGCGCTCGAAGCAGACGTACGTCGCGCGGTTGCCGGCGGTGGCCAGCGCGTCGGCATAGTCGAGGCCTTCATCGCGCAAGGGGTCGAAGCCGGCGGTGATCACGAGGGCCGGCGGCAGCTTCGACAAATCCTTGTGCAAGAGCGGTGACGCGCGCCAGTCGAGGTCCTGCGCCACGTCGGTGATGTAGTGGTCGTGGAAGTAGGTGATGGTGTCGGCCTCGAGCAGGTAGCCCTTGCCGTTGGTGGTGTGCGAGGCATGGCCGCGGCGCATGTCGGTGCCGGGGTAGATCAACAGTTGGAAGGCGATCGGCAGGTCGCCCGCATCGCGCGCCATGATCGACATCACCGCCGCGAGATTGCCGCCTGCGCTGTCGCCGCCGACGGCGAGGCGGCTGGCGTCGATGCCGAGCGAGGCTGCTTCCTGGCGGATCCAGCGCGTGGCCGCCCACGAGTCGTCGACGGCGGCGGGGAAGCGGTGTTCCGGAGCAAGCCGGTAGTCGACCGCGATGACCGCGCAGCCGGAGCCGTTGCTGAGTTCGCGGCACAGCACGTCATGCGTGTCGAGGTCGCCGATGACCCAGCCACCCCCGTGGTAGTAGACGAGCACGGGCAGCACGTCGGCGGGCTGGCTGCCCATGGGGCGGTACATGCGCAGCGGGATGGCGCCGGCCGGGCCCGGGGCGCTGAGTTCGCGGACTTCGGCGACCGCGGAGGGCTCGGGTTGCGTGACGGCACGGCGCTCGCGGTAGAAGGCGCGGGCTTCGACGGCCGGCAGCGTGTGCGTGGGAGGTACGTTGCGCGATGCGATGAAGTCGAGCAGGCCGCGGGCTTGGGGGTGGAGCATGAGGTTCCCTTGGGGTCGGTGGAAACGCCCAGTGTGGGGCGTGGACCGACGTTCGGGTATCAGCAGGCACCCGAATCCATGCGCGTGTGGCGACCGCTGGCACGCATGCCGCGTCGCGCAGGCGACATGCGATGGCGCCGCGCACGCCGGAACAGGCACCGCCCGGACGACGGCCGAGACCCGTTCGGCGCGATCCTGATGGAGCCTGTCAGCCCGCCACGCGGGGCTTGACGCAAGCCGCCGCCTCGCGTGCCCGGCTGCGCGCCGTATCAACGTCTTCCGCGTGCACGAGCGCCACGCCCATGCGCCGCTTGACGAAGCTCTCCGGCTTGCCGAACAGCCGCACGTCCGCGCCCGGCACGCGCATCGCCTCGGCCACGCCATCGAACACGATGCCCTTCGCATCGACGCCGCCATAGATCACCGCGCTCGCACCCGCGCTCTTGAGCGTGGTGTCCACCGGCAGGCCGAGGATGGCGCGCGCATGCAGTTCGAACTCGTTCTGCCATTGCGTCGCCATCGTCACCATGCCGGTGTCGTGCGGGCGCGGGCTGACTTCGCTGAACCAGACTTCATTGCCCTTGACGAACAGTTCGACGCCAAAGAGTCCCTGACCGCCCAGGTCCGCCGTCACGGCCTGCGCGATCTGCTGCGCCTTTTGCAACGCCACCGTAGACATCGGATGCGGCTGCCAGCTTTCGACGTAATCGCCGCTCACCTGCAAGTGCCCGATCGGTTCGCAGAAGGAGGTTTGCACCTGGCCATCGGCTCCGACGGAGCGCACCGTCAGCAGCGTGATTTCGTAGTCGAAGTCGATGAAGCCTTCGACGATCACGCGGCCGTGGCTCACGCGGCCGCCGGCCATGGCGTAGTCCCAGGCCTTCTGCACGTCGGCCGGGCCGTCGATCTTGCTCTGGCCCTTGCCGGAGCTGCTCATCACGGGCTTGACCACGCAGGGGTAACCGATGCCGCCATCGATCGCGGCCTGCAGCTCGGCCAGCGAGTCGCAGAACTTGTACGGGCTGGTGGGCAGGCTCAAGGTCTCTGCCGCCAGGCGGCGGATGCCTTCTCGGTCCATCGTGAGGCGGGCGGCGCGTGCGGTGGGGATCACGCGCACCACGCCAGCGTCTTCCAGCTCCTGCAGCATCGGCGTGGCGATGGCCTCGATCTCGGGTACCACGAGCATCGGCCTTTCCGCCTCGATCAGCGCCTTGAGCGCGGCGGGGTCGCTCATCGTGATGGTGCGCGCATGGTGCGCCACCTGTTGGCCGGGCGCGTTCTCGTAGCGGTCGACCGCGATGGTTTCGACGCCGAGGCGCTGGAGGGCGATCAGCACCTCCTTGCCGAGTTCGCCGGAGCCGAGGAGCAACACGCGGGTTGCGGAGGGGGAAAGGGGGGTGCCGATCGTCGTCATGGGGACGGACTTTAGTGCACCGCGTGGCCCAAAATGGCGGACTTTTGCGGGCGCACGTCCGCCTCCCCTTTTCACAGCAACTCCAGGAGCTTTCCAAATGGCTATTCAAACGGTCGGCATCATCGGCGCCGGCACCATGGGCAACGGCATCGCGCAGGCATGCGCGGTGGTGGGCGTCAACGTCGTGATGGTCGACGTCGCACAGGCGGCGGTCGACAAGGGGCTGGCCACGGTCTCGGGCAGCCTCGACCGCCTGATCAAGAAGGAAAAGCTGACCGAGGCGCAGAAGGCGACCGCGCTGGGCCTGATCAAGGGCTCGACCAACTACGAAGACCTCAAGTCCGCACAACTCGTGATCGAGGCCGCGACCGAGAACCACGCGCTCAAGCTCAAGATCCTCAAGCAGGTCGACGAACTGGTCGCGCCCGAGGTCATCATCGCGTCGAACACCTCCTCCATCTCGATCACGCAACTGGCCGCCGCCACCTCGCGCGCCGACCGCTTCATCGGCATGCATTTCTTCAACCCGGTGCCGATGATGGCGCTGGTCGAGATCATTCGCGGCTACCTCACCAGCGATGCCACGCACGATGCGGTGAAGGAACTGGCCGTAAAGCTCGGCAAGTCGCCGATCACCGTCAAGAACGCACCGGGCTTCGTCGTCAACCGCATCCTGATCCCGATGATCAACGAGGCCTTCTTCGTGCTGTCCGAAGGCATCGCCACCGCGCAGGACATCGACGACGGCATGAAGCTCGGCTGCAACCAGCCGATCGGCCCGCTGGCGCTGGCCGACATGATCGGCCTGGACGTCTGCCTGGCCGTGATGGAGGTGTACCTCGAGCAGTTCGGCGATTCGAAGTACCGCCCGTGCCCGCTGCTCAAGGAGATGGTCGCGGCAGGGCAACTGGGGCGCAAGACGAAGCGCGGCGTCTACTCGTACTGAGATCGACCCTACCAACAAGGAGACAAGCACCCAATGACCGCCACCCCCACCACCCCGCCCGCAGAAGGCTGCATCGACACCCAGGTGCTCGGCCACGTGCTCTTGATCGGCATCAACCGCCCGGCCAAGCGCAACGGCTGGACGCCGCCGATGTTCAAGCAACTGGCCGAGGCCTACACGAGGCTCGATGACGACCCCGAATTGCGCGTGGGCGTGCTGCATGCCTTCGGCGACCACTTCACCGCGGGGCTCGACCTGCCGGCGGTGGCCGAATACATGCGGCGCGGCGAGAAGGCGATTCCGGCCGGGCTGGTGGAGCCGCACGACTTCGGCCTGCCGGACTACCGCCGCCGCACCAAGCCGATGGTGGTGGCGGTCAAGGGCATCTGCTTCACGGTCGGCATCGAGCTGATGCTGGGCGCCGACATCGTGGTCGCGGCGGACAACTGCCGCTTCTCCCAACTGGAAGTGCAGCGCGGGATCATGGCCACGGGCGGCGCCACGCTGCGCATGGCCGAGCGCGCCGGCGTGGGCAATGCGATGCTGCACCTGCTGACGGCCGACGAGTTCGACAGCGCCGAGGCCTATCGCCTCAACTTCGTGCAGAAGGTGGTGCCGGCCGGGCAGGAACTCGATGCGGCGCTGGCGATTGCGCAGCGCATCGCCGCACAAGCGCCGCTGGCGGTGGTGGCCACACGCCTCAACATCATCAAGGCCGTAGAGCAGGGGCCGCTGGTGGCGGTGGCCGAGTTCATCGAGACGCAGAAGCGCCTGTCCAACAGCGAGGACGCGGCGGAAGGCATACGCTCTTTTGTGGAGCGTCGGCCGTCGAAATTCACCGGGCGATAGGACTGTGTGACAGAGTGGCGGTTCGTTCCCGACACGAGGAGCCCCACCGCCATGAACACCACCCGCCGCGGGCCGCGCGCCCGCGCTTTTTCGCGTTCCTTCCTGGGCGTCGCCGCATGGAGCGCAATGGTCACGGCCTTTGCCCAGACACCGCCCGCGCCGGTGCCAGCGGCCTCCGCCTGGATCATCGGCCACATGTCCTATCGGGGCAAGAACAAGGGCCAGCACTACACCCTGAACGCCAACGTCGTGGTGCCGGGCAATCCCTCCAACCCAGGCGCCTCGGCGGCCTTCGCCGTCGATGACGACGGCAAGGTCACCGCAGTCGGCCAGACCGCCTACCAGCCCACCCAGGGCCTGTCCACGGTGCGCCGCGAATTCGATACGCCCAAGCCGCCGATGACCGGCGAGCAGGGCCCGCGCTACCTCATGGTCTGTTCCTGGCCACTCGACGACCAGCGCCACGCCGCCGGCCCCGTCAGCATCGGCTTTGCCGAGCGCGACGACACGCGTACCAAGGTGTCGAAGGACGGGACGCTGCAGGAGAGCCTCACCATGCACTGGGTCGGCATCCCTGCCCCGCGCGCCCAGGCCAAGTTCGCCGCGAAGGACTATTGCGGCGAAGTGGCCAGGACTGGCAAGAGTTCCGCACCCATGTGGATGCTGCCGGGCAAGTCGTAGAAACATCAGTTCACAAAAAGGCCCCGTGCCTAGAATGCGGCTCTGCCACCAAGGAGCCGCCGTGATCACGATGTCGCCCGCCTTTCGCGCTTTCGCAGTCTTGTGCGTCGCCCTCCTTGTTTCGGCCTGCTCTTCATTGCCCGGCAAGGTCGAGCGCACACCCACCTCGGCCCTCACGCAAACCGCGGACACCCGGCTCGGCCAGGCCCTGCGACAACGCGTCGCCGCGCATCCGAACCAGTCCGGCATCCATCCGCTGCCGGTGGCGCCCGAGGCCTTCGCGGCCCGCATCGCGCTGGCACGCGCGGCGCAACGCAGCATCGACGTTCAGTACTACATCTGGCATTCCGACACCACCGGCCAACTCCTCTGGCAAGCCTTGTGGGAGGCGGCGGAGCGCGGCGTGCGCGTTCGCATGCTGATCGACGATGCCAACACCAAGGGCCTCGACCCGACGCTGGCCGCGCTGGACGCGCATCCCAACATCGAGGTCCGCCTCTACAACCCCTTCGCCAACCGCAAGGCGCGGCTGGCTGACTTCACCTTCGACTTCACGCGCGTCAACCACCGCATGCACAACAAGTCCTTCACCGCCGACAACCAGGCGGCGATCGTGGGAGGGCGCAACATCGGCGACGAATACTTCGGCGCCAACACCCAGGTCGGCTTCCAGGACCTGGACGTGTTGGCGATCGGCGCGGTGGTGCAGGAGGTGTCGAACGAGTTCGACCTGTTCTGGAACAGCCCCTCCGCGTACCCCGCGGCCAGCGTGATCCCGCCGTCCGACGCCGGCGGCCCGGCGCTGCTGCGGGCCGGCTGGCAGAAGGTCCACGAGAGCGAGGAAGCCAAGCGCTACCTGGAAGTCGTCCAGAAGACGGCGCTGGTGACGCAGATCGTGGAGGACCGAATTCCCTTCGAATGGACCACGGCGCACGTGATCAACGACGACCCGGCCAAGACGCTGTCGACCTCCGATCGCACCGAGTTCCAGCTCCTGCCGCAGCTCGAGAAGGCCATGGGCCGGCCGGACCGCCAGCTCGACCTGGTCTCGCCCTACTTCGTGCCGGGCAAGGAGGGCTCCGAAGGACTGATGGCGCTGGCCCGGCGCGGCGTGAAGGTGCGCGTGCTGACCAATTCGCTCTCGGCGACGGATGTGTCGCCGGTGCACGCCGGCTACACCAAGTACCGCAAGGACCTGCTCAAGGCCGGCGTCATCCTCTACGAACTCAAGCCCGGCGCAGCGCTGCCATCGGTCAAGGACAACGACGACGTGCCGCGTGGGCTGCCCGGCAGCGGCAGCGGCACGACCAAAGCGGCGGCGCTGCATGCGAAGACCTTCTCGAAGGACCGCAACCGTGTCTTCGTCGGCTCCTTCAATCTCGACCCGCGCTCGGCCCGGCTCAACACCGAGATGGGCATGGTCATCGACAGCCCGGTGCTTGCCAATGCGCTGTCGACCAAGCTCGACGGACTGCTGCCCAACGAAGCCTACGAGGTGCGCCTGCTGCCCGATGGCGACAGCCTCGAATGGGTCGAACGCGGCGCGCAAGGCGAGACGCGCTACACGACCGAGCCGGGATCCACCGCCATGCGCCGCGGCTGGGTCGACTTCCTGCGGATCCTGCCGATCGAGTGGATGCTGTAGTTGCTGTCGAAAGACGGATCAACCGCCTGATAGCCGTGCCGGTTCTTTCGCGCGCAAGCCGCGCTGCGAATCCCTGTCCCGGGCGTGGGCAATCCAATTAAATTGCACGCAATTCAATTGGACCCTAGAATTCAACCCATGCGCAACGCCCCTACCACCGACGAAATGCTGAAGCTGGACAACCAGCTCTGCTTCGCGGTGTACTCCGCGTCGCTCGCCATGACCCGGCTCTACAAGCCGCTGCTCGACAAGCTCCACCTCACCTATCCGCAATACCTCGTCATGCTGGCGCTCTGGGAGCGCGACGGGCTGATGGTGTCGGAACTGGGCACGCAGCTCTCGCTCGACTCCGGCACGCTGACGCCCCTGCTCAAGCGGCTCGAAGCCAACGGACTCGTCACGCGGCTGCGCGACGTGGCGGACGAACGGCGCGTGCACATCACGCTGACGGCGGCTGGCCGAAAGCTCAAGGCCAAGGCCGCGAGCGTGCCGGCGTGCCTGATGGCGGCGAGCGAATGCTCGATCGACGAACTGGTCGGCCTCACGCGCCAGCTCCAGACATTGCGGGATCGCATCAAGGCCGCTGCATAGGATTTCTTCACCGCTTCGCCAGAGAAGCATTTTTCACCCACCCACCCAAGGAACGACAGACATGACCACCGCACTCGACAAGGTTCTCTACACCGCTGAAGCCCACACCACCGGCGGCCGCGACGGCGCCGGCAAATCCAGCGATGGAGCGATCGACGTCAAGCTGAGCTCACCCGGTTCGGGCAAGGCCGGCACCAACCCCGAGCAGCTCTTCGCCGTCGGCTACGCCGCCTGCTTCATCGGCGCCATGAAGGCCGTCGGCCCGAAGATCAGCGTCAAGGTGCCGGACGACGTGGCGATCGACTCCAAGGTCTCGCTCGGCCCGATCAACGGCGGCGCCGCCTACGGCATCGCGGTCACGCTGGCCATCACGCTGCCGGGCCTGGACGACGCGCAGAAGAAGCTGCTGGTCGAGACCGCGCACAAGGTCTGCCCCTATTCGAATGCCACCCGTGGCAACATCGACGTGAACCTCGAAATCGTCTGATCCAGCCGCTGCGGCAAAGCCGCAGGATTTCGGAGCCCCGGCCGTCGCCCTCGAGGCGGCCGGGGCTTTTTTTCGTGCGCGCGCCGTCGGGGTGCGCTAAGGTTCAGGCCCGGAGACCTACCTCATGACCACCACCCTGCTCGCCCGCAAGGACGCCCTGCCCACCGCACGCCTGCGCACCAGCGCGGATGCGCCCCTGGCCCCCGGGCAAGTGCGCGTACGCATCGACACCTTCGCGCTCACCGCCAACAACATCACCTACGCCGCCTTCGGCGCGGCGATGAGCTACTGGAACTTCTTCCCGAGCGGTGAAGAGGGCTGGGGCGTGATCCCGGTGTGGGGCTTCGGCACCGTGGTGCAGTCGCTGAACCCTGGCGTGGCAGTGGGCGAGCGCCTGTACGGCTACTTCCCGATGGCCGACCAGGTCGTGCTGCAGGCCGACCGGCTCAAGCCCGACAGCTTCGTCGACGCGGCCCCGCACCGCGCCGAACTGCACGGCGTCTACAACCGCTACATGCGTTGCAGCGCCGACCCGCTCTACACGGCAGACACCGAGGATGTGCAGGCGCTGATGCGCCCGCTGTTCATGACCTCCTGGCTGATCGACGACTTCCTCGCGGAGAACAAGTTCTTCGGCGCCGACACGGTGCTGCTGTCCAGCGCATCGAGCAAGACGGCCTATGGCACGGCCTTCATGCTGGCGCAGCGCGAGGGCATCGAGGTGATCGGCCTGACCTCGCCCGGCAACAAGCTGTTCTGCGAAAGCCTGGGCTGCTACAGCCGCGTGGTCGGCTACGACGAACTGGACCAGATCCCGACCGACGCGGCCTGCGTGTACGTCGACTTCGCCGGCAACGCGGCCTTCCGGCTGGAGGTCCACACGCGCTTCGTCAACCTGAAGTTCAGCAGTTCGATCGGCGGCACGCACGTGGAGCAACTGGGCGGCGCGAAGAACCTGCCGGGGCCGAAGGCGACGCTGTTCTTCGCACCGGCACAGGTCAAGAAACGCAGCGAGGAGTGGGGTGCCGCGGAACTCAACCGCAAGCTGCTGGAAGGGTGGCGCGACTTCACCGCGCAGGTCACCGACGAGGCCGCGCCCTGGCTGGTGGTCGACCACCATCGCGGGCCGGAGGCCGTGCATGCGGCTTATCTCGAAGTGCTGGGCGGCAAGAGCCACCCGCGCGTGGGGCACATGCTGTCGATGATCAAGACGGCCTGACGCAGCGCTAAACCGGCGGCGACCTGAAGTCGAACACCTTCTGCAGCTCGATCCACTTGCTGCCCTTCGGCGTCCACGGCGTGGGCGCCTGGAACTTCCACATCAGCGCCTCCCACTCGACCAGCACCGGATCGGACTCGCTCGCGGCCTGCATGCGCGCCGCGTCGTAGACCGTGTCGTCGGTGTGCATCACCATCACCATGCGGGTGCCGAGCCGGTAGATCTTCATCTCCGTCACGCCGTGGCGCCGCAGGTGCGCCTGCACCTCGGGCCACACCGCGCGGTGATGAGCCTCGTACTCGGCGATCAGGGCCGGGTCGTCCTTAAGGTCGAGCGCGAGGACGTGTTGCATTCGTGATCAGTCGTACAGGACAGCCGCGATCTTCGGATCCGCGATGTTGCTCTTGTCGTACCAGTAGAAGCCCGTGTCGATCACCTTTGGCAGCGTCTCGCCCTTGAGCGCCTTCACCGCCGCCTCGACCGTCTTGTAGCCGATACCCACCGGGTTCTGCGTGATCGCGCCGGCCATGGTGCCGTCCTTGATCGCGTCCTTCTGCTGCTTGCCCGAGTCGTAGCCGACGATCACGATCTTGCGCTTGGTCTCCTTGGCCGCATTCACCACGCCGATGGCCGAGCCTTCGTTCGCGCCGAACATGCCCTTGAGGTTGGGCGAGGCCTGCAGGATCGACTTGGCGATCTCGGTGGACTTCAACTGGTCGCCGCCGCCGTATTGCACGCTGACGATCTTGATATTGGGATACGTCGACTTCATGCGTTCGAGGAAGCCGTCGCGCCGGTCGACGCCGGTGCGGCTGGTCTGGTCGTGCACCACCAGCGCCACCTCGCCGGACTTGCCGATCAGTTCGGCCATCTTGTCGGCCGCCAGCGCGGCGGCGGCCTTGTTGTCCGTCGTCGCGGTGGTCACCGGGATGTCGCTGTCCACGCCCGAGTCGAAAGCCACCACCGGGATCTTCGCGGCCTGCGCCTTCTTCAGCAGCGGGATCGCGGCCTTGCTGTCGAGCGCGGCAAAGCCCAGTGCCTGCGGCTTCTTGGCGAGCGCGGCAGAGAGCATGTCGATCTGCTTGTCGACCATGGCCTCGGTCTCCGGGCCTTCGAAGGTGACCTTGACCTTGTAGTCCTTCGCGGCCTGGTCGGCGCCCTGCTTCACCGCTTGCCAGAACTGGTGCTGGAAGCCCTTGGAAATCAGCGGGATGTACGTTTCCTGTGCGAATGCGACGCCGCTCAGGCCCAGCGATGCGGCCAGCACCGCGGCGATGTTCACTGCTCTTCTCTTCATGCTTCGTGTCTCCAGGTGATGAAAGAAAACGCGCCGGCTACTGCTTCTTGCGGCGCAGGATGTCCATGTACACAGCGAGGATGATGATGACGCCGGTCACGACGGTTTGCCACTCCTGCGCCACCGACATGATGCGCAGCCCGTTGGTCAGCACGCTCATGATGAACGCGCCGATGATGGTGCCGATGATCGTGCCCGTACCGCCGCTCAGCGAGGTGCCGCCGATGACCACCGCCGCGATCGCATCCAGCTCGTAGCCCTGCCCCAGCGCCGGCTGCGCCGAGTTGAGGCGCGAGGCGATCAGCAGGCCGGCGATGCCGCAGATCGCACCGCTCACCGAATACACCACGATCTTCCAGAAGTCCACGTTCACGCCCGACAAGCGCACCGCCTCCTCGTTGCTGCCCAGCGCGAAGGTGTAGCGGCCGAGCACCGACTTGTTCAGCACGATGCTCGCGACGACGGCCACGATGAACAGGATCAGCACCGCATTCGGAATCGGCAGCGCCGGGATCAGGTCGCCGATCAGCGATTCCTGCGAGATGTAGGTGAAGCCCGGCGTGTCGTTGAAGTAGATCGGCTTCGTGCCCGAGATGACCAGCGACAGGCCCTTGAGCAACATCATCATGCCGAGCGTCGCGATGAACGGCGGCACCTTGAGCTTGGCGATCAGCACACCCGACACGAAGCCGCACAGCGCGCCGAACAGGATCGCCGCCGCGACGCCGAGCCACAGCGGCATGCCCCAATGCGTGAGCACCACGCCGGCCATCACCGCACAGAAGGTCATCATCGTGCCCACCGACAGGTCGATGCCGCCGGTGACGATCACGAAGGTGCAGGCAATCGCCAGCACGCCGTTCACCGCCGTGGCCTGCAGGATCGCGACCATGTTGTCGGTCTGCATGAAGTTCGACGAGGCGAAGCTGAAGAAGATCATCAGCACCAGCAGGCTCGCGAAGGCCAGCAGCTTCTGGCGCGTGGCCGGGCGGAACAGGCGCGCCGCGATGCCCGAGGAAGGCGCGGCGGTGGTCGTCGATGCAGTGGTGGTGGTCGTTGGGTTGGCCATCTGGGCGCTTCAGGCGGGGGTTGTGGCGCTCTCGCGCAGGGTGGCCAGGTGCATGATCTTTTCCTGTGTCGCCTCGTGGGCCTTCAGCTCGCCGGTGATGCGGCCCTCGCACATCACCAGGATGCGGTGGCTCATGCGCAGCACCTCGGGCAGCTCGGAGGAGATCATCACGATGGCCTTGCCTTGCGCGGCCAGCGCGTTCAGCAGCTTGTATATCTCGCTCTTGGCGCCAACGTCGATGCCGCGCGTGGGCTCGTCGAAGAACAGGATGTCGCAGTCGCGCAGCAGCCACTTGGCAATCACGATCTTCTGCTGGTTGCCGCCCGAGAGCAGCCGCACCAGCTGCTGCGCCGACGGCGTCTTGATGCTGAGCTGCCGGATGTAGTCCCCCGCGGTCTTCTCGATCGCAACCTGGTCCAGGAACATGCCGGCCTTGGTGAAGCGATTGAGGCTCGACAGCACCACGTTGGTCTCGACATCCAGGCCCGTGGCCAGGCCGAAGTGCTTGCGGTCCTCCGAGAGGTAGCCGATGCCGTGGCCCACCGCGTCCTGCGGCGAACGGATCGTCACGCGCTTTCCATGCACCTCGATCTCGCCCGCCTCGATGGGGTCGGCGCCGAACACCGCGCGTGCCACCTCCGTGCGGCCCGCGCCCATCAAGCCGGCAAAGCCGAGAATCTCGCCCTTGCGCAATGTGAAGCCCACGTTCTTGATGACCGCGCCGCGCCGCAGGCCCCTGACCGTCAGCACGACCGGATTCGCTGAAGTGTCCGGAATGTCCGGCACCTCCTGGTTCAGCTCGCGGCCGACCATCATGCTGATGATGGACTGCATCGGCGTGCTGGCCATCGGCACGGTCGCGATGTACTGGCCGTCACGCATGACCGTGACGCGGTTGGCGATCTGGCGCAGCTCGTCCATCTTGTGCGAGATGTAGACCACGCCTACGCCTTCGCCTTGCAACTGCCGCACGACACGGAACAGCTCCTCGATCTCGGCGTTGTTGAGCGCGGCGGTGGGCTCGTCCATGATCAGCACGCGCGAGTCGAAGGACAGCGCCTTGGCAATCTCGACCATCTGCTGCTTCGCCACCGTGAGGTCGCCGACCAGCGTGCGCGGGTCCAGCTTCAGGTGCAGCCGCTGGAAGATCACGTCGGCCTTCGCGTTGAGCGCATCCTCGTCGAGGAAGACGCCGAAGCGCCCGCGCGGCTCGCGGCCGATGAAGATGTTCTGCGCGGCGCTCAGGTGGTTCATCAGGTTGAGTTCCTGATGCACGATGCCGATGCCCAAGGCCTGCGCGGCGCGCGGGCTGTCGATGTCGACCGGTCGGCCATCGACGAGGATCTCGCCTTCGTCTTTCTGGTAGACGCCGGCCAGCACTTTCATCAGCGTCGACTTGCCCGCGCCGTTTTCGCCCATGAGCGCGTGCACCTCGCCGGGCAGCAGTTCGAATTGCGCACGGTCCAGCGCGCGCACGCCGGGGAAGGACTTGCTGAGGTTGCGGATGACGACGTTCGGCGTCATGAGGGAAGCTCCGTGCTGCGTGCCGGTGTGAGAGCGTCTTCAGGCAGTCGAGTCTCCAGGCCATAGAAGCGCGCGGCGGTGTCGTGCCAGACGCTGGCCTGTTCATCGACCGACAGTTCACCGATCAGGCTGTCGGCCACGCCGATCCAGTTCACATAGTCGCTCGCCAGGTTGAGCACGGGCCAGTCGCTTCCCCACAGCAGGCGGTCGGGTCCGAAGCATTCGAGCAAATGACTCCACACCGGACGCAATTCCGCCGCGCCTGCCGCTTCGGGCGCTTCGGTGAGCAGCCCGGAGAACTTGCAGACCACCTGCGGATGCGCGGCCAGTTCGGCCATCTGGCGGCGCCACGAGCCAGCCCAATCGGCATTCCAGCCCGCGCGAAGTTGCGGCTTGGCGGCATGGTCGATGACCACCGGCAAGTCGGGCCACGCCTGCACGAAACGCAGCAACCCACTCAAATGCTGCGGCTTCACCAGCGCATCGAAGCGCAGGCCCAGGCGCTGCATCGTGCGAACCGTGTCTGCATACGGCGCATGGGCGATCCAGTCGGCGTCGGCAAGGTCCTGCAGCATCGGCCGCACGCCCTTCAGGTGCGGATGCCGCTCGGCCCAGCGCGCCAGCGTCGACGTCGATTCCGCACGGCTCAGGTCGACCCAGCCCACCACGCCGCCGATGAAGGTCGTGGACTCGGCGAGGCTCAACATGAACTCGGTCTCCGCCTCGCTCTCGGCGGCTTGCACCAGCACGGTCTGCGCAACCTGATGGGTCTGCAAGGTGGGTTGCAAGTCCGTCGGCATGAAGTCCCGGTACAGGGGCGCAAGCCCTGGGTCGTCCGCACGCAGCCATCCATAGTCGCCCCTTGCAGGTCGCCAGAAGTGTTGATGCGCGTCAATCCGCTGGATCGTCATGGCCGGCAAATTATTGAGGAACGCTCCTCTGCGCGGTGGCGAGTTGCGCTAGGACTTACCCGCGCCGATACGTCGGTAGGGCCGGTTCAAGGCCCAAGGCGACAATCGACCCCATGTCTGCATCCAACGCGCTCGCGCACCCCTACGAGTCACTCACGCCGGACGTGGTGCTCGACGCCCTCGCGACGCTCGACCTGCACGGCGACGGTCGCCTGCAGGCGCTCAGTTCCTACGAGAACCGTGTCTATCAAATCCACCTGGAAGACCGCAGCGTGGTGGTCGCCAAGTTCTACCGGCCGGGCCGCTGGAGCGAGGCGCAGATCATGGAGGAACATGGCTTCTCGGCCGAGCTCACCGCGGCCGAAGTGCCCGCCGTCGCGCCGCTGGAACTCAAGGGCGGGACGCTGCACGAGCATGCCGGCTTTGCCTTCAGCGTTAGCCCCTATCGCGGCGGCCGACCGCCGGAGCTGGACGATTTCGAGGTGCTCGAATGGGTCGGCCGCTTCCTTGCGCGCATCCACACGGTGGGCGCGAAGAAGCCGTTCGTGGCACGGCCGGCTTTGGACTTGAAAAGCTTCGGCACCGCTTCCCGCGACTGGCTGCTGAAGCACGACAAGGTTCCGCTCGACGTGCAAGGCCTGTGGGAAAAGCACTGCACCGAGGCGCTCGACATGATCGCCAAGACCGCGCTCGCGACGGATGCCAAGGGCGCCTTCGGCAACGAGTTCAAGAGCCTGCGCCTGCACGGCGACTGCCACCCCGGCAACATCCTCTGGACCCCGACCGACCGCCCCGACGGCGGCCCGCACTTCGTCGACCTCGATGACGCCCGCACCGGTTTCGCGGTGCAGGACCTGTGGATGCTGCTATCCGGCGATCGCGGCCAGCGCACCGGCCAACTGAGCGGTCTGCTCGAAGGCTACGAACAGTTCCGCGAATTCGACCGGCGCGAACTGGCGCTCATCGAACCCCTGCGCACGCTGCGCCTCATCCACTACAGCGCCTGGCTCGCGCGCCGCTGGGAAGACCCGATCTTCCCGATCAACTTCCCATGGTTCGGCAGCAGCGACTACTGGATGGGACAGGTGCAGATGCTGCAGGACCAGTGCGAGGCGATGGCGGAAGAGCCGCTGTACGCCTGATCACGCCGCGATCGGCAGTTGCGTCGTCGACAGCACCTGCTTCAACGCCATGAAGGTCCGCACCTGCCGCACGCCCGGCAGGTAGAGCAGCTGCTCGGCATGCAGCCGGTTGTAGCTCTCGTTGTCCCGCGTGCGCACCATCATGAAGTAGTCGAACTCGCCGGTCACGCAGTGGCATTCCAGACAGCCCGACACCTTCTGCACCGCCTTCTCGAACGCAGCGAAGGACTCGGGCGTCGAGCGGTCGAGCACCACGCCGATCATCACGAGCGTGCCGGCGTCCATCGCCGTTGGATCGAGCAGTGCCACCACTTTCTTGATCAGCCCCATCGACTTGAGTCGCTCGACGCGGCGCAGGCACGCGGGCGCGCTCAGGTTGACCTTGGCGGCGAGCGCCACGTTCGACACCGAGGCGTCGCGTTGCAGCGCGCGGAGGATGGCGCGATCGGTGCGGTCAAGCTCGCCCTTGGCTTGCAATTTTGTTGTGCGCATTCAAGCTCTCTCAAAATAATCAGCTGCCGATTCATCTTTCCGTCCACGTGAGTATCGCCAACCGCCCCATCTTTGCAACCATCGATCAGCCGATTCTTCCTACGATTCCTCCCACGTCTTCAACAAGGAATCGCCAAGTGAACCTGCAGAAATTCCAACGCCATCCCCTGACCTTCGGCCCCACGCCGATCCAGCCCTTGCGGCGACTCAGCGCCCATCTCGGCGGCAAGGTCGAGCTCTTTGCCAAGCGCGAGGACTGCAACAGCGGCCTGGCCTTCGGCGGCAACAAGACACGCAAGCTGGAGTACCTGATCCCCGAGGCGCTCGAAGGCGGCTACGACACGCTGGTGTCGATCGGCGGCATCCAGTCCAACCAGACGCGCCAGGTGGCAGCGGTGGCTGCACACCTGGGCCTGAAGTGCGTGCTGGTGCAGGAGAACTGGGTCAACTATTCGGATGCGGTGTACGACCGGGTCGGCAACATCGAAATGTCGCGCATCCTGGGTGCGGATGTGCGCCTCGACGCGGCCGGCTTCGACATCGGCATCCGCAAGAGCTGGGAGGACGCGATGGAGAGCGTGCGCCAGTCGGGTGGCAAGCCCTTCCCGATCCCTGCCGGCTGCTCGGAGCATCCGAAGGGTGGCCTCGGCTTCGTGGGCTTCGCCGAGGAGGTGCGGCAGCAGGAAGCCGAGCTGGGCTTCAAGTTCGACTACATCGTGGTCTGCTCGGTGACGGGCAGCACGCAGGCCGGCATGGTGGTGGGCTTCGCGGCCGACGGTCGGGCCGATCGCGTGATCGGCATCGATGCATCGGCCAAGCCGGAGAAGACCTACGACCAGATCCTGCGCATCGCGCGGAACACGGCCGAACTGGTCGAACTCGGCCACGAGATCGCCGACACGGACGTGGTGCTCGACGCGCGCTTCGGCGGCCCCGAGTACGGACTGCCGAACGAGGGAACGCTGGAAGCCATCCGCCTGTGCGCGCGCATGGAAGGCATGCTGACCGACCCCGTGTACGAGGGCAAGTCGATGCACGGGATGATCGAGAAGGTACGGCTCGGTGAGTTTCCGGCAGGCTCAAAGGTGCTCTATGCGCACCTGGGCGGCGTGCCGGCGCTCAACGCCTACAGCTTCATCTTCCGCAACGGCTGAGAAGGTGTGAATCTTTCTACTGCGGACGCCGATCTCGGGCCTGTGGTGCTCACCGCACGAGAGTGCGGTTCCGCTCCGCGACCCGACCTCGGCGCCCTCGCTACGAAATCTTTCACACCTTCTGCCCCGAGCCCAAACCAAGTCTTGTTATGGATTCGAGGCCAGCCCCTTGATCAGCCGGTACATGAACTCGCGCCCATCCTTCAACTGCTGGACGCCGATGTTCTCGTTGAGCCCATGCACGCCCGTCTTCTCCGGGTCCACGAACAGCCCCGAGACGCCATACATCGGAATCCCGGCCGCGCGAAAGCGGTAGCTGTCGGTCGTGCTGACGCCCATCGTCGGGATCACCGGCACGCCGGGCCACATGGCTTCGCTGATGCGCTCGACCACGCCCATGAAAGCCGGGTTCAGCGGCGAAGCCGGCGCCGAGTCGCTGAGTTCGATCGGCGACACCTTGACCTTCGGCCCGGCAATCTCGTCGAGCTTCGCCTTGATGGCGGCGATGTCGTCACCCGGCAGCGCGCGGCAGTTGACCGTCGCCTTCGCGCGTTGCGCCAGCGCATTCGGCGCATGGCCCGCCTCTACTTGCGTGGCCACGCAGGTGCTGCGCAGCAGCCCGACGATGGATGAACGATTCGACAGCCGGTCGATCGCTGCCTGCGAAGGCTTGCCGGTTGCCACCTCGCGGAAATCCGCGGCCAGCGCATGCTCCTGGAAGGGTGCGGAACGCTCGAAGTACACGCGCGTCGCCTCGCTCAACTGCACCGGGAAGCGGTACTGCCGCAGGCGCGTCAAGGCGTCGGCCAGGTCGTAGATCGTGTTGTCGGGCGTGGGTCGCGCGCTGTGGCCGCCTGGGCCGGTCGCTTCGAACGCGTAGTCGAGGTAGGTCTTCTCGCCGATCTGCATCACATGGACCGAGGGCTTGCCGCCCTTCAGTTCACCGCGTCCGCCCTCGTTGATGCCCAGCTCCGCGTCCACATCCGAACGGCGGTTCTTGATCAGCCAGGCGGCGCCGTTGGAAGGCACGTCGCGTTCCTCGTCGGACGTGAGCGCCAGCACGATGTCGCGGTTGGGCACGAAGCCCTCGCGCTTCAACTGGCCCAGCGCCGACACGTAGGCGGAGGCCATGGCCTTGTCATCGATGGCACCGCGGGCGATGTAGTACCCGTTCTGCTCCTGCAGCTTGAAGGGATCGGTCTTCCACTCCTCCTTCTTCGCCTCCACCACGTCGATGTGCGCCAGCAGCAGCAAGGGCTTCTTCGCACCGGTGCCGCGGTAGCGCGCGAGCAGGTTGCCGCGCTTCGGGAAGGGCTCGAGCACCTCGATGTCCGCCGCGGGCAGGCCTGCATCGAGCAGGCGCTTCTGCATCGCCTTGGCGGCATCGGTGGTGTTGCCGACCGAATAGGTCGTGTTGATCTCGATGAGTTCCTTGTAGGTGTCGGTGAACCAACTGGCCTCATCGACCTCGGGCGCTGCTTGCGCCAAGCCGGCGCAGCAGCCGAGCATGGCCAGCGGCAAGGCCAGCAATCTGAACTTCATGGCGATCTCTCCTCCTTGTGATCCGGGGCGTGGAGGATAGCGGAGTGCAAGCCTTGCGCGCTGTCCCGCAGTTGGCTGCGAGACCGCGCCTCAGCGCCCGTCCTTCACCGCCTTCAGGAAGTTCTGCACCACCGCGTTGTCCGGCCCGCTGCGCCACACGCAAAACGCATCCGACCCGGCCACGTCTTCCTCCAACGGCCGAAACACCGCCCCGCGCAGCGCCGCATGCTGCAACGCACTCGGCACCAGCGCGACACCCATGCCCTGCGAGACCAGCGACACCACCGACAGCCAGTGCCGCACCTCATGCCGCACCTCGGGCCGGAAGCCCGCGCCCGCGCAGATCGAAAGAATGCGCTCGTGATAGTCCGGCGAAGCCTCGCGCGAGAACAGCACGAAGGGCTCGTCACGAAGGCTCGCGAGGCCCACGCTGCGGCGCCGCGCCAGCCGATGCGATGCCGGCACGCACACCATGAAGGGCTCCGACAGCAACAGCACCTGCTGCAACTCTGCCGGCATGCGGCTCGTGTGCACAAAGCCGACGTCCATGCGATCGTGCAGCAGCTCGGTGATCTGCTGGCCCGAGTTCAACTCCGACAGCGACACGCGCACCGCAGGATGCGCCGCCTGGAAGCTCGCCAGCGCCTGCGGCAAGCCCCGGTAAAGCATCGCGCCGACGAAGCCGATGCGCAGGCGCCCGGCCGAGCCCTTCGACACGTCGCGTGCCTCAAGTGCGGCCTCCTCGGCCTGTCGCAGCAGGGTCTGCGCCGAGGCACGCAGCGCATCGCCCGCCGGCGTAAGCCGCACCTCCTTGCTGTTGCGCTCGAACAGCCGCGCGCCGACCGACTCCTCCAGCTGCCGGATCGCCACGCTCAGCGGCGGCTGCGAGATCGACAGCCGCCGCGCGGCGCGGCCGAAGTGCAGTTCCTCGGCCAGCACCGTGAAGTAACGCAGGTGGCGCAATTCCATCGATAGCCCAATCAAATCAGACCAGTCAAATTCGATATTAGACAGATATCGTCGCCGCGCCAACAATCCGCGCCAGACAAGGAGACAACGCATGGCCCCCACCGCCGCAGACGCCGCCCATCCCGTGCCCGACCGCCACGGCCAGAACCTCTTCACCACCGACAGCGAACTGCACAAGCTGCTCGCGCTCTACCTCCCACATGACCTGCTGCGCCACATGCAGCCGCACTTCGAGCGCCTCGGCGCACTGGCCGGCGGACCGCTCGACGAACTCGCGCACACGGCCGACATCCACCCGCCGACGCTGGCGCTGCGCACGCGCACCGGCATCGACCAACAGCGCATCAACAAGCACCCCGCCTACGTCGAGATGGAGCGCATCGCGCTGAGCGAATTCGGCCTGGCCGCCATGTCGCATCGCGACGAGACGCTGGGCTGGAAGGGCCGCATGCCGCCGCTCGTCAAGTACGTGCTGACCTACCTGTTCGTGCAGGCCGAGTTCGGCCTGTGCTGCCCCGTCTCGATGACCGATTCGCTCGCACGCACATTGAAGAAGTTCGGCAGCCCCGAACTGGTCGAGCGCTACCTGCCGCGCTTCCAGTCGCTCGACTTCGATGAACTGGCGCAGGGCGCGATGTTCATGACCGAGCAGGCCGCAGGCTCCGACATCGCGGCCACGCAGACCCGCGCCACGCAGGACGACCAGGGCCAGTGGCGCCTGACCGGCGACAAGTGGTTCTGCTCCAACCCCGATGCCGACTTCGCGATGGTGCTGGCGCGTGTCGAGGGCTCGGCCGCCGGCATGAAGGGCGTGTCGCTGTTCCTGCTGCCGCGCGAACTCGAGGACGGCGCGCACAACCACTACCGCATCATCCGCCTCAAGGACAAGCTCGGCACCCGCTCGATGGCCAGCGGCGAGATCCGGCTCGAGGGCGCCATCGCCTACCTGGTCGGCGAACAGGGCCGCGGCTTCGTGCAGATGGCCGACATGGTCAACAACTCGCGCCTGTCGAACGGCGTGCGCGCCGCCGGCCTCATGCGCCGCGCCTGCGCCGAAGCCGAGTACATCGCGAGCGAGCGCCGCGCTTTCGGCAAGCGCTTGGCCGACATGCCGCTGATGCAGAAGCAGTTGCAGAAGCTGCGCCTGCCGGCCGAGCAGGCCCGCACGATGGTGTTCCAGACGGCGCAGGCGCTGATGCGTTCCGACGGCGGTGAAGCGGCGGCCTACCCGCTGCTGCGCATCCTCACGCCGCTCATCAAGTTCCGCGCCTGCCGCGACGCGCGCAAGGTCACGGGCGACGCGATGGAAGTGCGCGGCGGCTGCGGCTACATCGAGGAATGGGCCGACCCGCGGCTCGTGCGCGATGCGCACCTGGGCTCGATCTGGGAAGGCACCAGCAACATCGTCGCGCTCGACGTGATCCGCGCCGTGACGCGCGAGAACTCGCTGCCCGCCTTGCAGGCGCACTTCGGCGCGCTGCTCGACGATGCGCCGTTGGCGCCTGCTTTCTCGAAGGCGTTGCGAGGCGCGCTGGACCGCGCCTGCGCACTCGCTGCCAGCGCATCTGCAGCCGCCAAGGACGGCGATGTCATCGCTCGTCAGGCTGCCTCGGCCCTGTACCACTGCGCCAGCGCCATCGCGATGGCCTGGGAGGGCGCGCGCGCCGACTCGGCCCAACGCATCGAGTGGGCGCAACTCGTGCTGCTGCACCGCGTGCTGCCGCGCGACCCGTTGGCGCCGACGGGCATCCCTGCCGACTGGACCGCTCCCGCACCCATCGCCGCCACCGTCGCCGCCTGAACGACCGGACACCCCAAGAGAGAGACAAGAAATGAAACTGATCCAGACCGTCGCCATCGCGCTGGCCTTCACCACCGCCCTGCCGCTCGCCACGACCGCGCATGCGGACGCCTATCCCGACAAGCCCATCATGCTGGTCATCCCTTTCCCGCCCGGCGGCCCGACCGACGCCATGGCGCGCACGCTCGCCGCCGAGATGAAGGACCGCCTCGGCCAACCGATGATCGTGGAGAACCGCGCGGGTGCTGGCGGGAACATCGGCGCCGAGTACGTGTCGCGCGCCGCGCCCGATGGGCAGACGCTGCTGTTCGGCACCTCGGGCCCGCTGGCCATCAATTCGAGCCTCTACCGCAAGGTCAACTACGACCCGGTCAAGAGCTTCGCGCCCGTCATCCAGGTCGGCCACCTGCCGAACATCCTGGTCGTGAACCCGAGCGTGCCCGCGAAGAACGTGAAGGAACTGATCGCCTATGCCAAGGCCAATCCGGGCAAGCTGAGCTATGCATCGTCCGGCAATGGCGCTTCGTCGCACCTGGCCGGCGTGATGTTCAACACCCTGGCCGGCGTCGACCTGCAACACATTCCGTACAAGGGCACCGGCCCGGCGCTGACCGACCTGCTCGGCGGCCAGGTCAGCATGAGCTTCACCGACGTGCTCACCGCCCTGCCCTACGTCAAGTCCGGCAAGCTACGCGCGCTCGGCGTGACCACCGCGACGCGCTCGCAGGCCTTGCCCGACGTGCCGACCGTGGCCGAGCAGGGCGTGCCCGGCTACGACGTGAGCGTGTTCTTCGGCATCGTCGCGCCGGCCGGCACGCCGCCCGATCGCATCGCCAAGCTCAACAAGGCCTTTGTCGAAGTGCTGGCCACGCCCAGGGTCAAGGAACTCTTTGCGTCGCAAGGACTGGAGCCCGCGCCGTCGAATGCGCCGGATCAACTCGGCAAGTTCATCGGCACGCAGATGACCAAGTGGGCCGGCGTCGTGAAGCAGTCCGGCGCGCAACTGGATTGAGAAGGTATGAATCTTTCTACTGCGGCCACCGATCTCGCTACGAAATCTTCACACCTTCTACGCCCGCAATGAACAACAGCATCCCCAACACCGGCGCACTCGCGGGCATCCGCGTGCTCGACATCTCGCGCATCCTCGGCGGCCCCTACTGCGGCCAGATCCTCGGCGACCACGGCGCCGACGTGCTGAAGGTCGAGCCGCCGCAGGGCGATGACACCCGCACCTGGGGCCCGCCCTTCCGCGACGGCGTCGCCTCGTACTACCACGGGCTCAACCGCAACAAGCGCACCATGGCGCTGGATCTCGGCAGCGAAGAAGGCCGCGAAGCCTTGCTGTCCCTGGTGGCCGAGGCCGACGTGCTGATCGAGAACTTCAAGACCGGCACGATGGAGCGCTGGGGCATCGGCTACGACGAGTTGTCGAAGCGCTTTCCCGGGCTGATCTGGTGCCGCGTGTCGGGCTTCGGCACGGATGGTCCACTCGGCGCGTTGCCGGGCTACGACGCCGCGGTGCAGGCCATGACCGGCATCATGAGCGTCAACGGCGAAGCCTCCGGCGATGCGCTGCGTGTCGGCCTGCCGGTTGTGGACATGGTGACCGGGCTCAATGCGGTGATCGGCGTGCTGCTCGCGCTGCAGGAGCGCCAACGCAGCGGCCGCGGCCAGTTCGTGGAAGCGGCCTTGTACGACAGCGGCCTCTCCCTGTTGCACCCGCATGCCGCCAACTGGTTCATGGACGGCCGCACGCCGAAGCGCACCGGCAATGCGCACCCGAACATCTACCCCTACGACGCGCTCAACACCGGCACCGATCCGATCTTCCTGGCGGTGGGCAACGACCGCCAGTTCGCGAGCTTCTGCCGCGTCATCGGCCGGGCGGAACTGGCCGAGGACCCGATGTACCGCGATGCCGGCGGGCGGTCCGTGAACCGTGCGTCGCTCAAGCAAACGCTGGAAGCAACACTGGCCTCGTTCGACCGCCGCACGCTGGTCGACCAACTGATGGCCGCCGGCGTGCCCGCAGCACCGGTGCTGCCCGTCGACGCGGCGCTCAACCATCCGCACACGGCGCACCGCGAGATGGTGGTCGAGATGCCCGGCGGCTATCGCGGCATCGGCGCGCCGGTGAAGCTGAGCCGCACGCCGGCCAGCTATCGCCATGCGCCGCTGACACCGGGCGACGGCTTCCTGGACATGCCCGCCCAGTCCGACACCTGATACGACTTTGCAATCCATCGCAGAGCAAGGCGGAGCGCCGCAGACAGTGCCGTAGCACGGCACGGCGATCCAACGCAGTCACGCGCTTGATTGCGAAGTCGTACAAGGCGAGAACCGCACCGCCGCATGCGTCTGCCCCTGGTGTAAATTGCCCCCAGGGAGGCAAACATGACCAGGCTGGCAAGAATGCTCGGCGCCGCGCTGGCGCTCGCGTTGATGGCGAACATGGCCTGCGCACAGGCGCTGAAGGAAGTCCGTCAACTCGAGGGCATCACCGAGTACGCCTTGCCCAACGGCTTCAGCCTGCTGCTGGCGCCGGACGCCTCCACGCCAACCACCACGGTCAACCTGACCTACCGCGTCGGCAGCGCGCATGAGGGCCATGGCGAGACCGGTGCGGCGCACTTGCTCGAACACATGCTGTTCCGGTCCACCGCCACCATTGCCGACCCCAAGGCTGAACTGAACCTCCGCGGCGTGCGCTGGAACGGCACCACCGCACAGGATCGCACCAACTACCTCGCGTTTTTCCGCAACAACCCGGAGACCCTGGATTGGACCCTCGCCTGGCTGGCCGAGGCCATGACGCGGGCCAACATCCGCAAGGGCGAATTCAGCAGCGAACTCACGGTCGTGCGCAATGAAATGGAGCGCGCGGAGAACGACGCCACCGGCGTGCTCGGCAGTCGCATGCTGGCGACCGCCTACGACTGGCACGGCTACGGCCACAGGCCGCTGGGCGCGCGGTCCGACGTCGAGCACATCCCGATCGAGCGGCTGCGCTCTTTCTATGAGCGCAACTACCGCCCCGACAACGCAGTGCTGGTGATCGGCGGGACGTTCGACGCGGCGGCGGTCCGGGCCCAGGTCGAGAAAACCTTCGGACCGATCCCGAGGCCCATGGAACGAATGCCGGCGCCTTACACGGTGGAACCCGCGCAGGACGGCGAGCGCAGCGTCGTCCTGCGCCGTGTCGGTGGCAGTGCGAAGGTGGCCGTGCTGTACCACGTGATGCCCGCCACGTCGCGCGCGTTCGCACCCTTGGCGGTGCTGGCGCAATCCATCGGCATGGATGGCGGGCCCCTCAGCGAGGCGCTGATTCGCCGCGGCGTCGGTACAGCGCAAGCCAGCTTTGTCCCTTTTCTCGGCGAGCCAGGCTATCTCACGGCCGGTCTCACCCTTGCCGAAGGCACCAGCGAGGCCGAGGCGCTGCGAGCCGGCCAGGCACTGGCGCGCACCATGGAATCGCTCCGCCTGACCGAATCCCAAGTCGAGCAAGCGCGCAGTCGAGCGCTCAAGAGCCTCAACGACATCACGCGCAATCCGGAGAGCCTGAGCCCGGCCCTGAGCGAAGCGATCGCGCGTGGCGATTGGCGTCTCTGGTTCGCGATGCGCGACTGGATCGCCAGTGTCACGCTGCCGGAAGTGCAACGCGTGGCCGACACCTGGCTGCTGCCATCGAACCGTACCCTCGGCACCTACCTGCCCGCCCACGAACTTCCGCCGCGCGCACCCCTGATGGCGCCGGTGGATGTCGCCAGCGAACTGGCCGACTACAAGGGCGGCACTGCGTCGGCGGCACCGGCCGACGACTTCCCATCGACCGTGTCGAACATCGAGGCGCATGCCGTCTATCGGCAGTTGACCGTGGGCGGCGAACCCGGGCTCAAGCTGGTCATGCTGCCGCGCCCCACCAAGGGCGATCGCGTGACCGGCACGCTGCGCCTTCGCTGGGGCAGCGCCGAAAGCCTCAATGGCCAAGTCGCCGTCGCGGAAATGGCGGGCCGCATGCTGATGATGGGGACACAAGCGCGAAGCGCCGATGACATCTCGAAGTCGCTGCTCGCACTGGACGCCACCCTTCGCATCGGTGCGAATGCCGGCGCGCTGACCGCCAACTTCGAAGTGCCGGCCCGCCACCTCGCCAGCTTCGATGCGCTGCTGTCGGAGATCCTGCGCAGGCCGCGATTCGGCGATGCCGCGTTCCAGCAGGTGCAAGCGCTCTCGCTGGCCGGCTTGGCGAGCTCAGGGTCCGATCCTGCCGTCGTCGCGAGCCTCGCGTTGCATCAGGTCTTTTCCGCGCCAGCGACCGACCAGGCCGGACGGGATGCGGGCCGCTATCCGCCCGGCGACCCCCGCACCCTGCGTACCCTCGACGAGCAGATTGCGCAGATGCGAGCCCTCACCCCCGCCCAATTGCACCTCTTCTGGGCGCGCTTTGGCGGCGCCCGCGACGGTGAGCTGGCACTGGTCGGGCCGGTACAGCCCAACGAGGTCACGGCGCAATGGCAGAAGGAACTCGGGGAATGGGCCAGCCAGGAGCCGCGGCACGGATGGTCCGCTGAATGGCCGACCGACCTGGACCGCATGCCACCCTCCCCGCCCCTCTGGATCCCGGACAAGGCCAACGCCAGCTATGTCGCACGCATACCGCTGGCCATGAATTCCGAGTCCCCGGACTACCCCGCGCTCTTTGCCGGCATCCGGATCCTGCGAGGCTCGCTGGCCAAGCGCGTGCGCGAAGACGAGGGGCTGAGCTACAGCATCGAGGCTTCGCTGAGCGCGCCATCTGCCAGCAAGGAACTGACTGGCGGCCATGCGGCGTCCATCAACCTCGCCGCCAGCTTTGCCCCGCAGAACCGAACTCGGCTGCAAGCCATCGTCCGTGATGAACTGACCCAGCGCGCCACCGCTGGCTACAGCGACCGCGAAGTCATCGTCTCGACGCGAGCCATCCTCAGCGCACGCGTGGACGACCTGGCCCAACCTGCCACGCTGGCCGCAACGCTTGCCAATCTTCTGCGCCATGGCCACGGCATGCAGCGCCATGCGGCCTTCGATGAGGCCTACAGGAAGCTCGACGCCAACGCGGTAAACGCAGCCCTGCGCAAGTACCTGCGCCCGGACCGCATGGTCGAGATCATGGCTGGCACCTTTCCTTGACCTTCCCGCGCAGCGCGCAGCACCGCCCTCACGCAAATACAGGCTTCGCAGCCAACGCCCGGACTGAAACCGCTCGGCCCCGGGTCGTTCGCAAATGCAAATACGAGTACATTTTCGCCAAAGCAAGGAACAATGCCTCGCAAATTCGAGGAATCATCATGTCAACTGCGGTCGCGGCGCGTACAGCGCTGGTGCTCGAAACCAACAACCTGCGAGGCGGCCCCGGCATGGAATTCGTCTCCGCAAGCCTGCAGCGCCTGGTCCTGCTGCTGGGCCAGCAGACACTGCCGCTCACGGCGCTCGGGCAAGTCGTCATCTTGCACGACGGCCTTCCACCCCATATCTGCAAGAGCATCGAGCGACTGGCGCACCGGCAAATCGACTTTGTCGAGATCGAGGACTACACCGGCTACTACTACGCCAAGAACGTGGGTTTCGACGCAACCGATGCGGCCCGCTGTGACTATGTCGCCTTTGCCGATGCCGACTGCCTGCCGGCGGCCGACTGGCTCGAGCGCCTGCTCGAGCCGCTCGACGGCCCCGACGGCCCCTCCGTCGTGGCCGGCCGCACCAGCTACGACACCAGCCTGACCGGCATCGCGCTGACCACGCTGGACTTCATGTACTTCCCAAGCCCGCTGCGCCCGGGCGGCACGCGCAATTTCTATGCGAACAACGTGGTGTTCCGCCGCGACGTGTTCGAGCGCTACAGCTACCAGGCGCTGGACGGCGTCTACCGGCTGGATTGCCAGGTGCTGGGCCTGCGGCTGCAGGCGGAGGGCGTGCCGGTCTGCTACGAGGCCCGTGCCCATACCCAGCACCGCCTGCCGGACACGCGCCGTGAATGGTTCAAGCTGCGGTGGCTGCGCGGGCAGGACAGCCACGGCCTGACGCCACTGCTGGTCAAGACCTACATGCCCGCACCCATGCAGTGGCTGGCCCACAGCGGCCCCATCGGCCCGCTGTGCGTGCTCGCGTCACGGCTGGTGTTCAGCCTGCGCGCCATCAACCACCAGGACCTTCCGCCCGTGCGCGGCGTGCGGTGGCTTGGCGCCGCCGCGCTGGTGCTGGCGTATTCGGCAATCGACATGACTGGCGCGCTGTTTCGCAGCCTTGGCGTGCACACGCCCAGGCACTCCAAGGCGCACGTGCAGGCCCTCTCGTACCACGGTTGAACCGACGCGGATGCGTCCGTGTGGCTTGGCCGGAAGCGGGCCGGGCGTCATCGCCGCCGAGACTCGCTGTCCTCAAGGCGCAACCGGATTCCCAGGCGATCCCAAGGCCGCGGTCCCGAGCACCGGGCCGGAAGCCGAGGGCAGCAACGGATCGTGCAGCATGACGCTCTTGCCTACACCAACGCCGACGCCACCAATGCCTGCGCTGGCTCCGGCACTGGCATAGAGCTGGCCCCGGTGATTCAAGCTGACACCTGCGCCCAGCGGGCCCCAGCCCGTGCTGACGCCGATGACGGGGCCGCCCGGGCCCACGCCCAGATTCAGCGAGAGGCCCGGAACGATCGGCACGCCGATGCCCGCCCCCACGGCGCAGCCGGCCAGTGCAACGCCGGCCGCGAAGACGGCAGCGCCCGCGACCAAGCGCCGCGTGGCGCGGACCAGAGTGCCCTGAGGCGAGTTGGAAGTGGTCAAGTGGCTCCTTCACAAAAATGGCCGGACTGCGTGCCCGGCCTTCCGCGTCCGACCCGATTGCAACGCCTGAACGCTACGCCGTCGCACGCAGGCGGCGGCGCGCGTTGGCATTCAGCATTGCCTAAATCAAGAGCGCATTGACGCGGCGCACATAGGCAGCCGGATCTTGCGGCATCCCACCCTCGGCCAGCAAGGCCTGGTCGAACAGGATGTTGGCCAGGTCGTCGAAATGTGCCGAAGTCTCCAGCTTCTTCACCAGCGCATGGTCGGCGTTGACTTCCAGCACCGGCTTCAGTTCCGGTGCGGGCTGGCCGGCCTGCTTGAGCATGCGCGCGAGCTGCGTGCTCATGCCGCCGTCCTTCACCACCAGGCAGGCCGGTGAGTCGACCAGGCGCGTGGTGACGCGCACGTCCTCGGCCTTGTCCTTGAGCGCTTCCTTCAGGCGCTCCAGCACGGGCTTGAAGGTCTCGGCAGCGGCTTCCGCGGCCTTCTTCTCTTCCTCGTCCTGCAGCGAGCCGAGATCGACCGCGCCCTTGGCTACGCTCTGCAGCGGCGTGCCGTCGAATTCGTGCAGGTAGCTCAGCGCCCATTCGTCGACGCGGTCGGTCATCAGCAGCACCTCGATGCCCTTCTTCTTGAAGAGTTCGAGCTGCGGGCTGTTCTTGGCGGCGGCGAGCGTGTCGGCCGTGATGTAGTAGATCGCCTCCTGGCCTTCCTTCATGCGGGCCTTGTAGTCGGCCAGGCTCACGCTCACGGTGTCGCTGGCGCTGGACGCGAAGCGCAGCAGCTTGGCGATGCGGTCGCGGTTGCCGTGGTCCTCGCCCAGGCCTTCCTTCAGCACGGCGCCGAACTCGGCGTAGAACTTGGCGTACTTGCCGGCGTCCTCGCTGTGGGTCTCGGCGGCGTCTTCCTTCTTGTCGACGACATCGGTGACTTCGTCGTCGGCATTGGCCTCATCCGCGGGCTTGGCGTCTTCCGCAGTCTTGGCCTCATCCGCAGGCTGGGCGTCTTCCGCAGCCTTGGCGCTCGCAGCGGCCGCCGCCTTGTTCGCCAGGTCCTCCAGCATCGCCAGCACGCGCTTCGTGCTGCCTTCGCGGATCGCCTTCACGTCGCGGCTTTCCTGCAGCAGTTCGCGGCTCACGTTGAGCGGCAGGTCGGCCGAGTCGATCACGCCCTTGACGAAGCGCAGGTAGCTCGGCAGCAGCGCCTCGGCATCGTCCATGATGAAGACGCGCTTGACGTAGAGCTTGAGGCCCGCGCTCTTGTCGCGGTTCCACAGGTCCATCGGCGCCTTCGACGGGATGAAGAGCAGCTGCGTGTATTCGGTGCTGCCTTCGACGCGGTTGTGGCTCCAGGCCAGCGGCGCCTCGTAGTCGTGGCTGATGGTCTTGTAGAACTCGCTGTACTGCTCGGGCGTGATGTCCTTCTTGGCGCGCGTCCAGAGGGCGCTGGCCTTGTTGACCGGCTCCCATTCGCCAGTCTTCACCATGTCGCCGGGCTGGTCGTTCTCGCCTTCCTTCCATTCCTCTTTTTCCATGAGGATGGGCAGCGAGATGTGGTCGGAGTACTTGCCGATGACCTGCTTGAGCTTCCAGGCGTTGAGGTAGTCCTCCGCATCCTCGCGCAGGTGCAGCGTGACGCTGGTGCCGCGCTGCGGGCGATCGATGGTTTCCACTTCGAAGTCGCCGGCGCCGCCGCTGACCCAGCGCACGCCCTCGCCCGCCACCATGCCGGCGCGGCGCGATTCGACGGTGATCTTGTCGGCCACGATGAAGCCCGAATAGAAGCCCACGCCGAACTGGCCGATGAGCTGTGCGTCGGCCTTCTGGTCGCCGCTCAACTTGCTCATGAAGTCCTTGGTGCCGCTCTTGGCGATCGTGCCCAAGTTGTCGATGGCTTCCTGCTTGCTGAGGCCGATGCCGTTGTCGGCGATGGTCAGGGTGCGGGCGGCCTTGTCGAAGGTCACGCGCACTTCCAGGTTGGGCTGGTCTTCGTACAGGCCGCCGTCGTTGATGGCTTCGAAGCGCAGCTTGTCGCACGCGTCCGACGCATTCGAGATCAGCTCGCGCAGGAAGATTTCCTTGTTGGAGTAGAGCGAGTGGGTGACGAGGTGAAGCAGCTGGGCGACTTCGGCCTGGAACGGGAGTTTGGTGCTGGCGCTGGTCATTGGGAAAAAACGGGTTTGGATGGTCGAAAGCCGGCGCGGTGCCGGCCCGGACCTCAGTTGGTCACGGGTCTCGCATTTTCAACTGCCGCGAGGCGTCGGACATGTAAGTCAAATCACCGACATCACCGGAACCGCGCGGCGCTTTTGCAACGCCGATTCGTGATGTTTTCATCGAAATGCAGGTTCGCACGTACGACCGCCCCACCATTGATAGCCGGTGCCATACATTTGTCTCCGAGGCCTTGTCACCCTCCATTCAACTTTGTTTTTGTTAGGGGATGGATCATGAAAAAGTATTACTTGATTCCTGTCATGGCCATGGTTGCGACGCCGCTCGCCGCGCTGGCCGAATCAAATTACGTCTCACCCGCAGCAGCGGGGGCCACGGCCGCCGCCAAGCTCGACTTCCGCATCACCGTGCCGCGCGTGCTGTTCCTGCAAGTCGGTACCGGCACCAAATTCGCCAACAACACCACCGTCGATCTCATCGACTTCACGGTCCCGGCGGGCAACGTCGGCAATGGCACGGTGGTGGCGGCGACCGCCCCCAGTGGCGACCTCGGCACCGGCGCAGTGACGGTGCGACTCATGGCCAACGGCGCCAGCACGGTTTCCCTGAACTCTGCCGTCACGCCGCTCAACAACGGATCGGGCAGCAACGTCGGCTGGGACCGAATCGCGGTGGCGAGCGCACCGCTCACGGCGGGCATGACGGCCGGCTACAACAACACCGGAATCGCCCATCCAACCTTCGCCCCGAGCAACACCGGCAATGGGCAACCCACCAATATCGCCGCCGTCAACGGCACGGTGCGCGAGGAGGGCAAGTGGACCTTCACCTACCTGAACCAGGACGTCCTGGCGGCAGGCACCTACGGTGGCGTGAACACCCAGGGCGGCCGCGTGACCTACACCGCCACCATGCCCTGAACGACTGACGTTCAGCAGCCATGCGCCTGATCGCGCAGTGGCGGCCCTGGGCTTGGCTTGTTGCCGGCCTGGCCGCCTGGACGGCGTCGGCGCAAGCCGAATCGAACTATGTCGGGGTGCCGTCGGGCGCCATGAGCGCCACGGCGCACCTGGATTTCATCGTGACGATTCCCCGCGTGCTGTACCTGCGCGTGGGCACCGGCACTGACTACGCGAGCGTAGGCTCCGTCGACCTCATCAGCTTCACGGTGCCGGCTGCGTCGGTCGGCAACGGCACGCCGGTGGCCGCGACCGGCGGCGACTTGAGCGCCGGCGCCGTGACCGTGCGTGTCCGCGGCAACGGCGGCGACATCACGCTCAATTCGATCACCTCCGGCCCGCTCAACAACGGCGTGGCCGCCCAGCAAATCGGCTGGAACCGCATCACCGTGACACCGGGGCCGCTGGCGGCGACGACGAACGGGTTCAACAACGGCGCCATCACGCACCCGGCCTTCAATGCCGCAGGCGGGCCGGGTACCGCCGTGCTGCTGGGAAGCACCAACAGGCTGGTCCAGCGCGAAGGCCGGTGGACCTACGGCTATGCCAACGTCGACGTAGTGGCTGCGGGCAGCTACGGCGGCATCGGCGCCAACAACGGTCGCGTGACCTACACGGCGGCCATGCCGTGACACCTCTCCTGACTCCACCTCACTCCGATCGCCATGCCCACCAAGCTTCATCGCCGATACGCCGCCGGCCTGCCGGCACCCGCGCTCCTGGGACTCGCCGTGCTACTGGGCTGCGATCAGGCCCGCGGGTATGAAGTGACCATCTCGACCGGCTCGCGGGCGCTCTACCTGCAGGTGGGCACCGGCGGGATGTCAGGTCGGTACGAAGACGGCGGCACGCCTGGCAACAACGCCTCCATCAATAGCGTGACGGCCACCGTCACCGCCGACACGCTTGGCAGCGGCCCGCTGAGGATGAGCACCAACAGCAGCGTCAACAACAGCCCGTACGACGGTTTCAACTATTGCGACTCCGGCGCTGGGGCGGTCTACGTGGGCGGGTTCTACCGGACGCCGGGCGCCGCAGGCAGTGCGGCCAGCTTGACGGTCAACACGCCGCCAAGCCTCGTGGGTACGGGCGGCGCGACGATCCCGTTCAGCACGATCTCATGGGTCTCCGGCGGCCAGGACGACACCGGCGCTCCGGCGATCCGGAGCGGCACTTTCACGAGCGGCACCCAGACCATCGCCAATTCGATCCCCCGCAACACCTGGTTCGAGGGTTGCCTGACTTTCACTTACGCCAACGACCAGATGCAGCCGGCCGGCACGTTCACCGGCCGGGCCACCTACCAGTTGGCTGCGCCATGACCCGGTGGATGCGCGGCATCGCATTCGCGACTCTTCTTGCGCTGGGCTGCGCGGGCACGATGGCTGCGACCTTTCGCGTGGACGACACCGGCACGGTGGTCAGCCAGCCGGTCACGCCGATGCGCTGGCGCCAGCTGGTGCCTTCGCGCAATGCGGACCACACGGTGGAAGGCCGGCTCAACGTTGCGCTGCGGCTCAAGCTCTCGGCATGGGTGAACCGGCCGGCCCGCATCTACATGGTGCTGGCGCCGACCGAAGGGCAACGGCTCAGCGCCACGTGGCGCACGCAGGGCCGGCTGCTGCCCGGCGCCTTGCGCGGCGGCGATCGAGCCGTGGTGTTCGACGGCCTGGTGCGCGATGCCTTCCTGACCGAGACCCTGGAGCTCAGCCTCATGGCCGACGGCCGGCTGTTGACGCGCATGCAGTCGCTTCATTTCCATTTCGAGATCGAGGTTTCGCCTTGACCGCCCTTCCGTGCTCCTTTGCCCTCCGCGTGTCGGCGCGCCAGTTGCTGCTGGCGTCGGTCTTCGGCGCGGCCTGTCCCGCAGCCCTCGCGCAGTTCGCGCTGGCCGTGTCGCCGCCGCGCTTCGAGATCCGTGCGGAGCCGGGCAAGGCGGCACGCCAGGTCATCGAGCTCTCGCAGGTCGACGCCCGACCCGGTGGCTACAGCGTCCGCACCGCCGATTGGCGGCTGCAGGCCGATGGTTCCGTCGACTTCAAGGAAGAACTGGCGCCAGGCAGCTGCCGGCCGTGGGTGGCCATCGAGCGCAGGGAGGTCGTGGTGTCGCCCGGTCGCCCCTACCGCTACCGCATCGAAGTCATGCCGCCTGCGGACACGCCGCCGATGGAGTGCCGCTTCGCAGTGCTCATCGAAGGCAAGGAGCAGGCGGCCGGGCCGGGCGTGCCGGTCGGCCTGGCCGGGCGCATCGGCGTGATCGTCTACGTCGCGGTGGGCAAGGTGCAGCCGGCGCTTGCGATCGTCGGCAGCGCGGTGCAGCAGGTCAACGGCCAGCGCACGCCCATTCTCAAGGTGCGCAACGACGGCAATGCGCATGGGCGCCTGGCCGGCTTCCTGGCTGGCACGGACGCCAGCGGCACGGCGCTCGAATTCACTGCGGCCAGTGCACCGATCCTGCCGGGGGAAACACGCGATATCGCCCTCGCAGCGACGCGCCCTGGCAACGCCGACGCACAGGTGCAGGTGCGCTTTCCGGTGACGGTGCGGGGCAAGCTCGAATGGGGTGAAGCGGGGACGACGGAAATCGACGAGCGCTTCGGCCCATGATGCCGCGCTGGCCCTGGGTTGCGCTGGGCTTGCTCGGCGCGGGCGGTCATGCGGCCGAGCCTGTGCGCGTGCCTGACGCGGACCGCGCGCCCTACGAGGACCGCGTGCTGGACGAGGCGCCGCAGGCCGTGCAGGAGACGGAACCGGCCGCGCCGGACACCGGCTGGCGCCGCGGCGGCAGCGTGGAACTGCAATCGCTGCGCCAGGGCGGGGCGAACCGGATCCGCAACGAGACACTGCAGATCGACGGCTACCTCGACACGCCCAACCACGGCACCTTCTCCGCCGACCTGCACATCAACCGCTACCGCAACCGCATCACCGTGGACTCGCTGGGCGGTCGCGCCGGCAACCTCTTCTACAGCCTCTCCTACCGCGACGGCAGCACCGGCCGCATCGACCAGCGTGGCATGCCCTTCGGCAATGGCTGGTTCGCCAACAACAGCATCGGCAACATCAACACCGCGGCCACGCCGATGTCGCGCGGGATGGGCCGGGTCTACCTGCCGTCCCTGCCGATCGAAGGCTTTTCCTCGAGCCTGGAGCAGGGCACACGCACCACGCTCAACCTGTCGGCCGGCCGGCTTGGCTTCTTCGAGGGCCTTGATTCGCAGGGCTTTGCGCTGGGACGCGGGAACACCGTGACGCTGGGCGCGCAACGACAGATCGGCGGCGGCGACAACCCGCTCGGCATCGGCCGCAGCGACGCCGCCTTCCAATGGGTGGAGACGCGCAACGCCAACTTGAACGGCCTGCCCGGCTTCGCGCAGGACACGCGCTCGCTCTGGGGTGCCGTGTCATGGCAAGGGGTGGCGCCGTGGGCCGAGGCGATCGGTCCGGGCATCGGGCCGGTGCAGGAGCGCCCAGGCGGCTTGCGGGTGCAGGCCAACTATGCGCACAGCACGGGCCAGCCTTCGGTCCGAGGCTCGCTCGCGCCGCGTGATTCGGCCAACGGCCTCTGGGTCGATGCCTTGTGGCGCGGCGATTGGCTGCAGCAGGGCGTCAGCGTCTTCAGCTTCGATCCGGCGCTGCGCTGGGGCAGCAATCCGCTCGCGGGCGACCTGCGCGGCGCGTCATGGCGCGGCGACTTGTCGACACGCCAGTGGCAACTCAGCGCCAATGTCGAAGCGAGCGACAGCGTGAGCGGGATGCAGGGGCGGTCGGTGTTCGGCAACCTGTACGGACGCTACCGCTTCGACTCGCGCGATGCGCTGGCTGTCACGCTGGCGGCCCGCAGCGGCAGGCAGGCCGCGCAATCCTTGCAACTGAGCTGGGAGCGCATCTCGCCGCGATGGGGCCAGAGCCAGTGGCGCGCCGACTTCGCGCATGGCGAGCGCCAGCGGCTGGCGCGCATCGGCGTGGATCACCAATGGCGGGTTGGCGAATCGAGTTCGCTGTCGACCACGCTGGCCTTCGAGCAGTCGCGGCAGTACGGCTTCTCGACGCGTTCGGTGATCTGGGGCGTGCTGGGCAGCCTGCCCTTCCTGGCCGGCGGGCGGCTCGACCTGAGTGCGCGCGGCAGCAACGGCATGGGCGACAACACCAGCCGCTACCTCGATGCCAACGCACGCGTGATGTGGCCGTTGGGCGCGGGCTGGTCGGTGGTCGCGCAATACACGGCGGCGCGCGGGCGGGAACCGTTCAACCCGGCCGTGGTGTCGGCGCTGACCACCGCCATGCAGGCGCCGGTCTTCAAAGCGCCATCGAACCGGTCGATGCAGGTCGCGCTGCGCTGGGAGGCCAGTGCGGGCGTCAACCTTGCGCCCATCGGCGGCGCGCCGGGCATGGGCTCGGGCCGGCTCGAAGGCCATGTCTACTTCGACCCGAACAACAACGGCCAGCGCGAGGCCGGCGAAGGCGGCGTGCCCAACGTGACGGTGACGCTGGATCGCCGCTATGTGGCACGCACCGATGCGCAGGGCTACTACGCCTTTCCGGCCGTGGCCACCGGCAGCTACCGGATCGAGGTGGTGCCCGACAACGTGCCGCTGCCCTGGGCCGTCGTGTCGCGCGACGGGGTCATGGCGCAGGTCTACGTGCGCAGCACCGCCGTGGCGGACTTCGCGGTGCAGCGCGAGAGATGATCACCCGGCCCGGGCACGCGCGCTGTCACCGAGGCAGGGATTCCACTTCCCGCGTCCACTTGTCGATCAGCCGCTTGCGCTCGGCCGCCTTGCCGTACTTCTCGAAGTCGTACTTGATGAGCTTGACGCCATCCGATGAGGGGATGCGCGGGTCGGGCTTGAAGGTCTTGTTGGCGGGGGTCTGGAAGCTGCCGGCCTTGGCGCCGATGGACTGGCCCGCCGGGCTCATGAGCCAGTCGTAGTACTTGACCGCGTTGGCCTTGTTGCGCGCGCCCTTCACCAGCGCGATGCCGCCGATCTCGTAGCCTGCGCCTTCACAGGGCGATGCGGTCTTCACCGGGAATTTGTCGTAGCGCCAGCGTTCGAAGCCGAACAGGAAGCTCACGCCGATCGCCACTTCGCCCTTGGCCACGTTGGGCGCCTGCGCCTGGCCGCTGCGGGTGTAGCTGGTGACGTTCTTGTGCAGCTTCTTCATGTAGTCGAAGGCGGCGTCCTCGCCCATCAGCTGCACCAGGCCCGCGATGATGGTGTAGGCGGTGCCGCTGGTCGCGGGATGCGAGATCTCGATCTCGCCCTTGTAGTCGGGCTTGACCAGGTCGGCCCAGCACTTCGGCTCGGGCAGCTTCTTTTTCTTCAGCACGTCGGTGTTGAAGCCGAAGCCGATGGTGCTGGTGTAGAAGCCGCCGACCTGGTTGCTGCTCATCGCGTACTGGCGCACGGACCAGTCGAACAGGTCGTTGAGGTAGGTCGGCCGATAGGCATCGAGCAGGCCCTGCTCGGCGGCTTGCAGGAAGGGGTCGCCGGTGCCGCCCCACCAGATGTCGGTCTTGGGATTGGCCGCCTCGGCCCGAAGCTGCGCGCCGATCTCGCCGGTGCCCTTGTGCGCCTGGTTGACCTTGATGCCGGTGGCGCGCGTGAACTCGGCCGCGGCCGCCTCGCACCAGCCCGCATCGGTGCTGCACAACGCGTTGACCGTGCCCTGCTGCGCCCAGGCGTTCATGCAGAAGACGCCTGCGGCGGCGGCCACGACCCAAGACGTGGTGACGCGGCGCGTCCGGCCCGTCCTCCGCGGTGGATCCAGCCGGTATGGCGAAGCCACACCGGTGCGGGAACGAACTGCGACGGCCTTGATGGCAACTGGAGACATGCGGCAACCCCATGAAAAGAGACGAAACCGCAGGATAGCCGCGCGCCGCCGGAAAGCCGGTGGATTCGTGAACAGGTTCCGCGCAAGCGATGCGCACAGGTCGTAAGACCTCGCCCAAGCTTCGCTATCGCTCCCACAATCCGCCCAGCCCGACTCCGTTCGGGCGTTTTTTCGACTTCACAACAAGGACTTCAGGGATATGGAACACAGCACTTTCAAGAAGTGGTCAGCCGAGTTCGCCGGTACTTTCTGGCTCGTCTTCGGCGGCTGCGGCAGCGCCGTCCTGGCGGCCGCGTTTCCTCAACTGGGCATTGGTTTTCTCGGCGTGTCGCTGGCCTTCGGGCTGACGGTGCTGACCGGCGCCTATGCCTTCGGCCCGATCTCGGGCGGCCACTTCAACCCGGCCGTGTCGGTGGGCCTCGTGGTCGGCGGGCGCTTCCGCGGATCGGAACTCGCGGGCTATGTCATCTCGCAAGTGCTGGGCGCCATCGCGGCGGCGGGTGTGCTCTACGTGATCGCCACCGGCAAGGCCGGCGCGGACGTCGGCGGCTTCGCGACCAACGGCTTCGGCGAGCATTCGCCGGGCAAGTTCAACATGACCGCCGCGCTCGTCACCGAGGTCGTGCTGACGGCCATCTTCCTGATCGTCATCCTCGGCTCGACGGCCAAGCGCGCCGCCGCCGGCTTCGGCGGAATGGCGATCGGCCTGTGCCTGACGCTGATCCACCTGGTGTCGATCCCCGTGACCAACACCTCGGTGAACCCGGCGCGCAGCACCGGTGTCGCGCTGTTCGGCCCCGGCTATGCGATGTCGGAGCTGTGGTTGTTCTGGGTCGCGCCGATCGTTGGCGCCATCCTTGGTGCGGTGATCTACAACGTGCTGCTCAAGGAAGACTGAAGATCGGCGTATCAGTCACCTGCCTGTTCGTGGGCACTCGCGGAACCGGCTTTGCCGGGCCGCTGGGTGCGCCCCCTTGAAGGGGGAGCGCCGCAGGCGCTCGGGGGTGGGCCAAATTTCAGCCTCCCGAGCCCGGCAGCCGATGCGCCATGGTCTCTCCGACGGATTCGCTGCCGGTGGTGTGCGCCGCGGCCACGGCGCCCTTGTAGGCCTCGTCGGCCGACATGCTGGAGTTCAAGGCCGGCGCGGCGGTCGACTGGCCGACGGCCTCGCTGCTGCCGCCGGCATGGGCTGCGGCAATGGCTTCGCGCTGCACGTCCTCTGACCTGACCGTCGAGTTCATCGCCCTCGGGCTGGTGGACTGGCCGATGGCCTCGGTGCCGTTGGCTTCGCGTTCGTCCTGCACCTGCGCCTGCGCGAAAGCCGATGCAACGCCCAGCGCTGCGAATGCGGTGATGGCGGCGGTCACGACGTGACGGGTGAATGCTTGCATGGTGGGTGTCTCCTGAAAAGCTTCACTCTAGGCAAGCAGAGTGAGCGCTCCATGAGCAAAGTCTTAGGCGGGCGTGAGCAGGTGCACCCGGGCGATGAGGCCGTTGGTGCCCTCGCCGTCTTCCATCCTGTCGCGCAACTCGATGCGCAGGCCCTGGCGAGCCGCCGCAGCCTGCGCGATGGCCAGGCCCAGCCCGCTGCCGCCGGGCGGCGTGCCCGGCACCCTGAAGAATCGATCGAACACCTGGTCGCGCCACTGGGGCGCGATGCCAGGTCCATCGTCGACCACATCGACCACGGCGCGGCCGTCGATCGCATGCAGCCGCACGTCGACCACGCCACCCTCGGGCGTATGGCGCAGGGCGTTGTCCACGAGGTTGTCGAACACGCTGTGCAGGTCGGTGCGTGATGCATCGAGCACCGGCGCAATGCGACCGTCGAAGCCGACATCGACGCTGCGCTGGTCGGCCAGCATCATGCGTTGGCCGAGGCTCTCGCGCAGCAGCGCGGCCACGTCCACTGGCGCGCGGGCATCGTTGATCGCACCCTCCTGCCGCGAGAGTTGCAACAGTTGCTCGATCAGGTGCTGGGCGCGGGTGACGCCGGCCTCGAGTTGCGAAAAGCGCTCGCTCGCCTCGCCCCGCGGCACATGGCCTCGCAGGTTCTCCAGTTGCAGGCCGATGGCGGCCATCGGCGTGCGCAATTCATGCGCGGCATCCTGCACGAAGCGGCGTTGCGCGACGAAGGCATTGCGCAGTCGGGCCAGCAAGGTGTTGAAGGCCGCGACCAGCGGGCCGATCTCATCTGGCACGCGCGCCAGCGGCAACTCGGCCACGCTGCGCTCGTCCTGCGCCGCCACTTCGCGCGCCACGCCGCGCAGCGCGCGCGAGGTGGCGCTGACGATGAGCCACAGCATCAGCAGCGTGGCCGGCAGCATCAGCGCCAGCGGCAAGCCTTCGTACAGCGCGCGCTTGGCGATGCGCTTTTGCCGGAAGGCTTCACTCTGGAGGACCTGCACGCGCGGACGATCGGGCTGCTCCGCATCCTCGGGCACCGTGAAGACGCGCCAGCTCTGTCCCTCGCCCGGCCCCGATCGCACGTCGGCAAAGCCCGGCGTCTGCTGCAGCGGGACGGCAGCCACCGGATAGCCGCTCGCGAGCGGCACGGCGCCGTCGGCCGACCACTCCTGCACCACGACCGCGCCATGCACCTGCACGTCGGCGGCATCCAGCGCCTGCAAGGGACCGGGCTTGCGGTTGCCGGCACGGGACTCGGCCACCAGCCGCATCTGGTCGTCCATGAAGGTGTGCACCATGCGCCCGTAGGCGCCGAAAGAGAACCAGGCGGTGGCGACCGCGGCGATCACATGCAGCGTGATCAGCCACAGCAAGAGGCGCGTGCGCAGCGAGCGCGGGCGCCAGCGGCCCCTGTCCCGCGAGCTCATGCCGGCACCGCGACGCGCCAGCCCAGCCCTCGCACGTTGCGGATCGCATCGGGCCCGATCTTGCGGCGCATGCCGTGGATCAGCACGTCGACGGCGTTGCTGGTGACTTCCTCGCCCCAGCCGTAGATGCGGTTCTCCAGTTGCTCGCGCGAGAGGATGGCGCCGGGGCGTTCCAGCAACGCATGCAACAGCGCGAACTCGCGGGCGGTGAGCATCTCGCGCACGCCGTTCTGCAGCACCTCGCGCGTGGTCAGGTCGAGTTGCAGCGCGCCGGAGCCGATCAGCGAATGCGCGGCCCCGTCGCGCCGGCGCACGATGGCGCGCATGCGGGCGAGGAGTTCGCGAAAGGCAAAGGGCTTCTGCAGGTAGTCGTCCGCGCCGAGGTCGAGCACGTGGATGCGGTCCTCGATGTCGCCGCGCGCCGTGAGCACCAGCACGGGCGTGGCATCGCCACTTTCACGTGCGCGGCGCAAGACTTCGGCGCCGTCCCGGCCGGGCAGGCCCAGGTCGAGCAGGACGCAGGTGTAGTCGCCGTCATCGAGCGCGCTTTGCGCCAGCGGTCCGTCGCGCACCCAGTCGACCGACCAGCCCGCGCCTTCCAGGGCCTGGCGCAGGCTGCGCCCGATCATCTCGTCGTCTTCCACCAGCAATGCGCGCACGGTTGTCCTCGGTCTGCGAAAACCCAGGCGGGAGGCTACGCCTGAATTGTTAGGCGTGCATGAGGAGGGGCCGACGCGCCCAGGGGCTCTCAAGTCGATGTGGCTTTGCCAGCTTGACTTGATGCCCCCGGGGGAGCGGGCCGGGCTCGGCCCGGCCCTGGGGGTTCAAAATTTTTCGTGCGGGCCCAGGTAGCGCCACTGGCCCGCCGGCAGGTTGCCCAGCACCACACGGCCTATGCGGATGCGCTTCAAGCCGACGACCTTCAGGCCGACCTGCTCGCACATGCGGCGGATCTGGCGCTTCTTGCCTTCGGTGAGCACGAAGCGCAGCTGCTCGGGGTTCTGCCAGTCGACGCGCGCGGGCTTCAGTGGCTGGCCGTCAAGGCTCAGGCCGTGGCGCAGGCGCGCCAGTTGCGCGGGGGGAAAGACCTTCTGCACGTCGGTCGCGATGTCGCCCTTGTCGCCGGGGCCGCTGCCGGGCGGCAACCAGGTCACGCGCACCAGGTATTCCTTCTCGATGCCGGAGTCCTCGCCAATCAACTGGCGCGCCACGCGGCCGTCCTGCGTCAGCACGAGCAGGCCGACGGAGTCGATGTCGAGCCGGCCGGCCGGCGCGAGGCCGCGCAGTTGCGGCGGCGAGAAGCGATTCGTGCTGGGGTCCTCGCGCCAATGGGTGCGCGGGTTGATCAACATGACCGCGGGCTCGTGGCCGTCCTCGGCCTGGCCGCTGACATAGCCCATCGGCTTGTGCAGCAGGATGGTGACCTGCGTGGCCTGGTGGCCGTGCGCCTTCTTGTCGACCTCGACGCGGTCGGCCGGCGTCACCTTGACGCCCATCGGCGCGACCTGGCCGTTCACCTTGACCCACCCCTGGTCGATCCAGAGATCAGCCTCGCGGCGCGAACACAGGCCCAGCTCGGCCATGCGCTTGTTGAGGCGCACGGCGCCGGGGGCGGACGGGGATGGAGCGTCGGTCATGGTGCCGGCGATTATCCCGAAGCGCGCCATCGCGCTCTCCGGCCGATGGGCCGAAGTGGCCTTCCATGTCGGTGGTCTCAGGTGGTGACTGGACGGACGCCGTGGGGAACGGGGCTCAGTGCTGGCCGACGCGCGTTGACTTGCCATTCCTACACGTCGGACGCGCCGCAGTCGCACGCTGAGCTTCCTTCCCCTGCGGACAAAGGAGTCCACCATGCCAAGAGGTGACAAATCGTCGTACACGGACAAGCAGAAACGCCAGGCCGAGCACATCGAGAAGGGTTACGAGCAGCGCGGCCTGAGCGAGGGTGAGGCCGAGCGCCGCGCCTGGGCCACGGTGAACAAGGAAACCGGTGGCGGCAAGAAAAGCGGCTCGGGTCGGGGCAAGCCGGAGAACCATGCGCCCTCGCGCAAGGGCGGCCGGCTGGGGGGCGCTGCGTCCGCTTCGCGCACGGCGGAAGAGCGCTCAGCCTCTGCGAAGAAAGCTGCCGCGACGCGCAAGCGCAACGCGGCGGCAGGCCAGCACAAATAGCCTGCCCCAGCCGATCCGCAAGTGCCGGCCACACGCGCGACGCGCGGGGAAACCTCAGGCGCTCGGCGAGGCCGAGGCTTCCGCCGCAGCAAGCGCGTCGCGCATCGCGTCCACGTCCACGCGCTCCAGGTAGCGCGGGATGTTGCGCCAGAGCGTGTGATAGCCATAGCCGCCACGAAACATCTCGTACCGCGCCGCATCCTTGCTCCACCTCTGCACCACCATGCGGTAGAGCGCGATCACCACGCCGGTGCGGTCGGCGCCATGCCAGCAGTGGACCAGCACCGGGCCCTTCTTCTCCGCTTCGCGGATCGCGATGAGCGCCCGCAACACCTCGTCGTCGTTGATCGACCAGGTGTCGATGCGCACGCGCTGGCGTTCGATGCCCGGGTGGTTGCGAAACGCGCGCTCGTCGCTGTTGAAGGAGCGGAAGCTCAGCACCGTGCGGATGCCGAGCGCTTCAAGCGCCGGCACCTCCTCGCGGCGCGGCTGGCCGCTGCGGTACAACGTGGGCGTGACGCGATGCAGGTTCTCGGGCAAGGCGGTCAGGTCGCCTGGCAGCGGCTCGGCCCAGTGATCGGGCCGCACATCGAGCACAGCGTAGCGCCGCCGCGAATAGCGTCTCATCGTCGGACGCGGCCGGAACGATGCAGCAGCCAGACGATCAGCACGGCACCGCCCAGCCCGATCCAGTAGTCGACCGGCGCCCCCAGGAACCAATGCGGATGCCACGCGACATGCACCGGATCGAACTTGGCCCAGCCATACGCCGGGTTGGCCACGAACCAGACGAAGTCCTCGACCATCCAGAAGGTCATGACGCCGGCCAGCGCGAGCGCGGCATCGCGCCACTCCCACTTGCCGTTGAAGGCGAGCGGCGAGAAAAAAACCAATGCCATGAACGAGAACACCCACGCGTGATAGCCGGTCATCGCGCGGCCGCCCCAGAAGATGTCGAGCAGCCAATGCTTCTCGATGCGCCAGGTCGGCAGGTTGGCGGCCCAGCCGGCGCTGCCTTCGATCTGGATTTCAACATTGGCGAAGAAGAACGCCATCAGGAGTACCCACGCGAGGTACCCCGCAGTCCGACGAACGCTCATCCCTACCAGCAGTTCGCCAAGGTCAGTTCATTGTTGGCCAGGTCGTAGTTGGACTTGGATCCATCGGCCTTGATGCGGAATTCGAGGCAGTCGCGGTCTGCGGTTTGCGGGGTGCCTGCCTTGGGCTTCGCCTTGGCGACATATCCCGTGGCATCGGCGGCTACCGTGAGCTGGTAAGAGGCCGACCCGCTCGAGCTGATGTCCAACGGCCACGTCGTCCCGGCGGGACCATAGCCGAGCTCCACAGGATCAAGTGAATATGCATTGGTATTGCTGAACACGCGTTCCTCCCTTGCTGCCAATTCCAACAACGCATTCTTGGCGTCGGCCCTGCGCGACTTGAGGATGTACGACTGGTAGGACGGATAAGCGATGGCGCTCAGGATCCCGATCACGGCCACCACGATCATCAGTTCGATCAGCGTGAAGCCTCGCACATGCTTGCGTCGCGACACCGGGCCGGCTTGACAAGAAAAAGTGGCCTTGATCATAGCGGCGTCCTCTCGTGGCATGGGTTGGCAGTTGCGCTGCGTTGTCGACAAAGGCACATCAGCGCCGCTTGATCCAGGTCAGCCGCGCGCCGCTGCCCTTGGGGGGCACGACCTCCTCCGCCTTCGCCACGCCGCCCACCGTCTGCATGACCCCGAACCTCCGGGTGCCGACGCTCACGACCGAAGGGGAGCCCACGCCACTCAGGCCGATGCCCGCTATGACCTGTCCCGGGGCGGCCACGAGGCTGCGCGCTGCATTGACGAAGTAGGTTGTCGGAGGCGGCGCGCCCGTGCCCGGATCGATCACCATGGTGAAGCCCGAGGCTGGTTGCTGGTCGCAACTCAACACCTGGTTCACCGCTGGCAACGTGGTGTTCACCAGGAACAGCCCGTCGGTAATGATCGGGTTGTAGACGATCTGCTCGGTGGGATCCAATGGCACCGACCATCCGAACTTGTCGTTGCCGCTGGCGCAGGCGGTCGAGCCCGCCCAGCAGATCGGGTTTCGGCTCACGACGCGCGCGCCCGAGATCTGGCCGCTGGAATAGCTGGCTTCCGTGATCACCGTCTGCGCCTGCAGTGTCGACACGTTCACCGTCTGGGGGGCAGCCAGGCTGGTGTACTGCGTCGAGCCCTTGGTGTTCCAGCCGGGGGCAGCGACGGTGCCGTCCATGTCCCAATCCCATACGCCGAACATCTGCTGCGCGCCCGTGGCGGGCTTGGCGGCGGCGCTCAGGGTTTGCGGATAGATCTGGCCGGTGCCGAAGCTCACCATCAGGCGCGGCGCCGTGGACCCGGCCATAACCGATGTCACGGTCATGCGGGAGGTGATCGGCAGGCCGCCGGTGGAGAAGATCGGGTCCAAGCGGACGCCCCAGTTGGTCGGAATCGCGCTGGTCACGTCGTAGCGCCAGACATTGCCGAACACGTCGCCCGCGTAGAGGTAGTCGATGACGTTGTCGCCGTCCAGGTCCGCCGAGGTGACGTAGGCGATGCCGTTGCGCTCGCCCGTGGTCTTGCGGGCCGAGCCGGTGCCCGCCGCCAGGTAGCGGAAGGTCTTGACGCCGGTGAGCTGGTCGACCGTCATGATGAAGATGCCGGCGCCGCCGTTCTTGCTGTTGAGGCCGTTGCCGAAAATGACGGCCCAGTTGCCGTCATGCATGCGCCGGATGATCGGCGTGCCGTAGGTGCTGCCCAGGTTTTCGTTGCAGTTCAAGGTCGCCAGGCAGGACAAGTTGCTCGAGCTCCATTCGCCCACGACCAAGGTGCCCGCATTGCCTTCCGAAAAGTCGTTGGGGGTGGTGACGTCGAGTGCGTAGATCGCGCCGGTGGCGATGTTGGTGTTGTCGCCGATCACCCCAGCCGCGTTGCCGCCGGCGCCGAGCCCGCCCACCAGCCATGTGTGCCACTGACCGTTGTAGTACAGGTCACCCGTGCCCGGCGTGGCGTCGACGAAGGAATTGTGGCCATATTGCGGCGACGAGAAGTCGAGCGCCGGCGTGGTGGAGTAAATGGTGTTGAGGGCCTGCGCGGGCATGTAGGCAAGGACCTCCTTGCCGTCGTTGTTGGCCGCGTTGAAGGCGCCTGCGGCGTCGTACGCACCCGCCCGAAACCCGTGCAGCATGCCGTCGTTGGCTCCCGCGTACACCACGTTGGTCCGGGTGGCCTGGGCCAGCGCGAAGGCGCTGTAGCTCGAGCCTTCCTGCACGGCAGTCCGCGACAGCAGATCTTTCCAGGACGCCGTGAATGGGGCTCGCGGCGGGCCGACCCAGGTCGGGCTCGAGTTGATGATGTCGCCCAACACGCTGTCGCGCACCCGGTAGTACGTCTTGCCGGCCACCGGGTTCGCTGGCAGTTCGTTGGTGCGGTCCCCGCGCAGGTACTTGAGCCGGTCCTCGGCGTTCAACGCGTTCTTCTGCGCGTCGCTGATTCCCGGGAAACCGGTGGCACCCCACCGAAAAGGAACACCGATCGAATTGTCCGAAGTGAGGATGTTGCGGTCGTCGGAAGCTTGCGTGGGGGTGGCGACGCCGGTGCTGTCGCAGACACCGCCCGTGAGCACACAGCTCCCATCCCAATTGGCCTTCGCACTGATCGACACCGCGCCAGTCGCATCGATCCCCAGGTTCGTCGCGGTGAGCTGCCCCCACCAGTTCACGGGATGGTAGCTGGCCAGGTAGAGCTGCGTCCCGACCCGAACCTGCGCCGCGTTGATGCCAGCGGAACTCGAGGCCACGTTGACCGGCGCCGCCTTGAAACAGACGATCTCGTGCACGTTGGTGCCGCTGCCGGTGCCGGCAACGAATCCGAAACGGAACTTGGTGGGCAGCGGCCCATTGTCGGCGGTGATCAGCTTGTTGTTGATCACGCTCTGCGCTGCCCCGCCGTCATAGCTGTAGTTCAGGCTCAGAAAGCCGTCCTGCGTGATCTTCAAGCCATAGGTGATGGGCTTCGCATTGCCCCGCGTCGGATTCGCGATGCCTTGCTGATTGGCGATGGGGGACGTGGCCGGCAGCGTGCTGGTGGCGATGTGGTTGTAGTCAAGGACCGGGTTCAAGGTCGCGACGGGCGCCGAGGGGTTGCTGTAATTCCAGAGCTTCCCGGTGCGACATGTGTTGCCGACGGCTTCCTGCTGCTGGGCCGCGGTCAGGCTCGTCGGGTAATTGTTTGCGCTTGCGGAGTCACTGCTGAGCCCGGCCCAGTTGACATTGCCCGCGCCACGCAGCGTGACCCCACCGGGGACGAATCCCGGCCCGGTGGCGGTGTTGTCGCCCGGGTTCGCGAAGTTGCCGAACTCGTCGATCCCCAGGCCCACGTATCCGCCATACAGGCCATCGTTGTTGCCCTTCGCGTTGGCACAGCTGTAGCCCAGGCTGCCGCCGTCCGCGCCGGTCTTCGTGGTGGCATCGACGTTCGTAACCTTGTCCCCATTCACCAGGAAGAAGGCAATCCCGTCCGCCCCCGTCCCATTGGCGCCATTTCCTCCATAGGTCACCGTCTTGAAGGTCACCTCCACCCCCTGGTTGGATTGAAAGTCGAACTTCGAATAAACGGCGCCGGTCTGGCCTGTGCTGTTGGAACCCCCATTGGTCAGGCGCAGCGCACCAGCGCCGACCGGATCGGCGGTGGTAGCGAGTTGTCCCGTGACGCCGCCCACCAACGTTGATCCCCTGCTCACGTAGTACGGATGCCCGACGCACTTGGGAATGGAGCCTGAGCCATCGCCAGCCGTGAGGCAGGCGCCGCCAAGGCTCTGCCAACGATATGCCGACGAGGCGCCGGTCAGCGTGTCGCTGATGACCTCAGCCTGCGCGCCCAGGGCCCAGGGCCCGAGCGCCAACAGCGTCAGGAGCCAACGGAAGAATCGGGAGGTCATTGTGTGGGTTCCCCGCTGAGGTCCTTGGTGGTGGACCAGGTGTAGGCGTAGACGCTCTGCACCACGCTGACGGTCGAATCGCGCCCGCCGTAGCCGACGCCGGTGACCTGGTAGACCTTGCGGCCCGTCCCATCCTCCAGCAGCGCAATGTGCAGGGCGGGCGTTGCGGCATAGTTGACATCGCCGACGGTGCCTTTCGTCGGGTCGGTATTGACCTTGCCCGTGGCGAGCACCGGCATCTGTGGCGGCTGGTAGGTGATGCTGCTGCTCCAGGGCAGCGTTCCGGGATTCACCAACTGGCTGCCGATGCCGCAGATCCGCATGTTGCTCAGGACGTTTCCATCGACAGTGCCGCTGCAGGCGCCGCCAGATCCGGCATTGCCTTCTTCGCCCAGCCACCACTCGCCATAGCGCACCGCGCTCTCGGCCGCCTGAAGGGAGCGCTGCTTCTCCAGCGTGTTGCCGGCAATCGACTCCTGCGTGCCGAAGCTGCGGTACATGCTCACCGCCACCAGCGAGACGATGACCAGGATGAGCAGGCTGGTCAGAAGCGCGACACCGCGTTGCGCGCGGCCTGGGGAAGAGCGAAAGTTCTGCTTCATTTGATATTCATGAGGTTGATGACCTGGACCACCTTGACGGATCCAGCCGAGCCGTCGACCTTCTTTCGAATGAATTCGAGCGTGACCCGGGCGGTGTAGACGTTGCTCCAGAGCGCCGCCGTGATGCCCGAGGCCGGCATGTAGGTGTCGACGGCGCGCTTGGCATCGCCATCGGTGTCGACGCCATACATCACGCTGAATGACTTGACGTTGCTCGCCAGCGCCACGGGCGCGCCGGCACCCGTGCCGTCGTCCAGCGTGCAGGTGAGTTCGTTGTTGGCATTGACCCTGAAGGTGTTGACCGTCACGGCCACGCTGCCGACGGCACCCGCGGTGTTGCCAACTCCCTGGCAATTCAACAGTCCATCGCCGTTCGCGCGCTGGTAACGCACCGTGACGGTATCGGACAACACCCCGGTGCCAGAGCCGTCGCCGGTGCCAACGATCCCCTGTGCGGGCGCGAAGGCGTAGCTGGAGCCATCGGCGCGGGTCACCACAGGCACCTGCGGCAGCTCCGAGGCCCGCGTATTGACGACCGGGTCAACGTAGTAGCCGGTCGACTGGATGGTGGTGGTCAGCATGGTGAGCGCGAGTCGCTGGCTGTCCTGCAGCTGCGCGAGATCGTCCTGCGCGTTGAAGGTGCTTTTCATGTTCAGGTAGACGTTGAGCACCGCCGCGAGCAGGAACAACGCGATGGCGATCGCCACCATCAGCTCGATCAGCGTGAAGCCGGCTTGTCGGGCTGCGCGCAGGATGGGTTGACTTCTTCGCATGGACGACACCTCAGGGTTCGATGTAGAGGGTGTACGAGCGCGCTCCACCGGTGCCGACACCGCTTTCGGCCGCCGTCAAGCGAGTGGCATTGATGTACCTGTCGTTCCAGTTGATCGTGAGGACACAACTCACGGGTGTGGTGGCAGTGCTGGTGCAGTTGACGACCGAAGTCGTCGCGGGAAGCAGGCTGTTGAGGTTGCTCGCCCAGAGGCCGACCTCGAGCGCCGCCATCTGCTGCGGGGTGCACGTGGCCGCCGCTGGCTTCGTGGCGGATACGCAATTGCCCGTCGGGATGGTGCTCAGGACCGCGGTCGCGTCAGTGACCGTGGCGCCGGTGGTGCTGAAGGTCGCCGGCGCCAGGGTCTTGTCGCCCCAGAACTCCCGGTTGCCATGCATGGCCGCGGCCAGGCTGTTGGCCTGCATCGCCACGATCGACCGGCTGCTGGCGGTGTGCGTGCTGGAGATGGCCAGCGCCTGCATCTTGGCAAAGCCGAAGATGCCGATGGTGAGCAGCAGCACGGCGACCATCACCTCCAGCAAGGTGAAGCCGCCTTGCCATGGACGATGGGGCCGCGACGGTGCAGTGCGTTTCATGAACAGGTGCCCCCAGCCGTGAGAACCTGCTGCCGTCCGGCGAGGTTCAGGAGCACGCAGCGCGTGGCCTTGGCATTGGCCGGGCTGGTGTTCAGCGTCAACTGGACTGCGCCGCTCGGCAGGCCCAGCGCAAATCCATCGCGGCTATAAGTGATGACAGCCAAGCCGTCGGTTGCGGTGAAGGTGTCGGTGCTGCTCCACTTGGCCTGCTTGCGAATCACCGTTTCACCGATGCCGGTGTCGATGGTGGTGTCCGGTGGATCGCCATTGTTGAAGATGAGCCAGCCGTTGTTCCACGTGGTTCCACCGCAGCTGGTGCCGTTGGTGCTTGCACACAGGGTCACGTTCTGGCCGCGACGGATGGCTTCGGCACGCGCGAACTGCAGGTCGCCGACGAAGCCATTGATCTCCGTGGCGACGCGGTTGCGCTGGGTCAGGTCGATGAAGGAAGGAGCCGCGACGGTGACAAGGATGGCGAGCACCGCGAGGACCACCATCAATTCGATGGCGGTCACGCCGCGCTGGCAGCGCGCTTCACGGGGGCTCGTGCGGGAGGTCGAGCGAGAGACCGTTCGGGCAACGGCAACGAAGCGGATCGTGCAAGTCATCGATCAGGTACAGGGTGCTGGCGGCGTTCTTCACCTGTTGCTCCCTGGCCTGCCTTCCGCGCTGCAGGTGCGACGGGAAGTAAGCCTATAGCTTGCACGTTTTTGAAGCCGCTCGAGCGAGTGCGCACGCACCCCTCCGACAAACGGCGCCCGGACGACGATGGGCGGCGGGACTACAACTTGAGGCGTACAACACGCGGCCGAGCACGCGGTGCGCGGCATCGGGCTTGCCCAGGCCGCGGCTGATCCCTGCCATGCGGGCGAGTTGCGCCGGTGCGGCCATCAACCGCGCGATCTTGTATTCCAGGCCGATGCTGTCGTAGGCCAGCCAGGCCGCGCCCTCCTCCATCAGGAAGCCGGCGTTGTGCTCTTCCTGACCGGGGATGGGCGACACCAGCAGCATCGGCTTGCCGAGCGCGAGGCATTCGGAAATCGTCAGGCCGCCGGGCTTGGTGACGACCAGGTCGGCCGCGGCCATGAGGCGTTCCATCTCATTGGTGAAGCCGATGGCGACCAGCCGGCCGGCTGCGCGTTCGCTCACCCGCTTCAGCGCTTCGTGCGCGGCTTCGTTGCGGCCCGCGACAGCGATGACCTGGAAGTCGCAGCCCGGGCCTTGGAGCGCCAGCACGCGTTCGACCATGCTCGGCAGGTCGCCCACGCCGGCGCCGCCGGAGACCATGAGGATCACCTTGCGCGCCGGGTCGAGGCCCAGGCGCGTGATGCAGGCATCGCGAGCCAGATCAGGTGCGTCGGGCTGCGAGAACGCCGGCATCACCGGGATGCCGGTGACGTGGATGCGGTCGGATGCCAGGCCGCGCGCCCGCATGCGCATCGCCACTTCGTCGGTGGCAGCGAGGTAGCCGGCCATGCCCGGGACGATCCACATGTTGTGCAGGTCGTAGTCGGTGACCTGCAGCCACACCGGGCAGTCGAGCCGGCCCTTGTTCTGCTCGCGCATCAGCAACTCGGCCGGCAGGAAGTGGGTGCAGACGATGGCCTTGGGGTCGACGCGGTGCACCTCGCGCAGCAACGCGCCGGCGCTCACGCGCTCGATGCCGCGGCGCAGGCGCTGCGAGGTGGCGCTGTGGGGGGTGGTGTCGGTCTTCTGGTGCAGGTACGACCAGACCTCGGGCGCGCGGTTGACGAGCTTGATATACCAGTCGGTATAAACCTTGCGGAAGCCGCTCGGGAAGTGGGCCATGGCGTCGATGTGGGTCGCGTCGCAAGGGGGTGCCATGGCTTGGGCGGTGGCGGCGAGTGCCTGGGCGGCGCGGACGTGGCCGTTGCCGGCGCTGACACTGAGGATGAGGAGTTGTTGGCTTGTCATGGGCGTTGAAGCGGTCGCGGCCGTCATGTCGGCTTGCAGCACCTTTGGCGCCGCATGCTGCGCCCTCCCTGCGGGCACCGCAACCTGATTTTTTGGAGTTCCCGTCGAGGGACAGCACGCTAGATTAGCAGACGGTAGCCGACCGCCGTCTCGGTCAGCAGGTGCTTCGGCTGCGCCGGGTCGCGTTCCAGTTTCTGGCGCAGATGCCCCATGTAGATGCGCAGGTAGTGGCTCTGTTCGGCGTGCGATGGACCCCAGACCTCGCGCAACAGTTGCCGCTGCGTGAGCACGCGGCCGGGGTTGGCGGCGAGCGTGGTGAGCAGGCGGTATTCGGTGGGGGTGAGGTGCACTTCCTGGCCGGCGCGGCGCACGATGCGCGCGGCGCGGTCCAGTTCGATCTCTCCAAAGCGGAAGATGGCCTCGGCTTCATCGGTGCCACAACTCGCGGTGCGTGGCCGGCGCAGGTTGGCGCGCACACGGGCCAGCAACTCGCCGGTGCCGAAGGGCTTGGTGAGGTAGTCGTCCGCACCGGCATCGAGCGCTTCGATCTTGTCGGCTTCGTCGGTGCGCGCCGACAGCACGATGATCGGCACCGCCGACCAGCCACGCACGTCCCGGATCAGCGTGACGCCATCGCCATCGGGCAGGCCGAGGTCGAGCACCAGCAGGTCGGGCTGGCGTGTGCCGGCTGCGGCGAGCCCATCGCGCAGGTTGGCCGCTTCGTGCACCTGCCAGCCTTCGGCCTCCAGCGCGCCACGCACGAAGCGGCGGATCTGGGGCTCGTCCTCGATCACGATGGCGGTGGGTTGGGGCATGGGCTCAGGAAATCGAATACGGCGGCTCTCGCCTTGGCAGGGTGACAGTGAATTCTGCCCCGCCGCGTTCGGCGTTGGCCGCGGCGATGGTGCCTCCGTGCGCGCTCACCACGGCCTTGCAGATGGCCAGGCCGAGGCCCACGCCCGGCGTCGCGGACTCGGGCTGGCCGCGCGTGAACTTGTCGAAGAGCGTCTGCTCGCGGCCTTTCAATGCCGGGGGCAATCCGGGACCGTGGTCGCGCACGGTGAGCACCAGCGTGGATGGCGTGACCCTCGCGCCGAGAACGATCGGCGGCGCGCCGTACTTCGCGGCGTTCTCCAGCAGGTTGACGAGCACGCGCTCGATCAGAACCGCGTCGAACTCGACCAATGGAAGCTCGGGTGCGAGTTCGGTTTGCACAACGTGGTCGCCGAGCGCAGGACGTGCGGCGCGGATCGCGGAACCCACCACCTCCTCGGTCGATTGCCAGTCACGACGCAGGTTCACCGTGCCGTTGCCCATGCCGCTTTCGAGCCGCGCCATGTCGAGCAGGTTGTCGACCAGCGCATTCAACGCACGCGCCTGCGACACGATCGCCTGGGCCGCCTCGGCATGCTGGTCCGGTGGCAGTGTGCGCAGCGATTCGGCCAAGGCGATCAGCGCGGTGAGCGGCGTGCGCACGTCGTGCGAGATGGCACCGAGCAAGGCGTTGCGAAGGCGCTCCGATTCCATTTCGACGACTGCCGTCTGCGCCACGTTGACGTAGTGCACGCGCTCGAGTGCGATGGCGATCTGCCGCGCCAGCGTCTCGAGTTGCTGCGCCTGCTCGGGGATCAGCAGCCAGCGCGCCTGCGCGGGTTCCAATGCGAGCACGCCACGCACGCGCATCGGCGCTTGCAAGGGGATGTAGTGCCAGCGCTGAGCGGCCAGCGTGGCGGTGCCCAGGCCTGCGGGCTGGGCCTGGCGAAAGGCCCAGTCGGCGACGCTGAAGTCGAAGCCTTCGGGCGCTGGATCGGGCGGCAGCAGTTGGTCGGCCTCATTGGTGATGAGCACGCGGGCCTGGCCGCCGAAGTAGCGTTGCACGGCGGCGGTGCCGAGTTCGACAACCCGGGTGCTCTCCAGCGCCGCGGACAGGTCGCGCGCGAGTTCGAACAGCGATTGCGCGCGGCGCTCGCGGCTGTTCGACACGTTCACTGAAAAGGTCAGCGCCGCGGTCAGTTGCCCCACCAGCAGCCCAACGACCAGCATGACGGCGAAGGTCACGAGGTACTGCACATCGCTGATCGAGAACGACATGCGCGGTGGTACGAAGAAGAAGTCGAAGGCCCCCACGTTGAGCAAGGCCGCGAAGGCCGCGGCGCGGGCCCCGTAGCGCGCGGCCACGATGACCACGCCGAGCAGGAACAGCATCACGATGTTGGCCGGCTCCAGCACGCCGGTCAGCGGGGTGGCGAGCAATGTGACCGCCAGGCTGCTCGCGGCGGCTGCGACAAAGCTGCGCCAGCGTGAGGGTGGCTGGTGATCGGCCACGTCCGTCGCACCATGGCCCCGCGCATCCAGCGGTGCGCGTGCGAGGCGGCGCGTGACTTCGACATGGCCGACCGCGACGATGTCCAGCGCGGGTGCTTGCTGTGCCAGACGGCGCGCGAGCGATGTGCGCCATGGCCACCATCGGTACCAGCCTTGGGGCGCTGCGCGCCGGCCCATGACCAGCATCGCGCAGTTGAGCTTGCGAGCCTGCAGGGCGAGCTGCTGCGCCACGTCTGCGCCGGTGAGCACCGCGGTCTGCGCACCGAGTTCTTCTGCGAGCTTGAGCACGGACAGGATGCGGTCGCGCCTGGACGCTGGCAGTCGCTGCAGCGGCGGCGTCTCGACATAGGCCGCATGCCAGCGGACGTTGAGTTGGCCTGCGAGGCGTGCGGCGGTGCGCACGGCCTGGGCCGCATCCTCGAGCGGGCCGACGCAGGCGAGGATCGCGCCCGAGGTGTTCCAGGCCTGCAATGCCGGAGCGCCGGACTGTTCGATGCGCCAGCCGCGCATGTCGTCTTCCACATGCTCGGCGGTGCGGCGCAGCGCGATCTCGCGCAGCGCCATGAGGTTGCCCTTGCGGAAGAAGTTCTGCGCGGCGCGTTCGGCTTGCTGCGGCAGGTAGACCTTGCCTGCTGCCAGGCGCGCGGTGAGTTCGTCGGGCGTGACATCGACCAGCACCACCTCGTCGGCCTCGTCGAGCACGGTGTCGGGCACGGTCTCGTGCACGCGCACGCCGGTGATGGCGCCGACCGTGCCGTTGAGGCTTTCGAGGTGCTGCACGTTGAGGGCGGACCAGACTTCGATGCCTTCTGCCAACAACTCCTGAACGTCCTGCCAGCGCTTGGCATGGCGTGAGCCCGGGGCGTTGGTGTGGGCGAGTTCGTCGACCAGTAGGACGGCAGGCTTTCTCGTCAAGGCGGCGTCGAGGTCGAACTCGGGCAACGTGCGGTCGCGGTAGGAAACCTGGCGCAGCGGCAGTTGTTCGAGGCCGGTGAGCAAGGCAGCGGTCTCGGCGCGGCCGTGGGTCTCGATGACGCCGATGAGCACGTCGCGGCCCGCAGCGCGTTCGCGTTGCGCGGCGCTCAGCATCGCCCAGGTCTTGCCGACGCCAGCGCTTGCGCCGAAGTAGATGCGCAGCTTGCCGCGCTGTGCGCGTGCCTCGTCGTTGCGCAGTTGGGCGAGCAACGCGTCGGGGTCGGGGCGGAGGGCGTCGTTCATTTGGCGGTGCTCAGCTTACGACCAAATACGCGGGCGGACAGCCGGACGCAGAGGACGCAGAGGACGCGAAGGACGCGAAAGGAATACCACGACACGGCGATTTGGACTTACTCCCTCTCCCTCTGGGAGAGGGCGGGGGTGAGGGCAGCGGCGGTGGCAAGGTTGCCGCCCTCGCCAAGGCCCGGAGCCCTCACCCCAACCCTCTCCCAGGGGGAGAGGGAGAAAGAGGCGTCATGGCGATGCGTCGTCATCTACCTTGGCTGATCCAAAGCGAGATTCAACGCCAACACGTTGACGCGTGGCTCGCCGAGCAAGCCCCACAACGCGCCTTCGGTATGGCGGGTGATCAGTTCCTCGACTTGCGCGGCCTGCATGTTGCGAGCGCGTGCAACTCGGAGCGCCTGGTAGCGCGCGGCGGCTGGGCTGATGTGCGGATCAAGGCCGCTGGCGGATGCCGTGACCAAGTCGACCGGCACCGGCGCGGTGTTGTTCGGATCGGCGGCGCGCAAGGCGTCGATGCGGGCCTTGACCGCGTCGGCCAGTGCCGGGTTCAACGGCCCTTGATTGGCGCCACCGGAAGCGGCAGCGTTGTAGGGCATCGGCGCGGTGGCCGAGGGGCGACCCCAGAAGTGCCTCGGGTCGCTGAAGTTCTGGCCGATCAGCGTCGAGCCGACCGCCTTGCCGTCGCGCATCACCAGGCTGCCTTCCGCTTGCGCGGGAAACGCCACTTGCGCGACACCGGTGACGGCCAGTGGATAGAGCACGCCGGTGATCAGCGTGAGTGCCGTGAAGATCACGAGCGCGGGGCGAATGATTTGCTTTGTCATTGGAATTCCTGCAGAGAGTTCACACCCAGCCGACGAGGGCCAGCAGCCAGTCGATGGCCTTGATGCCGATGAACGGGACGATCAGTCCACCCAGCCCGTAGATCGCGAGATTGCGACGCAGCAGCGCCGCGGCGCCCACCGCCCGATAGCGCACGCCCTTCAACGCCAGCGGGATCAGGAACACGATCACCAGCGCGTTGAAGATCACCGCCGACAGGATGGCCGATGACGGGCTCGCGAGCTTCATCACGTTGAGCGCACCCAGTTGCGGATAGGTCGACACGAAGATCGCCGGGATGATCGCGAAGTACTTCGCCACGTCGTTGGCGATCGAGAAGGTGGTGAGCGAGCCGCGCGTCATCAGCAGCGCCTTGCCGGTCTCGACCACTTCGAGCAGCTTGGTCGGGTTGGAGTCGAGGTCGACCATGTTGCCGGCCTCCTTTGCGGCCTGCGTGCCGCTGCCCATGGCCACGGCCACGTCGGCCTGCGCGAGCGCGGGCGCGTCGTTGGTGCCGTCGCCGGTCATCGCGACGAGGCGGCCTTCGGCCTGGTACTGGCGGATCAGCGCGAGCTTGTCTTCGGGCGTGGCCTCGGCAAGGAAGTCGTCGACGCCTGCCTCGGCCGCGATGGCTGCGGCCGTGAGCTTGTTGTCGCCGGTGATCATCACGGTCTTGATGCCCATGCGGCGCAGTTCGGCGAAGCGCTCCTTGATGTCGGCCTTGACGATGTCCTTCAGCTCGACGATGCCGAGCACGCGATTGCCCTCCGATACGGCGAGCGGCGTACTGCCGCGGCGGGCCACGTCGTCGGCCGTGCGAAGCAGCTCTGGGGCCATCGAACCGCCCAGCGCCTCGACATGCTTGCGCACAGCTTCGACCGCGCCCTTGCGCAGCATGACGGCGCCGGTCTCGACGGTGTGGCCAACGACGGGCAGGTCCGCGCCGCTCATGCGTGTCTGCGCGGTGAACGCGACAAACCGGCCGCCCGCGCTGGCGACTGCGTGTGCCGCGCTGCCACCGGCCAGCGTCTTCACTGCGTCAGGCTTTCCGTCGCCTCCCATCGCGCCGGCATTGGCCGAGTCGCTCACACCCATGCGACGCGCCAGTTCGACGATGCTGCGACCCTCGGGCGTCTCATCCGCCAGCGAAGCAATGACCGCCGCATGGATCAACCGCTGCTGCGCAATGCCCGGCCCGGGCAGGAACGCACTGGCCTGCCGATTGCCATGCGTGATGGTGCCGGTCTTGTCGAGCAGCAGCACGTCGACGTCGCCCGCAGCCTCCACCGCGCGGCCCGAGGTCGCGATCACATTGGCCTGCATCATGCGGCTCATGCCCGCCACGCCGACCGCCGACAGCAGCCCGCCGATGGTGGTCGGGATCAGGCACACCAGCAGCGCGACCAACGCGGTCAGCGACACCACGGTGCCCGCGCCCACCGCGCCCACGCTGAAGATCGAATACGGCAGCAGCGTCACGGTCACCATCAGGAACACCAGCGTCAGCGCAACCAGCAGGATGGTCAGCGCGATCTCGTTCGGCGTCTTGTAGCGCTTGGCCGCCTCGACCATGCCGATCATGCGGTCCAGGAAGGACTCGCCGGGGTTCACCGTGATGCGCACAACCAGCCAGTCCGAGAGCACGCGCGTGCCGCCGGTCACTGCCGAAAAGTCACCGCCCGACTCGCGCACCACGGGCGCGGATTCGCCGGTGATGGCGCTCTCGTCGACCGAGGCCACGCCTTCGATGACTTCGCCGTCGAGCGGGATCACATCGCCCGTTTCCACCAGCACGACATCGCCCTTGCGCAGGTTCGGCGCCTGCTCGGGCAGCCATGTGCCCCCGTCTGCCGTTGCGCGTGCTGAATGGAGAGTTGCCTGGTCTTGGGTCAGCGCGCCGTGAAGGCCGGCATCGCGATGGCCGCCCTTCAACTTCTTGGCCCAGGTGTCCTTGCGCAGCCCGCGCAGCGATGCGGCCTGCGCCTTGCTGCGCCCTTCGGCCAGCGCTTCCGCAAAGTTCGCGAACAGCACGGTGAACCAGAGCCACACCGAGATGGCCAGCACGAAGCCGGGCGCCATGCCGGTGCCGCCCTCGAAACCGATCGCATGCAGCCACAGCAAGGTGGTGAGGATGCTGCCGATGTAGACGACGAACATCACAGGGTTGCGCCACTGCACGCGCGGGCTCAGCTTGGCGAAGGCGCCGCGCAGCGCGGGCACGATCAGCGACGAGTCGAACAGCGACAGCGACGAGCGCGTCGACAGCTTCGGCATCGGGACGACAGCAAGGTTTTCGGATTTCATGGGATCACTTCCAGAGCATCAAATGCTCGACGACGGGGCCCAACGCCAGGGCCGGAACGTAGTTGAGCAAGCCGACCAGCAACACCGTGCCGATCAGCAGGGACACGAACAGCGGGCCGTGCGTCGGCATGGTCCCGGCCGTTTCAGGCAAGCGCTTCTTCGCGGCCAGCGCGCCGGCGATCGCCAGCACCGGCACGATCACGCCGAAGCGACCGAGCCACATCACCAAGCCCAGCAAGCCGTTGTAGAACGGCGTGTTGGCCGAGAGCCCGGCGAAGGCGCTGCCGTTGTTGTTGCCGGCCGATGTCAGCGCATAAAGGATCTCGGAAAAGCCATGCGCGCCCGGATTGGCAATGCCCGCCTTGCCGTCCGCCAGGCTCACCGCGAGCGCGGTGCCGGCCAGCACCAGGATCGGCGTCACCAGGATCGCGATCGAGGTCAGCTTCATCTCGTGCGTCTCGATCTTCTTGCCGAGGTATTCCGGCGTGCGGCCGATCATCAGGCCCGCGATGAACACTGCGAGGATCGCGAAGATCAGCATGCCGTAGAGCCCGCTGCCGACGCCGCCGAACACCACCTCGCCGAGCTGCATCAATACCATCGGCACCATGCCGCCGATGGGCGTGAGCGAGTCGTGCATCGCGTTGACGGCGCCACACGAAGCGGCCGTGGTCACGGCCGCGAACAATGTGGACGCGTCGATGCCGAAGCGCACTTCCTTTCCCTCCATGTTGCCACCGGCCTGCAAGGCGCTGTGCAGCTGGTCGACGCCCATCGACGCCAGCAAGGGGTTGCCCGCCTGCTCCGCCGGCACCAGCGCCACCACCGCGATCACGAACATCACCGTCATCGCAGCCAGCACCGCCCAACCCTGCCGCAGGTCGCCCACGACGCGGCCGAAGGCGAAGCATAGGGCGGCAGGGATCAGGAAGATCGCCAGCATCTGCACGAAGTTCGCGAGCGCGCTCGGGTTCTCGTAAGGGTGCGCCGAATTGGCATTGAAGAAGCCGCCGCCGTTGGTGCCGAGCATCTTGATCGCCTCCTGCGATGCGACCGGGCCCATCGCCAATGTCTGCGTCTTGCTGCTCGCGTCTTCCATCACCGGGTTGCCGGCGGCGTCCTTCAGCGGCTGACCGTCGGGGCCGTTCTTCGGCTGCTGCCAGCTTTGCGTTTCGACGGTGTCGATGGTCTTGTAGCTGTCGAAGTTCTGGATCACGCCCTGCCCTGCGAAGAACACGGCGATGACGAAGGACAACGGCAACAACAGCCATGTGGTGATGCGTGTGACATCGACCCAGAAATTGCCGACTGAGCCCTTGCCATCCGTGCGACGCGCCGCAAAGCCACGGGCTAACGCGAACGCGACGGCGATGCCCGTCGCGGCCGAGAGGAAGTTCTGCACCGTGAGCCCGAGCATCTGCGTGAGATAGCTCATCGTCGACTCACCGGCATAGCCCTGCCAGTTGGTGTTGGTGACGAAGGCGACCGCGGTGTTGAAGGACGAGTCGGGCGACACCGCCGCCATGCCGGCCGGGTTGAGCGGCAGCAGGCCTTGCAGGCGCTGCAAGCCATAGACGACGAGCGCGCCCAGCGCGTTGAACGCGAGCACCGCCAACGCGTAGGTTCGCCAGTGCATCGAGTCGTCGGGCGAGATGCCAGCAAGTCTGTAGAGCGGTGCTTCGACACGCGCCATCCAGTGCGGCAAGCGACCATCGCACAAGGCCGCCAGGAAGCGCCCGACCGGCCAGGCCAGCAGGCCCAGCACGGCAAGGAAGACCGCGAGCAAGGTCCAGGCAGAGGCGTTCATTTCAGAACTCCTCCGCGCGAAGCAGCGCGTAGACCAGGTAGGCAAACAGCGCGATCGAGATGAACGCACCGAAGCCATAGAGCACGTCGAGGCTGATCACGGCCGCTCCCATTCGGACGACTGCAGCTCGTGCAGCCCCGCCACCATTCGCACCACCCCAAGCCACAGCACGGCCAGGGTGGCAATCCATATCAGGTCCATTCAGACACTCCGGTTTCCAGACATGCAGGCAGTCTCGGAAACGGCGCGTAAAAACGGGGAATGGAGTGAGGCGTGGGGTGTAAATAAGCCGTAAAAAAGCCGACCCGCTATCGTCGAACGAGCACCGGTGCACATAATCCGACCACCTTGCTCGCCCGCAAGAGGAACCGCCAGGCCACTGCTCTGTTCAATGGAATTCCTCAAATTCATTCGGTCCCTCGAAGAGCTTCTCTACGAGGTGATGACGTGGCTCCTGTTCTATCCAAGGACGCTGTGGCGCGTGGTTCGGCACCCCTTGACCGTGGCGGCCAAGGCAGAGGCCGAGATGGATGAACCACCGGAGAAGCAGTTCGTCGACCTCGTCAGTCCACCGCTGTTCCTGATGCTGACGATCTTGTTGGCGCATGCGCTCGAGATCGCGCTGCATCAGAACAGCGTCACGACCAGGTCGGACTTGTCGCGCGCCCTGATGGCATCGGAAACCAACCTGCTGATCTTTCGCGCCATCGCATGGAGTTTCTTCCCGCTGCTTATGGCCTGGGCCCTGCTGGTGAAGCAAGGGCGTGTCGTGGATCGGGAGACGCTGCGCCGGCCGTTCTTCCTGCAATGCCTCTTCGCATCGCCGTTCACCGCGGGCATCGCGATCGCCACGGCGCTGGGCCGGCTCGACTTTGCGATCGCGTCGGGCGTGGTCGCCCTCACCACGATCGCCTGGTATTTCAGCGTCCAGACACGCTGGTTCCACATGCGCCTTGGCCTGTCCCGAGGCCGCGCATTCCTGCTCGCACTGTGGGTGTTCCTGCTGGCGTTGACGATCGACCTTGCTGTTGCCGCTGCCATCTTTGCTTGATGGCCAGACGGGTTTGCAGACCCCGCGCCACGCGAGTAGTGTGCGGGCCATGACCGACACCACTCCACCCGACCTCAAGGCCGGCATCGCGCTCGATGACATCGCCGACGGCGCGATGCTGTCCGGGCGGATCGACGGCGAAGACGCGCTGCTGCTACGCCAGGGCGATGCCTTCTACGCCATCGGCGCGCAGTGCACCCACTACCACGCGGCGCTCGCCGACGGACTGCTTTGCGGGCATGTGCTGCATTGCCCGATGCACCACGCGCAGTTCGACATCCGCAGCGGTGCGGCGCTGTGCGCACCGGCCTTCGACGACCTGCCAAGCTGGCGCGTCGAGCAGGCCGACGGACGCGTGTTCGCCCGCGAGCGCATCGTCGCCGCTCCGCGTTCGCGCAAGGCCAGCGATGCGCCGCTGGACGACGTGGTCATCGTCGGCGGCGGCGCGGCCGGACTGGCCGCTGCCGACCGGTTGCGGCGCGAAGGCTACGAGGGCCGCCTGACGATGCTCAGCGCCGATGCCGATCCGCCCTGCGACCGGCCGAACCTGTCGAAGGACTTCCTCGCGGGCACAGCGGAGCCCGCCTGGATCCCGCTGAAGCCGGACGACTGGTACCGCGGGCAGCGCATCGACCTGCGGCTGAACACGCGCGCCGAGGCGATCGACGTAGCCGCACGCAAGCTGCGCCTGGCCAGCGGCGAATCACTGCCCTTCGACGCGCTGCTGCTCGCGACCGGCGCCGACCCGGTGCAGCTCGAAGTACCGGGCGCGACGCCGGGGCAGGTGCTGAGCCTGCGCAGCTTCGCCGACAGCCGCGCGATCGTGGCGCGCGCTGCTGAGGCCCGCTCTGCACTGGTGATCGGCGCGAGCTTCATCGGCCTGGAGGTTGCCGCATCGCTGCGCACGCGTGGCGTGGAGGTGCATGTCGTGGCGCCCGACGCGGTGCCGATGCAGCGCGTACTCGGCCCGGAGCTCGGCGCGTTCGTGCGCGATCTGCATGCGTCGCATGGGGTGATCTTTCACTTGGGTACGAAGGTGACCAGCGTGGACGGCCGACGCGCGACGCTCGCCGACGGCACGACGGTCGAGGCCGACCTCATCGTCGCAGGCGTCGGCGTACGGCCCTCGGTTGCGCTGGCGGAGCAAGCCGGGCTCACGATGGACCGCGGCGTCAGCGTCGATGCGTACCTGCAGACCAGCGCGCCCGGCATCTTCGCGGCCGGCGACATCGCACGCTGGCCCGATCCGCATTCGGGCGAACGCATCCGCGTCGAGCACTGGGCGCTCGCGGAGCGTCAAGGCCAGGTCGCCGCGCTGAACATGCTCGGCCGGCAACAGCGCTTCGACATCAGCCCCTTCTTCTGGAGCCAGCACTACGACGTGACGCTGCAGTACGTGGGGCATGCGGAGCGGTGGGATGCGATCGAGATCGATGGGTCGCTGGAGGGGCGCGATTGCAGCGTGCGCTATCGGCTGGGCGGGCGGGTGCTGGCTGTGGTGACGATCGGGCGGGACCTGGAGAGCTTGCGGGCCGAGTGGGCGTTGGAGAGCGATGTGACGAGGTAGCCTGCGATCGAAAATCCGCCCGATGCGGCGCTTTCCCCTCGAACAGCCTGCCACGTCTTTCGCGACCAGGTGAGTCGTGGCGCGCTGAAGGGGCTCGTTGAATGTACGGTGGCGGCTGTTGAGGATCGACGTCGCCATGCTACATTGCCGCCGCTTGGCCAAGTGGCAGCGCCGCGCAGAGCGAGCGCTACAGCGGAGTCTGAAACATGGACCCTTTTGGAATCGTTGCACTGGTTGTCGGTGCCGGCTGGCTATTCGGCAAGCTCAATGAAGACAACAAGCCCAAACCACCGCCCGACAAGTCAGCTACATGGCGCGAGTCTTCTCCAGCAGCGGCGCCGGTCGCCGAGCATCGGCCAAGCCCGGATAGGGTAAGCGTCCCAGTCAAGGCAACGAGGTTCAAGGGAGGCGACGAAGCAATCGAGGTGCTGCCGGAATACACCCTGGTTCGCGACTTGGTGCGGGCAGGCTTTCCCGTTACCTTTGTCACGGGCGGCGCTGGCACTGGCAAGAGCACGTTCGTTCACTGGCTGACCAAGGAGTTCGACGGCAATGTGCTTCTGGCCGCGCCGACAGGCATTGCCGCGCTCAACATCAACGGCAAGACCTTGCATTCGCTTTGCAAGCTGCCACCAGCCTGGATCGTAAAAAAAGACATTCGGCACTTCAAGCCCGAGATCGCATTGCAAGCCAAGCTCTTGATCATCGACGAGATCTCGATGGTCAACGCCAACTTGTTGGACGGCGTCAGCGCCTTCTTCCGTATGAGCCGGAACTCCAGCGAACCTTTTGGAGGCTTGCCAGCGGTGCTGGTGGGCGACCTTTTTCAGCTGCCGCCGATCGTCACCAACCAGACACGGCACCTCTTTGCTGCAGAGTACCCAACGCCCAAATTTTTCGGGGCACACCTGTTGCAGAAGGCGCCCTACTACGCGATCGAACTTCGCAAGGCGTTCCGCCAAGTCGACCAGGTCTTTGTCGACTTGCTGGCCAAGTTGCGCGAGGGCGTTGAGGTGGCGGCCAGCATTGCCGAACTGAACCGCCTATGCGTCACCACCAGCAACCCGCCGGCAACCGCGGTCTGGCTATCACCACGAAATCAGGAAGTAGACGAGCGCAACCGGGTCGAGTTGTCCAAGTTGAATGGACCCTCACGCCTCTACATCGGCACGCTGACCGGCAAGTTCAAGGGCGATCGCTTGCCCTCACCACAGAATCTGGAACTGCGCGTGGGTGCGCAGGTGATGTTCACCAAGAACAGTGCGCGCTGGGTCAACGGCACCATCGCTGTTGTGGTCGCGATGCTTGACGGACGCGTGGAGGTGCGCGTGCACGAGACTGGCACGGTCGTCGATGTGAGCCCGATGTCCTGGGAGCAGTTCGACTACAAGCTCAATCCTGACACCCGCCAAGTCGAACGCGCTGTTGTGGGCGAATACCTCCAGATCCCGTTGATGCTCGCTTGGTCACTAACCATCCATAAGAGCCAAGGCAAGACGATCGAGCGCGTCCATATTGACTTAGGCGCTGGCGCGTTTGAGACCGGCCAGACCTACGTGGCGCTGAGTCGATGCCGATCGCTCGATACCTTGACACTGTCGCGACCGCTTAGCGAGGCTGATGTCTTGGTCGATGCCGAATCGAGAAAGTTCTACCGGAAGCTGCGCGAGCTGATGCGGACCGTGCCGCCCGAGGCCATGGCGCGAAAGATGGGGCAACCATATGGCGACCGCGAGAATGCGCCCAACCCCGACGACGGACTGCGCACCGAGATCATCCCCACTGAAGTGCAGTCCGCCCTTAGGACGAAGGTTGTTGACCTGGTCGGTTCTGACAAATTGACTGCAGGCTCCGCCAGCGCCGCTGAAACCGGCGATGTCAGCCCGGCACCCGGGCAATCTGCGTGGTTTGCATGCCCCTCCTGCCAGCGGCGCTACCCAAGCAGGGACTGGCGCCCACGTTTCACGTGTCAAGATCCGGCGTGCCTGATGACTTGGAGCCCGCTGGAGCCGCTGGCTTGCGAATAGCTTGGGGCCGAAGCCTTCACTGCCGCTATCGGTATGTCCAAGGCTGTCAGTAACCGCACCGTTGCCCGCATGCCCGATGCTCGGAGGCCACGAGCCCGCTTTGTGCCCCCCAGCTTGGAGCCCAAGAGGGCACAACTCGTAAACATCACGGATGTGGTCCGCCCGGGGTTGGTGACTGAAAAGCGCTCGCACGTTTTCGCACTGTATGCAGGCAGTCCGAGTTACGCCAAGTGTCGCGACATTAATTCGCCACATCCCACCCACAGCTTGAAAGAGCGCCGCTATATCAGCAATACTCCGGCGCACAATTCGCTGTGCAAAGCGACGGATACGAGGTTCAGCAAGGGAGGATGCCAAGCATTGGCTTGGTCGGCGCAGTCCTGGTGATTGCGGGTCACAACAATCCTCATGCATTTCAAATGTCCAGTTTTGATTCGGAAGCTCTGGTGTGGATAGGCTTTGCTGTCATCGCAGCCGCAATCGGAATCTTCCTTTGGCGAATTGGTCGCGAGGATCTGGCATCCCGAGCCGCGCCGCGCATCGTGAGCGTGGATGCGCTACCGGCCGGGCGCATCAGTCCGCCTGTTGTCCCAATGATGACGGTAGGAAAGCTGCATGAGGAACTTGAACATCGATCAGCTGCTTGGACGCAAGAGCGAGAGCGTCTTCAGATCGAGGAAGTCAAACTGAGTCAGCTTGACTACCTTCGAATGGATCCGAGAAAGCTACTGACACACGCGAGCGAGCATGAGCGCGCGAATCTCGCGGCCGTTCTGGGCCTGCCTCGCAACGTCAACGCGGAGGTGATGGAGGACGCTGTACGCAGAGCAGGAAGTCACTCTGCCGCCTCATGGTGGCGAGGCGCGAGCGTGGACTACGAGGAAGTCGCACGTGATGTCGCGAAGAAGATGGGAGTTCGCAATATCAAAACAGGCGAGTCCGTGGAGGTCGTTGAACGACTGGCAGTAGAAGCGTTGTTCAACAAGCGATTGTCCAAAGCGAGTCCCAAGGAGCGAGAGGAAATTCTGGCGCAATTCGGCGGCAGTCGTGGCGGCGCATCTGTGGCAACAGCCGCCGGCGGATTGGTGCTCGCGAACCTGAGCGGCTTTGCGCTGTATACGGCCGCATCGAGTGCCTTGGCGGGGATCACCGGCGCGATCGGGCTAACACTGCCTTTCGCAGCATATACAGGTATGAGCAGTGCACTTGCAGCGGTTACCGGTCCGGTTGGTTGGATTGCGCTAGGGTTGTTCGCAGTTGTCAAGATTGGTGGTGTCGACTTCAAGCAGACGGTGCCCGCCGTGCTCGCGATTGCCGCCGCGCGCGCTCGTTTGTCCGCTGAACGCCAGCAAGCACTTGACACGCTGAGCAAAGCTCAGAAGCGCCAACTGATTGAAGAAGCCCGAATCGCGCGGCTGAGGACATACATAGGCAAGAACCTCGCTCACGGCACGTCGTTCGAAGTTCCGCAGAGTCAAGTGCCGCGATGACGATGCTCGCAGTGTGGTGAACGCACCGCAACTGAGGATACGTTGCCGCGTTCAGGGCTGCCACGATGCCGGCGTCTATCCCCGGGTCAGAGTTCAATCGGTAGGGTGGGTAAACGTTCAACCGGCGCTGATAACTGAACATGGAATCGCATACTCAAATCGTCGTGGCCGTGAAATCCCCTGGTTGCAGGTCGTCCGCTTTCATCGAGAGATCGCAACGCGCGCGGAAAAGAGCTCTTTCTCGTCAGCATCTGGCTGGGCTTGAAGTCCTTGCCGACGCAGAGGAGAAAGTCGCCTGTGGCGATGCAGTTGGCCCGCACCAGCCACGGCATTCGCCAAGGATTCGCGCGCGCTCGGCTCGCGACGGCGCGCCACGGGCAACCGAGCATTGCAGTCACCACCGTTCTTCCTTATAACAATCTATAACAATTAACTTCCCTCGCGGAGACACCCGATGGACGATGTGGCATCGAGCGCCGAGCCCTTGCTCGGCGTGCTGGGCTTGACCGTGCGCTTCGGCGGCATCGTCGCCCTTGACGCGGTCAGTTTCGATGTCGCCCGCGGCCATGTCTGCGGGTTGATCGGCCCCAACGGCGCCGGCAAGACCACCCTCTTCAACTGTCTCAGCCGCCTGTACCGTTACCAGGAAGGCGACATCCTTTTCGAGGGCCGCTCGATCACCAATCTGCCCACGCACAGCATCGCGGGCCTGGGCATCGGCCGCACCTTCCAGAACCTCGCGATGTTCCGCACGCTGTCGGTGCGCCAGAACGTCATGGTGGGTGCCCACTCGCGTTCGTCGGCGGGCTTTCTCGCCAGCGCGCTGCAACTGCCGCAGGTGCGGGCCGAGGAGCGTGAACTGCGCGAGCATGCCGAGGAAATCATGGCCTTCCTCGCGCTCACGCCCGTCGCAGCGCGGCCGGTGGGCACGCTGCCCTTCGCGACCCAGAAGCGCGTCGAGCTCGGCCGCGCGCTGGCCGCAAAGCCGAAGCTGCTGCTGCTCGACGAGCCGGCCGCCGGCCTGAACCACGAGGAGCTCGATGACCTGGCCCGCCTGATCCGCGAGATCCGCGACCGCCTCGGCGTCACGGTGCTGCTGGTCGAGCATCACATGGGCCTGGTGATGGGCGTGTCCGACCGCATCGTCGCGCTGAACTTCGGCCGCAAGATCGCGGACGGCACCCCCGCCGAGGTCCGCAACGACCCGGCCGTCATCGAGGCCTACCTCGGCGCCCCGGCGGAGAAGCGACATGCACAGCCTGCTTGAAGCGCGCGGTCTCACCGCGTCGTATGGCGCGACGCAGGTGCTGCACGGCATCGACTTCACCGTCGAGCAGGGCCGCATCACCGCTTTGCTCGGCGCCAACGGTGCGGGCAAGACCACGACCCTGCGCGCGATCTGCCAGATGATGGTGCGCACCAGCGGCACGCTGTCCTTCGAAGGCCGCGCGCTGGCGGGCCTCGGCACCGAGGATGTGGTCCGACTCGGCGTCGCGCACGTGCCCGATGGCCGCGGCACCTTCACCGCGCTCACGGTCGAGGAGAACCTGCGCCTGGGCGCCTACCTGCGGCGCGACAAGACCTCGGTGGCGCAGGACATCGATCGCATTTACGCGCGCTTTCCGCGCCTGCGCGAGCGCCGCATGCAACAGGCCGGCACGCTCTCGGGCGGCGAACAGCAGATGCTCGCGATCTCGCGCGCCCTGATGCTCCGACCCAAGCTGCTGCTGCTCGATGAACCCTCCTTCGGGCTGGCGCCGCTGATCGTGCGCGAGATCTTCTCGATCATGCGGCGCATCAACACCGAGGACGGCGTCAGCATCCTGCTGGTCGAGCAGAACGCGACCCAGGCGCTCGACCTGGCCGACGCGGTAGTGCTGCTGGAAACTGGCCGCGTCGCGATCGCCGGGCGGGCCGACGACATCCGGCGTGACGAAGCGCTGCGCCGCGCCTACCTGGGGTACTGATGGACGCACTGCTGCATCAAATCTTCTCCGGGCTGGCGACAGGCTGCATCTACGGCTCGATCGGACTGGCGCTGGTGATGATCTACCAGGCCACGCATCACATCAATTTCGCGCAGGGCGAGATCGCGACCTTCTCGACCTTCATCGCATGGTCGCTGCTGCAGAAGGGCTGGCCCTACTGGGCGGTTTTCTTCGTCACCGTCGCCCTCTCGTTCGCTGGCGGACTGGCGATCCAGCGGCTGATCGTGCGCCCGGTCGAGCGCGCGCCGGTGCTGACCAACGTCATCGTCTTCATCGGCCTGCTGGTGATCTTCAACTCGCTCTCGGGCTGGATCTTCGACCACACGATCAAGGCCTTCCCGAGCCCCTTCGCGCAGGACTCCGCGCTGGCCACGCGCTTCTTCTCGGCGCATGAGCTGGGCACGGTGGGGGTGATGCTGTGTGTGCTGCTGGGCCTGTGGGCCTTCTTCCGCTTCACGCCGATCGGCCTCGCGATGCGTGCGGCGGCGCAGAACCCGGAGTCCGCCCGACTCGTCGGCATCCGCGTGTCCTGGATGCTGGCGATGGGCTGGGGCCTGGCGTCGGCCATCGGCGCGGTGGCCGGCATGATGATCGCGCCGACCGTGTTCCTCGATCCGAACATGATGACCGGCATCCTGATCTACGGCTTCGCGGCGGCGCTGCTCGGCGGCATCGACAACCCCGCAGGTGCGGTGGCCGGCGGCTTCATCGTCGGCGTGCTCGAGAACCTGCTCGGCGCCTATGTGATCGGGACTGAACTCAAGCTCACCGTCGCGCTGCTGCTGATCGTCGGCACGCTGACGCTGTTTCCCAATGGCCTGTTCGGCCGCAGTGTGGTGACGCGCGTATGAACACCAGGCAACGAAAGCTCGCGTGGATCCTCGGGGCGCTGCTGCTGGTCGCGCTCTGCGTGCTGCCCTTCATGGTCAAGAACTACCGGGTGTTCCAGTTCAACCTGGTGCTGGTCTACGCCATCGCGATCCTCGGGCTGAACATCCTGACCGGCTTCAACGGCCAGATCTCGCTGGGCCATGGGGCCTTCTTCGCGATGGGCGGGTATGCGGCGGCGATCATGATGGATCGCTTCGGCCTGCCCTACTGGTCCACGCTGCCGGTGGCTGGTGTGCTGTGCTTCGGCATCGGCTTCCTGATGGGCTTTCCTGCCCTGCGATTGGGCGGGCACTACCTCGCGCTGGCCACCTATGCCTTCGCGCTGGCGGTGCCGCAGCTGCTGAAGTGGAAGCTCATCGAACACTGGACCGGCGGCGTGCAGGGCATCGTGCTCAGCAAGCCCGAGCCGCCCTTCACCTTCCGCTTTCTCGGGCAACCGTTGAACGCGGACCGCTGGTTGTTCTTCTTCACCTGCGCGGTGACGGCGATCATGTTCCTGCTCGCGTACAACCTGCTGCGCGGCCGGACGGGTCGCGCGCTGGTTGCGATCCGTGACCATCCGATCGCGGCGACGGCGATGGGCATCAACCTGCCGATCGTGAAGTCGACGGCCTTCGGCATCTCGGCCGCCTACACGGGTGTCGCGGGTGCGCTCGGCGCGATCTGCGTGGCCTTCGTCGCGCCGGACAGTTTCTCCGTGCTGTTGTCCATCACGCTGCTGGTCGGGCTCGTCGTCGGCGGCCTTGCATCGATCCCTGGCGCGATCTTCGGCGCGCTGTTCATCCAGTTCGTGCCGAACGTCGCCGACGAACTGTCGAAGTCGGCGCCTTGGGCGATCTATGGCGTGCTGCTGATCGGGATGATGTACCTGATGCCCACCGGCGCGATGGGCTTGCTCAAGGGTGCGTGGGCACGTTTGCGGCCGGCAGCCGCGCCCGACACGAAATCCCCCAACCCGGCTCTGACCCCCAGGAGACATCCGACATGAAGCTCATGAAAGCGTGGACCCTTTCCCTCGCATTCGGCCTCGCCACCGCAATGCTCGGCACGACGGCATTGGCGCAGAAAAAGTACGACCCCGGCGCCGACGACAAGGAGATCAAGATCGGCCAGATCGGCCCGTACTCCGGGCCCGCATCCGCCTACGGCACCATCGGCAAGACCATCGGCGCGTACTTCGACAAGGTCAATGCCGAAGGCGGCATCAACGGCCGCAAGATCAAGTACCTGCCGCTCGACGATGGCTACAACCCGGCCAAGACGGTCGAGATGGCGCGCAAGCTGGTCGAGGAAGAAGAAGTGCTGCTGGTCTTCAATCCACTCGGCACCGCGACCAACACCGCGATCCGCAAATACCTGAACGACAAGAAGGTGCCGCAACTCTTCGTCGCCACCGGCGCGACCAAGTTCGGCGACCCGAAGAGCTTCCCCTACACGATGGGCTGGCAGCCGCCCTATGCGGCCGAGGCGCGCATCTATGCGCAACATTTGCTCGAGTCGCAGCCGAACGCGAGGGTCGCGGTCCTCTACCAGAACGACGACTTCGGCAAGGACTACCTGCAGGGCTTCGAGGAAGGGCTGGGCGACAAGGCCAAGACGATGATCGTCTCCAAGCTGACGTATGAGGTCACCGACCCGACGATCGACAGCCAGATGCTGAGCATGAAGTCATCAGGCGCGACCGTGTTCTTCAACGTCACGACGCCGAAGTTCGCCGCCATGGCCATCAAGAAGGCCGCCGAGATCGGCTGGAAGCCGACCCACTACCTGACCAACGTGTCGATCTCGGTCAGCTCCGTGATGGAGCCCGCCGGATTGCAGAACGGCACGGGCATCCTGACCGCGCTGTACGGCAAGGACCCGACCGATCCGCAATGGGCCAACGACGCCGGCATGAAGGACTGGCTCGCCTTCATGAAGAAGTTCTACCCGGCCGGCAGCCTGACCGATGCCAACAGCGTGTACGGCTACGGCGTGGCGCAGACGATGGTGCAGGTGCTCAAGCAGTGCGGCGACAACCTCACGCATGAGAACGTGATGAAGCAGGCAGCCAGCCTGGACATCACGCTGCCGATGTCGCTGCCGGGCATCAACATCAAGACCGGGCCGGATGACTTCTATCCGATTGAGAGGGAGCAGCTGGCGAAGTTCGATGGGAAGACTTGGGTGTTGTTTGGGAAGGTTTACGGGCGTTGATGCAGGGGAGCGTGGGCACGGTCCCGATACGGCGATCTGGCCTATGAAACTTCCGCCATTTGCTGTTTCGGTTCCGCTGCGGCGTGCAGACGCTAGTGCGTTGAATAGTTGCGGAAGAAGAGGATGCCCAATGCTGTTACGACAGCACCAAATCAGTGGACCTCTCTCCGTGGCGTGCTTTTTTTCAAAATTCTCTCCCGCAAACACGCCTTTGTCAGCACGGTGCGATGCTCGTTGATACGACATCGATATCGAAGCCGAAAGGCTCGAGGGCATCCTCCAACCGGGCCCCGCGGGGTCTGATTGTTTATGCCTACGAGCACGCCGCACGGCGAAAGACGGGTGGACGGAATGGAGGCGCCCGTGATCCGGAGGATTGGACGGATATTTACCCGAAGACCACGGTCACTAGATAGACCATATTCCATTCTCCGGCTTTGCCGCCAAGTGGCACGAGATCTATCCGGCCAACAGCGCAGTGAGCACCTTATCAATATAGGGTTTCATGCAATTTCTCATTTCAGTTGCCTGTTCCGCGCTGATCTTAGAGGCGGCATCGGCAAATCCTTCCACCTCTTTTTTGGATAAGGTCACAGAACCTTTGACACCCGATCCTAAAATGCTCCGGAGTTGAAGGGATCCCGCTCCCGTTGCTTGAATATCCAGCGATGACCCTGAGGTCACGCATGCAGCTCGAAGAAACGCTATTGCTTGGTCGACCTTTTTTTTCGCTTGGCTGCGCACTAAGCATTGGAGACGCAAGCACAAGAATTAACACAACAAGATTGCGCATGATTCTCCTTTTACTTTACCAAGCCCTTACCCAACACATACGCCACACCTTTAGTGTTGAGGGAAAATGAGTCCCCCCCATCGTAACCAAGATCATTTGACCTCGCGATACCTGCATAATGCCTTATTTTTGCCACATGCAATTGCGTCGCCTTTGATAGTTCAATGTACTTTGTGTGTCCGGTCTTCTCAGCAACAGCAGCCATAAAACGATCAAACTCATCGAGCAAAAAATAATACCCATTTGTGCCGATAGTCATTTGATCCGGCCCAACGACTGCGCCCCCGGTCAACATGACAGTCAATATCTTGTCGATATACGGCTTCATGCAGTTTCTCATTTCCGTTGCTTGTGCCGCGCTAACTTGCGATGCCGCATCAGCAAGCCCTTCAACCTCGCGCTTAGAAAGCTGAACAGAGCCTTGGATGCCTGATGGTAACGTGCCACGCAATTGCAAAGCACCATTGCCAGACCCATTGATCTCAAGCGTAGAACCTGAAGTCACACAAGCGGATCTCAAAAAGGCGATCGCTTGTTCGACTTTTGTTGCGTCTTGAGCGTGAGCGATCGAAGCGAAAAAAGAATAAAGAACCAGGGTAATAGGCCTGAAATTCATATCACCTCCATCATCAACTCTGCCCGAATATGCAAAGTGAAGCAAGAAAATTGACGGGTCTTAGTGACGTCCGGCGGATCTACGTTTCCACTGACCACTGAGTCTGAAGCGCTATGCGCCCGCCGCGATCGAGTGAGGGCGGAGGCAGCCACCCAGTTCCCTGCAGCGAAGCGGCAGCAACTCAACGATGCGCGACAACGGATGGCTACGGACATGCCAGTAACGGGCGCGAACGCATGGTGGAGAGCTGCCTACGGAGCGAAGAAGTCCATACAGCTGGGCGACCGAACAGCGCTGTGATGGTCGCGAGTTGAAGTTCAGCTGCGCTCCACCCCATGCGTCCATCCCGGCATGTTGACGTAGTACCGCACGGCCCGCCCCATGCCGACGGACCACATCTGCCCGGCCTCGACCATTGCGGCGAGATCACGCGTCGCCGTCGGCTTCGACGCCTTGGTGATCTTCATGTATTTCTCGGCGTTCATGCCGCCGTCGAAGCCTCCGTCGCCATCGTCCAGCAGCCGTTGCAGGACCATGCGTTGCCTGTCGTTGACGCGCGCGCCATGCTGGTCCCAGAAGCGCCGCTTGGCGATCGCCTGGTCGATGACCGTGCTCGTATGCCGGCACGCGGCCGAGAATTGCCTGGCCAGCCATTGCACCCAGGCAGACACATCGACATCGCCGCGCTGTGCCAGGTTGAGCGAATCGTAGTAGTCCTTCCGGGATGACAGCAGTTGACGAGACAGGCTATAGAGCCGCACCGGTTTGCGCTGGTGCTGGGCGATGGCCATGTCCATGATGGCCCTGCCGATGCGGCCATTGCCGTCCTCGAACGGATGGATGCTTTCGAACCACAGGTGCGCGATCGCGGCCCGTGCCACGCCATCGACTTTCCCGCCAGCGGTCGGCGCCGTGTCGGCGAACCAGACCAGGAAGCGATCCATTTCCGCGCGCACCGTGTGCGAGGGAGGCGCCACGTAGTAGATCGTCTCCCTGCCCAGCTTGCCGCCCACGATTTGCATCGGCTCTTCGTCATCCCGGTACCGCCCAACCGCGATCCGCTGGATCCCGGAGGTACCGCCCGGGAACAAGGCCGATTGCCAGCGACAGAGCCGGTCCTCGTCCAGCGGAAGCTCGAACCAGGTGGTCGCGTCGTTGATCACCTCGACGAGGCCGTCCACATGGCGGTTCGATGGCCCTGCGGATTCCATGCCCAGCCGGCGCATCACCGAGGACTTGACGGCATCTGCAGACAGTGCCTCGCCCTCGATGGCGGCCGTCGCGATCACTTCGCCCGAAAAGACTTCCAGCGCGACGTCGCTGGTGTTCCCCAGCCCCAGCGCTGCGGCCTTGCCCTCGATCTCGCCGAGCATGCGGTGTGCATCGGTCAGGTCCTGGCCCACGGTGGCCATGTCGAAATGGAGGTCAGGCCAGCCCGGCTTCTGCCATATATAGGGGGTGCGCTTGGGGCTCATGAGCCGATAGTACGTCAATTCGGCTCATGATATGAGCCGTAAATTTGGCATTGCGGCTCAGGCACCAATCCGCGCCCCCTCGCCTCACCGCTGCGTCTTGTCCTTCGCGTTCTGTGCCTCGATGCGTTCCCGCGCCGCCATCCAGTCCGCATCGCTCCACTGGCGCAGTTCGTAGAAATTGCCGCCGGTCGCCGCGGCCTGCCCGCCGTCCATCATGATCGACTGCCCGGTGAGCCAGTCGCATTGGCCCGGCGCCATGAGGAAGGCCGCGAGGTTCTGCAACTCGCTCATTTCGCCGACGCGGCCCATCGGGTTGGTCTTCTTGCTGCGCGCGCCGGGCTCCTCACCGGGGTTCAGGCGCTTGCTCATGCCTTCGGTCGGGATCTCGCCGGGGCCCACCGCGTTGAGGCGGATGCCGAAGCGCGCCCATTCCAGCGCCAGCGACTTGGTCATGACTTCGATGCCGGCCTTGCTCATGGCCGAGGGCACGACGTAGGGACTGCCGTTGTCGACCCAGGTGACGATGATGCTCATCACGCTGCGGAACGGGCTGCCCGGCTTCCACTCGCCCGACTTGGCCTGCGCCACCCAGCGCTTGCCCACCGCCTGCGTGACGTAGAAGCTGCCGTGGAACACGATGTTGGCCACCGCATCGAAGGCGCGTGGCGAGAGCGCCTCGGTCGGCGAGACGAAGTTGCCGGCCGCGTTGTTGATCAGCCCGGTGAGGCCGCCACTGGCGAACAGCGACTCGACCATCTCGTCCACGGCCTGCGCATTGCGGATGTCGACGCCAAAGGTGTCGATGCGCCGCTCCGGGAACTGCTTGCGCCATTCGGCCGCCGTCTCCTCCACCACCGACTGGCGCCGGCCGCAGATGGCCACGTCCGCGCCGAGGCTCAGGAAGCGCTCGGCCATCGATTTGCCGAGCCCGGTGCCGCCGCCGGTCACGAGGATGCGCTGGCCGGTCATGAGGGTGGGTTGGAACATGGTTGCTGTCTCCTTCTGTTGTTGCAGTGGTTGATCGATCAAACAATCAAAAAAGGTATGAAGATTTCGTAGCGAGGGCGCCTGCCGGGAGGTCGGTTCGCGGAGCGGAACCGTACACCCGTACGGTGAGCACCGCAGGCCCGAGATCGGTGGCCGCAGTAGAAAGCTTCATGCCCTTTTTCAATCGGGGACGAAGTTGGCCTTGAACTTGACCTCGTCTTCGGCCAATTCGAGCGTGACCAGCTGCCCCATCTTGCCGTCCGACAGGCGGCACGCGGCAAACAGGCTGTACTTGCCCTTGAGGTAGTAGCTCGGCAGGTCGATCAGCGCGTACGGATGCGGCACGAAGACCTGGTGCGCGAACACCGTGCGGTGCACGTTGCGCGGCGACGGAAAGAGCTTGTAGTCGGCGGTGTCGAAAGATCTGGCGACGGCCATGGCGGGTTCCCTGTGTTCCTGTGTATGGCTGACCGCGGCTCAGCCTTGGCGGAACTGCTTGCGCAAGAGTGCGCGATGTCGGGCGATGTGCGCCATCTGCGGCTCCGCGATGGTGCCGCCCAAGTCGACGCCGTCGCCGTTGAGCACGTCGTTGGCATAGGCCATGGCGCGATTCACCACCTCGGCCTCGCTCACGCCTTGCTGCGCGGCCAAGTCGAGCGCGACGCGCTTCATCGCGCGCTGGGAGAGCAACCACATCGCGCCGAAGGCATCCCATGCGGCAGCCGCTTCCTTGAACTTGTCGCGCTCAGCGAGGATTTCGTTGAGCGGTTTGGCGAGCAGGTCGTTCAGTGCGTCGAGTTGCTCGGCCATGGCTTCGGATTGCGCCTGCGCGGCCAGCAGGGCGTCGCCGGCGTCCGCGATGGGGGCGCCGGCCGTGGATGGCTTGTCGGATAGAGGCATGGGTTGCTGGAGAGGCCTGGATGGAACATCGGCCGATCAGCAATTGTGGCGCGGCGCCGCAACGGCGCGCCGCTTTCGCGAAAGCCCGGCCTACTTGGGCTGGGCCCTGAACGTGGTCGGCGTGCCGAAGCAAGTCTGGCGGGCGCCGCAGCGAGACATGTCTTCGCCAGTGCCATTGCGCATGCAAGGCGCCAATGAACAGGCCGCGGGGCGCGGCTAGCGAGCCACAGTCACCAGCCAATCCAGTAGATCAGGCCGACGGTCAGGAAGGGCGCAAGCAACAGGACGAGGGATTTCAGCATCGGCAACTCGGGTTATTTGTAACGAGATTATTATCTATTCGTTACAAATATCAATCACCGTGAAAGCTGAGGTTTTTATCTACCCTGAAGCAACTGCCGATAGGCCGCGCGTGTGGCCGGCGCCACCGATTCGAGCGCGAGCTGGTAGGAGGTCTGGTGCCTGGCCATCATTCGCGCCGAGGCGACGATCTTCGACTTGCAGAACCAATGGCAGGTGTGCTGCATCAGGAACAGCTCCGCGGACATCATGAAGGCCTTGGCCTTGGGCGGCTGATCGAGCGTGTTGGCCGCGGCATCGGCGATGCCTTGGGCGTGGATGGCAAAGGCCTTGCGCACGTCGAAGGTGGCGGCGGGGAACAGCGTGTTGGCCAGCGGCAAGGCCAGCGGAATCTTGCTGACCCGGGCGTCCGCATCGTCGACGCGCGCAAAGCCGGCGGCAAAGCGGGTGAACTGCGCGGAGAGGTCCTGCTCGGTGGTGGTCAGCATGCTCCAGATCTGGGCGCGACGCTCCGCGTCGGGCTCGCCGAGGCAACGCATGTAGCCGTCGGTCAGCTTCTCCATGAGCTTCTCGATCTCGTAGTTGCCGAGGTGGCTGCCGAGCAGCGCGATGCGGCGGCGCTGGTCGCGCGACTTGAGGACGAAGGCGACGCCGCAGAGGAGTACGAGGAGGAGGATGGTTTCCATGCTTAGGCTTTGCCTCTTTTCGCGATCCTGGCGGGCTGTATCAACGATGGCGCCGTCACGCTCAATTGCCGAAGCTCTCGGCGCAGTTCCTTTTCCAACTCCTGCTCAGTCGGCAAGTGCAATTGGTAGCGGCTCGTGAAGATGTTGCGCTCCTGCTGCTCGCCCAAGGTGTATCGCACGACCGCGTCGTTCTTGTCGGGGCAAAGTATCAAGCCCAAAGTCGGGTTGTCCCCTGCGGTTCTTCGCTCTCGGTCGTAGAAGTTGACATAGAACTGGATCTGGCCGAGGTCTCCATGCGCGAGCTTTCCCACTTTGAGGTCGATCAGCACGTAGCATTTCAAGACCGTGTGATAGAAAACCAGGTCGATATAGAAGTGATCGCCGTCGACGGTGATGCGCTCCTGTCGCGAGACAAACGCAAAGCCTTTGCCGAGTTCCAGCAGGAAAGTCTGCAAGTTGTCGATGAGCGCTTGCTCCAGCGTGGACTCCACCAGGCGGGGAGATTCCGGCAGTCCGAGGAACTCGATCACGAGCGGATCTTTCAGGGCATCGAGCGGTTGCATCACCTCGTGTCCATGCGTTGCGAGGCGCATCAGGCCCTTCTTGTCCTTGCTTTTGCCCAGGCGGTCATAAAGCAAGGTGGCCATCTGCCGCGACAGTTCGCGGACTGACCATGAATTGCGGATGGTCTCGATCTCGTAGAAGGCACGTGCCTCGACTCGCCCTGCACGCAAGAGTTGGCGGTAGTGGCTCCATGACAGCGTGGGATGAAGCAAGCCTGGCTGCCATTCGCCCTCCTCATCCGATTTCCGAGACGGTGTCTCGGAATTTGAGTCAGCGAGCAAAACCGGAACGACAGAGGAAATCCGAGACGCCGTCACGGAAATCAGCCGCGGATAGTCGACATAGAACTGCCGGAACGCCTCCAGGTTATCAACCGAATAGCCGCGCCCGAACTCCAGGTTCAATCTCGTCGACAGATCGGACAGGATCTTCGCGCCATAGCCGGCACGGAGATTCCCCTTCTGCTCCTCTTCAACAATCTCCCGCCCGATCAGCCAGTTGGCTGCGACTTGCGAGGTGTTAACCGTCCGCGCCACACTGGCGCGCGCAACGTCAAGGATCTCCCGCACCCGCGCGTAAAGCGGGGCAGCGGTTGCGATGGCTTTCTTTTGGGATGGGGTACGGCTGAGGCGGGTTGCCAATCTTGTTCTCTCGGTGGCTGCGCGCGATTATCGGGTCAGGGGCTGGTGCAGACCACGCCCGCTCACCACCTTCCCACCCCGCAGCGCTGGCAAATCCAGCACACGAATACCTCCGTACTCCACCCGCAGCGCGCCTTGCGTCTCCAGCGTACGCAGCGCCTGGTTCACGCGCTGGCGCGACAGGCCGATGAGGTACGCCAACTCCTGCTGCGTGATGCGCAGCAACTGGCCCACGCCGGGGAACAGCACCGGGTTGAACAATGCCGCCAGGTTGCGGGCCACGCGCGCATCGGGGTCGTTGAGCCGGTCGGCCTCGCGCGCCGCGATGAACTGGCCGAGCCGCTCGTTGAGCTGGTTCATGACGAAGCGGTTGAAACCGATCGAATGGTCCAGCAGCCAGTGGAAGTCGTCGACCGGCAGGCCGGCGACAAGGCTGCGGCGCAGGGCCTGGATGTTGTAGCGATAAGGCTCGCGCTTGAGCGCCGTGCCTTCGCCAAACCAGCCGCCGGGCGGCAGGCCGCTGTAGGTAAGCGAGGTGCCGTCGGCGTTGTCGTTGCTCATCTTGAGCAGGCCCTCGACCACGCCGAACCAGAAGGTCGGTGCGCGGCCAATGCGGCAGACCAGGTCGCCGGGGTCGGCCTCGGCGACGGCGATGGCGGACTCGGCGCGCTTGCGCTCGGCGGCCGATAGCGTGTGCAGCCAGGGAATGTTGGCCAGTTCGTCGGCGGTGGCCGGACGGGCGCGGTCGCGGATGGAGGCGCCAGCGGGGGAGGTCATCGGTTCGGCACGGAAGTCATGAGGCCCCCACGCTCGGCACTGTCGCGTCCTCGCAGCTCCCCGAGGGGATGTGAGCCTGCTTGAAGCGATCCGGCGCTGAATCCTTGAGCCCCCACGCTCGGCACTTCGTGTCCTCGCTACCCCCCGAGGGGGCGCGAGCTTGCTTGAAGCGGTTCAGCGCTGCGCTCATCGGGAAACTCCGGGGAGTAGTGTCCCTAGGATTGTCGTTGGAACGACAAGCCGGCGTCAAAGTGCGGCCTACGATCCGGCGCAACGTGACCCTCCCTCCCCTCCCCGCCGACACCTTTCCACGCCTGCTGGCCGCGCATGCGGCACGGCAACCGGACGCGCCTGCCGTTCGCGAAAAGGACCTGGGGATCTGGCAGACCTGGGCCTGGTCCGGCGTGGCCAAGGAGGTGCGCGAGATCGCCTGCGGGCTGGCAAGCCTGGGCTTCCGGCCTTTCGGCAACCTGGCCATCGTCGGCGCCAACCGGCCGCATCTGTACATGGCCGTCATCGCGGCGCAAAGCCTGCGCGGCGTGCCGGTGCCGCTGTACCAGGATGCGGTGGCAGGCGAGATGGTGTTCATGCTGCAGGACGCGTCCATCGACTTCGTCATCGCGGAAGACCAGGAGCAGGTCGACAAGCTGCTCGAATGCCGCGACCTGCTGACGGCGGACGGACACCAGGGCCTGCGCCACATCATCTACGACGATCCGAAAGGCCTGCGCCACTACGACCAGCCTGGCGTGATCAGCTACGACCAGTTGCGCGAACTCGGCCGCGCCTTCGATGCCGCGGACGGCGGCCATTTCGACGCGGGCGTGGCAAGCGGCGTGGCCTCCGACGTGGCCGTGATCCTCTACACCTCCGGCACCACCGGCCGGCCCAAGGGCGTGTGCCAGACGCATGCGAGCTTCATCGCGGCGGGGCATGGCGGCGTGGTCACCGACAAGCTCGGCCCCGGCGACAACATCATGAGCTACCTGCCGATGGCCTGGGTCGGCGACCATCTGTTCTCGGTGGCGCAATGGCTGGTCGGCGGCTTCACGCTCAACTGCCCCGAGTCGGCCGAGACGGTGATGAACGACATGCGCGAGATCGGCCCGAGCTACTACTTCGGGCCACCGCGCACCTTCGAGGGGCTGCTTACCGCCGTGTCGATCCGCATGGAAGACGCAGCTGCTCCCAAGCGCTGGCTGTATGCGAAGTTCATGGCGCTGGCGCAGCGCGTGGGCGCGGACATCCTCAACGGCGCGCCGGTGGGCTTTGGCGATCGCTTCATGTACGGCATCGGCAACGCGCTGGTCTACGGGCCGCTGCGCAACGTGCTGGGCATGAGCCGCATTCGCGTGGCCTACACCGCGGGCGCGGCGATCGGGCCGGACCTGTTCCGCTTCTATCGCTCGATCGGCGTCAACCTCAAGCAGTTCTATGGGCAGACCGAGACCTGCGCGTATGTCTGCCTGCAGCAGGATGGCAAGGTGAAGCTGCAGACCGTGGGCACCGCGGCGCCCGGCATGGAACTGCGCATCGCGGACAACGGCGAGGTACTGGTGCGTGGCGTGTCGGTGCTCAAGGAGTACTACAAGCGGCCCGATGCGACGGCCGAAGTGCTCGACGTCGACGGCTACTTCCACACCGGCGATGCGGGCGTGCTCGATGCTGAAGGTCACCTGCGGATCATCGACCGCGCGAAGGACGTGGGCCGCATGAAGACCGGCGCGATCTTTGCGCCCAACTACATCGAGAACAAGCTCAAGTTCTTTCCGCAGATCAAGGAAGCGGTGTGCTTCGGCAACGGGCGCGACGAGGTTTGCGCGTTCATCAACATCGACTTCGAGGCCGTGGGCAACTGGGCCGAGCGGCGTGGACTGCCCTATGGCGGGTACGTCGACCTGGCCGGCAAGCCCGAGGTACTGGCGCTGATCGCCGAGTGCGTCAGCAAGGTCAACGCCGACCTGGCCGCCGAGGAAGGCATGGCCGACACGCAGGTCGCGCGCTTCCTGGTGCTGCACAAGGAACTGGACCCGGATGACGACGAGATGACGCGCACGCGCAAGGTGCGGCGCGGCTTCGTCGCCGAGAAGTACGCGGTGCTGGTGGATGCGCTGTACGGCGGCAAGGCGGAACAGTTCATCGAGACGCAAGTGAAGTTCGAGGATGGGCGTACGGGCGCCGTCAGCGCGACGTTGAAGATTGTCGAAGCCAAGCGCTTCCCGGCAGTGAAGGTGGCGGCATGAACGGTCGGAAAGTCGGCGACGTGATCCTGGATGTGCAGAACATCTCGCTCGGCTTTGGCGGCGTGAAGGCGCTGACGGACATCAGCTTCAACGTGCGCGAGCACGAGGTGCGGGCCATCATCGGGCCGAATGGTGCGGGCAAGAGTTCGATGCTCAACTGCATCAACGGCGTGTACCAGCCGCAGCAAGGGTCGATCACCTTTCGGGGCAAGACCTTCAAGCACATGAACTCGCGGCAGGTGGCGGAGATGGGCGTGGCGCGCACCTTCCAGAACCTGGCGCTGTTCAAGGGGATGAGCGTGCTCGACAACATCATGTCGGGACGCAACCTGAAGATGAAGTGCGGCTTGCTCGCGCAGGCCCTGCGCTGGGGCCCGGCGGAACGCGAGGAGTTGCGGCACCGCGAGTTCGTCGAGCACATCATCGACTTTCTCGAGATCCAGGCGCATCGCAAGACGCCTGTCGGTCGCCTGCCTTATGGATTGCAAAAGCGCGTCGATCTTGGCCGTGCGCTGGCGATGGAGCCGCAGGTGCTGCTGCTCGACGAGCCGATGGCAGGCATGAACGTGGAGGAGAAGCAGGACATGAGCCGCTTCATCCTCGATGTGAACGACGAGTTCGGCGCGACCATCGTGCTGATCGAGCATGACATGGGGGTGGTGATGGACATCAGCGATCGCGTCGTCGTGCTGGACTATGGCAAGAAGATCGGGGATGGGACGCCGGATGAAGTGCGGGCGAATCCCGAGGTGATTCGGGCTTACCTGGGGACGGAGCATTGATGACGACACATCGCGACCGCTCTGCTTCTTGGTCCCTCTCCCGCACGCGGGAGAGGGCTGGGGTGAGGGTACTGGGCCTTCGCAACGCCCACGACTTTTCCACCGCACGGCACCCTCACCCCAACCCTCTCCCGCATGCGGGAGAGGGAGCAATGCAAAGACGCTGACATGGGGTTCTTTCTCGAAACATTGTTCGGCGGCCTCATGGCCGGCATGCTCTACGCCCTCGTCGCGCTCGGCTTCGTGCTGATCTTCAAGGCCTCCGGCGTGTTCAACTTCGCGCAGGGCGCGATGGTGCTGTTCGCGGCCCTGGCGATGGCACGCTTCGCCGAGTGGATCCCGCAGTGGCTCGGCTTCCAGAGCGCCCTCCTCGCCAACCTGCTGGCCTTCGTCGCCGCGGCGCTTTGCATGGTCGTCGTGGCCTGGCTGGTCGAGCGGTTGGCGTTGCGCCGCCTCGTGAATCAAGAAGGCATCACGCTCCTGATGGCCACGCTGGGCATTGCCAACATCCTCGACAGCGCGGGCCAGTTGCTGTTCGGCAGCGCCACCTACAAGATCGACATCGGCATGCCGAAGGACCCGATGATCGTGCTGGAGAACGTGTTCCAGGGCGGCCTGCTGCTGAGCAAGGAAGACCTCTATGCGGCCGTGCTCGCCGCGGCGCTGGTGACGATGCTCACGCTGTTCTTCCAGAAGACCGCGACTGGCCGCGCATTGCGTGCTGTCGCCGATGACCACCAGGCCGCGCAGTCCGTCGGCATTCCGCTGGCGCGCATCTGGGTCATCGTGTGGTCGATCGGCGGCTTCGTGGCGCTCGTCGCGGGCGTGATCTGGGGCAGCAAGCTGGGCGTGCAGTACTCGATCTCGCTGGTGGCGCTGAAAGCGTTTCCGGTGGTGATCCTGGGTGGCTTGACCTCGGTGCCTGGCGCGATCCTGGGCGGGCTGATCATCGGTGTGGGGGAGAAGTTGTCGGAGATCTATCTCGGCCCGTATCTCGGTGGCGGCATCGAGAACTGGTTTGCGTATGTGCTCGCGCTGGCCGTGTTGCTGGTTCGCCCGCAGGGTTTGTTCGGCGACAAGATCATCGACCGGGTATGAACATGAAGCGCACGTCCAGTTTTTGCGCACTTCGCGTCGCTTCGCCAACCGCGTCGCAGCGGGCAGACACCGCGGCCAAGCCGACCCACTTCCGCACCGCGCCTGGCATCGTTCACTTCCAGCAGGCGAAGGGACGCTGAATGTTCTATAGAGAAAACGGCCAATTCAAGAGCAGCTACAGCGCAGACCTCGCGCTGTTCCCCGTCGCGCAGGACCGCTGGGCCATGCTCGCACTCGCGGCCATCGCTTTCATCGCGCTGCCGATGTTCGCCAGCGACTATGCCTTCCGCGCGATCTTCATCCCCTTCCTGATCCTCTCGCTCGCGGCCATCGGGCTCAACATCCTCGTCGGCTACTGCGGTCAGATCTCGCTGGGCACCGGCGCCTTCATGGCCGTGGGCGCGTATGCGGCCTACAACCTGCAGGTGCGCATCGACGGCATGCCGCTGCTCGTCGCGCTCATCGGCGGCGGCTTGTGCGCGACGGTGTTCGGCGTGCTGTTCGGCATCCCGAGCCTGCGGATTCGCGGGCTGTATCTTGCGGTCGCGACACTGGCCGCGCAGTTCTTCGTCGACTGGTTCACCAACCGCGTGAAGTGGGTGACCAACGATTCCTCGTCGGGCTCGGTCAGCGTGCGCACCTTGCAGATGCTGGGCTTCGAGTTCACGACGCCGATGCAGAAGTACCTGCTGTGCCTCACGCTGGTCGTCGTCTTCGGGCTGCTGGCCAAGAACCTCGTGCGCGGCGCCATCGGTCGCGAATGGATGGCGATGCGCGACATGGACGTGGCAGCGGCAGTCATCGGCATCCGGCCGGTGTATGCCAAGTTGTCGGCCTTTGCGGTGAGCAGCTTCATCGTCGGCGTGGCGGGGGCGCTGTGGGGCTTCGTGCATCTGGGTGCGTGGGAGCCTTCGGCTTTCAGCATCGACAAGTCGCTGCAGCTGCTGTTCATGATCATCATTGGCGGGCTGGGTTCGATCGCGGGCAGCTTCTTCGGCGCGGCCTTCGTGGTGCTGCTGCCGCTGTTCCTCAACTACGTTCCGCACTGGCTGGGGCTGTCGATCTCCACGGGCACTGCATCGCACCTGGAGCACATGATCTTCGGCGCGCTGATCGTGTTCTTCCTCATCGTCGAGCCGCATGGGCTTGCGCGTCTGTGGTCGACCGCAAGGCAGAAGCTTCGCCTGTGGCCCTTCCCGCACTGATTTCACTCACACGTTCCGCATTTCAATCAAGAAGGAGACAAGCATGCAACTCAGGAATCTCGCCCGCGCTGCCGCACTCGCCGCTGCCGGGTTGTCGATGGTCACAGCCAGCACGCTCGCGCAGGCCCAAGCCGCCGAGCAGTTCATTCCGCTGCTGGTCTACCGCACCGGCCAGTTCGCGCCGCTGGGCATTCCATGGGCCGATGGCAAGCAGGACTACCTCAAGCTCATCAACGCGCGCGACGGCGGCGTCAACGGCGTGAAGCTCGCGTACGAGGAATGCGAAACGGCCTATGACGCGGCCAAGGGCGTGGAGTGCTACGAGCGCCTGAAGGGCAAGGGCTCGGGCGCCTCGGGCTTCGACACGCAATCCACCGGCATCACCTTCGCCGTCACCGACAAGGCCTTCGTCGACAAGGTGTCGGTAGAGACGGCCGGCTATGGCTTGTCGCAGTCGGTCGACGGCACGGTGTTCGAGTGGAACTTCCCGCTGATGGGCACCTACTGGACCGCCACCGACGTGATGTTGCAGGACATCGCGAAGAAGGAAAAGGGCAGCCTCAAGGGCAAGAAGATCGCGCTCGTGTACCACGACTCGCCCTATGGCAAGGAGCCGATCCCGCTGCTGCAGAAACGTGCCGCGGCCGAGGGCTTCGAGGTGCAGCTCTACCCCGTCACGCCGCCCGGTGTCGAGCAGAAGTCGACCTGGCTGCAGATCCGCCAGGCCAAGCCTGACTACGTGCTGTTCTGGTCCGCAGGCGTGATGACGCCGGCCGGCATCCGTGAGGCGCAGGCCAGCGGCTATCCGCGCGACAAGATCTACGGCATCTGGTGGGCCGGCTCCGACCATGACGTGAAGGATATCGGCGACGGCGCCAAGGGCTACAACGCCATCACGCTGCAGAACAGCGCAGCCAAGGACAAGGTGCTCGACGACATCAAGAAGTTCGTCTACGACAAGGGCCAGGGCACCGGCCAGGCCAATGGCGTCGGCAGCATCGCCTACAACCGCGGCATCATGATCTCCATGCTGCAGGTGGAGGCCATCCGCGCAGCGCAGGAGAAGTACGGCAAGGGCAAGGCACTCACGTCCGAGCAGGTGCGCTGGGGCTTCGAGAACCTGGACCTGACGGCCGACAAGCTCAAGGCGCTGGGCTTCGGCGAAATGATGCGACCGGTGAAGACATCGTGCGCCAACCACATGGGCAACGACTGGGCCAAGATCATCCAGTGGGACGGCGGCAAGTGGAACATCACCTCCGACTGGTACCAGTCCGACAAGACGCACATCAACGCGCTGGTGAAGGAGTTCGCGGAGAAGTACGCGAAGGACAAGAACGTCAAGGCGCGCACCTGCTGAACATGTCCGACAGCAAGCCCTTCCTCGATGTCAACGGCATCGAGGTCATCTACAACCACGTGATCCTCGTGCTGAAGGGCGTGTCGCTGGTCGTGCCCGAGGGCGGGATCGTGGCGCTGCTCGGCGGCAACGGCGCGGGCAAGACGACCACGCTGCGCGCCGTGAGCAACCTGCTCGCGGGCGAGCGTGGCGCGGTGACCAAGGGCACGATCGAGCTGCGCGGCGAGCGCATCGAGGCGCTGTCGCCGGCGGAACTGGTGCGGCGCGGGCTGGTGCAGGTGATGGAGGGGCGGCACTGCTTCGCGCACCTGACCATCGAGGAGAACCTGATGACCGGCGCCTACACGCGCAGCGATGGCAAGGCCGCCATCGCTGCGACGCTGGAGAAGGTCTATGCGTACTTCCCGCGGCTGAAGACCCGGCGCACGTCGCAGGCAGCCTACACCTCGGGTGGCGAGCAGCAGATGTGCGCCATCGGCCGCGCGCTGATGGCCAATCCGAGCATGGTGCTGCTGGACGAGCCCTCGATGGGCCTCGCGCCGCAGATCGTCGACGAGGTCTTTGGCATCGTGAAGGACCTGAACGACAAGGAGCGCGTGACCTTCCTGCTCGCCGAGCAGAACACCAACATGGCGCTGCGCTACGCCGACTACGGCTACATCCTGGAAAGCGGCCGCATCGTCATGGACGGCAAGGCCAGCGACCTGGCGAACAACGAGGACGTCAAGGAGTTCTACCTCGGCGTCGGCGGTGCGGAGCGCAAGAGCTTTCGCGATGTGAAGAGCTACAAGAGACGCAAGCGCTGGCTGGCCTGACTCTCATCAGCCCCTGAGGCGACACACACCATGTCCGAACACTACGACGCACTGGAGTTGCGCGACCCTGCGCAACGTGAAGCCGATTTGCTCATGGCCTTGCCGCGCCAGGTCGCGCATGCGCAAGCCGCGGCGCCTGCCTTCGCGGAGATCCTGCGCGGCGTCGATGCCAGCGTGGTGCGCAGCCGCGAGGCCTTGGCGAAACTGCCGGTCACGCGCAAGTCCGAACTGCTGGAGCGCCAGAAGGCCCAGCGTGAGCACGATCCGCTCGGCGGCTTCGGCGCGATCGCGCGCGGGCCGTCGATGCGGCGCGTGTTCGCGAGCCCCGGCACCATCTACGAGCCCGAAGGCGTCGCGCCCGACTACTGGCGCACGGCGCGCTCGCTCCATGCCGCGGGCTTCAGGAGCGGCGAGCTGATCCACAACAGCTTCAGCTACCACATGACCCCGGCCGGCGCGATCCTCGAAAGTGGCGCGCATGCCTTGGGCTGCACCGTGTTCCCTGGCGGCACCGGCCAGACCGAGCAACAACTGGAAGCCATGGCCGAACTCAAGCCCGACGGTTATGTCGGCACGCCCAGCTTCCTCAAGATACTGGTCGAGAAGGCCGAAGCAATCGACCTCAAGCTGCCGAGCCTGACCAAGGCGCTGGTCTCCGGCGAGGCCTTTCCGCCAAGCCTGCGCGACTGGCTGGCCGAGCGCGGCATCAGCGCCGTGCAGAGCTATGCGACCGCGGACCTCGGACTCATTGCCTACGAAACTTCCGCGCATGAAGGGCTGGTGCTCGACGAAGGCGTCATGGTGGAGATCGTGCGGCCCGGTACGGGTGACCCGGTACCCGATGGCGAGGTCGGCGAAGTGGTCGTGACGACCTTCAACCGCGACTATCCGTTGGTGCGCTTCGGCACCGGTGACCTGTCGGCCGTGCTGGCCGGCCAATGCCCGACCGGACGGACCAACACGCGCATCAAGGGCTGGCTCGGCCGCGCCGACCAGACGACGAAGGTGCGCGGGATGTTTGTCCATCCGGGGCAGGTGGCGGAAGTGGTGAAGCGCTTTCCGGAGATCGTGCGCGCGCGGCTGGTGGTGGAGGGGGAGATGGCGCAGGATCGGATGACGCTGCGTGTAGAGGCACCGGCAAACGAAGGCCTCGCCGAGCGCGTTGGCGAAGCTGTGCGCGATGTGACCAAGCTGCGCTGCGATGTGGTCTGCGTCGCAGCGGGGAGCCTGCCGAACGACGGCAAGGTGATCGAGGACGCGCGCAGCTATCGATGAAGTGCGAGCCCGCGCGCGCCGGATGACGGCAGCGGGCGGGATGGTTACGATCCTCGCCTTTCGAAAGGAGCAAGCATGGAAACGCAAGAGCTTCATCGCGGGCGACTTATCGACCACATCCAGTTGGTCGTGCGGGACCTCCCTGCTTCGCAAGCCTTCTACGCGGCGATCTTCGAGGTCCTGGACATTCCCATGGGCGGCACCGGCAATGGCTTCTTCTGGGCGGACGAGCTGTTCGTCTCGACGCCTGACAGCCAAGCCGCCAATGGGGTCTTGACCGGACGCCATCACCTGGCGTTCCAGGCGCAGGACCGGGCGATGGTCGATGCGTTCCACAAGGCGGCGTTGGCGCACGGCGGCAAGGACAACGGCGCGCCTGGCGAGCGTCCCTACCACCCGGGCTACTACGCGGCCTTCGTGCTCGATCCGGACGGCAACAACATCGAGGCCGTGTTCCATGGCGAGGCCAAGCGCAGCGCGCGGTCGGTGCACATTACCTTCTGAACGCGGCCGCTTTCCACATGCGCTTGACCGGCACGCTGAGAACATGGAAGGACGACCGGGGCTTTGGCTTCATCGCGCCGACGCACGGCGGTGCGGAGTTGTTCGTGCACATCAGTGCCCTGCCGAGGGATGGCTCCCGCCCCACGGCTGGCGAACGGGTGACGTATGAACTGGGGCGAGGCCGGGATGGCAAACCTCAGGCGATCAACGTGGAACGGATTGCCATCGGGCCGCCTGCGGCAAGCACGCGGTCTCGGGAACCCGCGCCCGCGCGCGACGGACCGTCCTGGCTGTCGAGGATCATCACCCTGCTCCTCGTTGTCGGGCTCGCGGCCTTCGCCTTCAACCAATACCAGAAGTACGCGACGGGCTACTCGACGCCTGCCCCTGCCTTCGTCACGTCGCCTGCACAAGTTGCAGAACCCATCGCGCAGAACTTCAGTTGCGACGGCCGCAAGTACTGCTCGCAGATGCACTCCTGCACGGAGGCCAGGTACTTCCTGAAGAACTGCCCGGGCACCCAGATGGACGGCAACCACGACGGCGTTCCTTGCGAGCAGCAGTGGTGCACCAGTCCGTTCGCCAAGTAGTCACGGCCGCCGTCCTGTCCTCGATGCCGCCCTTCCGCGCCCTCGTCGCCATCGCGATTTCCATTGCGATCAGTGCCTGCGCGATTCCACCGGCGGCAAGCTGCAAGCCGGGCGAGCAAAGCGCGATCCAGGACACGCTCTACTTCGGAACCGCCAAGCCCAACGGCACCGTCACGGCGGAAGAGTGGGCCAACTTCCTCGCCGCCACCGTCACGCCCCGCTTCCCCCAAGGCCTCACGGTCTCGCATGCTTCCGGCCAATGGCGCGGCGCAGACGGATCGATTGTCCAGGAGTCCACCCGCGTCCTGCAGCTTGTGCATCCTAACGACGCACGCAACGAGCAGTCGGTAACCGAGGTCGCAGCCATCTACAAATCCCGCTTTCAACAGGAAGCCGTTCTCCGCGTGCGGACGCGCACGTGTGTCTCGTAAGAGCCGGGATCACAGCAACCCGCATTCCCCCAGTTCCTGTTCCAGCCGCCCCGCTCCAATGAACAGGTACGCCTGCAGCCCAGCCCTCAGCGCCCCTTCGACATTCGCCTCGACGTCATCGATGAACAACACCCGCTCCGGCGGCACACCGAAGCGCTCGATGCTGCGCAAGTAAGCCGCCGCCTCCGGTTTGGTCGCACCCACCATCGCCGATGTGACGATCAACCCACCCTTGAAGTGCCGCCCGATTTCCGGGCAGAGCGTCTCGATGTCCTCCGACAGCATCGGCGAGTTGTTCGTGAGGCCGGCGATCGGGCAGCGTTGCTTCACGCGTTCGACCAGCGCGAGGACCTGCGGGTCGGGCGTCATACCCGCGCGGCGTGCCGCCAGCCAATCGTCGCGCGTCACCGGGTGCCCCAGCCGCTCGGAGATCTCGCGCAGGTAGGCGGCCGGATCGACTTCGCCGCGGTCGGAGCGCGTCTCCAGTCCCGATCCCCACACGGCCTCGCGCACGAACGCGGCGGTGTGGCCGGTCAGTGCGCCCAACGCGGCCTGGAACACCGCGCGGTCGTACTGGCACAGCACGCCGTCGATGTCGAACAGGACCAGGTGCGGGCGGTTGCGCATGTCCGACCCATAGCAAATATCAAGCCCCACCGCGCCGGTACGCCCCGGGAGCGCTTCCCGTCCAGCCCTTGAACGCGCGCTGGAACGCCGCGCTGTCGGCAAAGCCGAGTTCAAAGGCCAGCGTCGCCAGCGGGACCGCGCTGGCGTTCAGCCGCACGATCGCGGTGTCGCGCCGCAGCTCGTCCTTCAGGGACTGGAAGGTCGTGCCTTCGCCGGCCAAACGGCGTTGCAGCGTGGAGCTCGACATGTGCAGCGCCTCGGCCGTCGCGACGAGGTCTGGCCATGCCGGCTGCGCATGCTGCAGATGGCCGCGCACGCGCGCACTCAGCAGGTCGTCGCCGCGCCTCGGCACGATGACGTGCGTGCGCGCATCGGCGAGGAAGGCGCGCAGCGCGGCCTCGTCACGCCGCACGGGGCTTTGCAGCAACTTCGCGTCGAACCAGAAGGCCGAGCGGCTGCAATCGAACTGCAGCGGCGCCGGAAAGATCTTGCCGTAGCTGCCCGCGTACGGCGGGCTGGCAAAGGCGAAGTCGAAGCGCACCACAGGCAGTTGGCCACCGACCAGCCAGGCCAGCACGCGCCAGACCACGCGCAGCAGCAACTCGTGCAGGAAGGTCGGATGAGTGACCGTCGAGGGACTGAAGCGAAGCGCCACACCAGCCAACTCGTCATCGTGGACCAGCTCCAGGATCACATCGTCCTGCAGCAAGCGGAAGGTGTTCGCGCAGCGGCGCGTAGCGACTTCAAGTGTCGCTGCGCTGATGGCCGAGCGCGCCATCAACGCCAGGCTGCCCTGCTTCATCGGACGTGAAAGAAAGCCCAGGCATTCGTCGTCGAAGCGCTCGATCAGCAACTGGAACAGCGCCACATACTGCTCCGCCGTCACACGCGCGCTGGGTTCCTGCAGCAGTGCCGGCGCGATGCCCGCTTCTTCAAGCAAAGGGTCTCCGGCCAACCCACGCGCCTGCACGCCGGACACCATGCCCCGGACGAAAGCGATCGGGATCGTGACGGGCGGTCGCAACATCAGGCGCGCATCGGCAAGGTGGTCGGGTTGAGGTCTTTTGCCATCGGATCGATGCAAAGCGCAATCGCTTGCGAGGCCGCCGATTTCTACCATGAGGCCCTACACAACAGGCCGCGGATTTCCCGAAGGCCCGAGGAGACAAGCCACATGTACTTCACCCAAGGACTGCACCGCGCCGTGCAGCAGCACCCCGACCGCATCGCTGTACGCTTCGCCGACCGCGAGCGCACTTTCCGCGAGTTCGCCGACCGCGTTGCACGCCTGGCCGGCGCACTGCAGAAGCTCGGCATGCAGCCCGGCGACCGCGTGGCGATGCTGTCGCTCAACTCCGACCGCTATCTCGAATACCAGATGGCCGTGCTGTGGGGCGGCGGCGTGCTCAACCCCTGCAACATCCGCTGGTCCGCGCCCGAGATCCTCTATTCGCTGAACGACTCGGGCTCGATCATCCTGCTGGTTGACGCCACCTTCGCGCCGCTGGTCGAGCCCTTCCGCCGCGATGCCGCCACGCTGCGCTCCGTCATCTATTGCGGCGATGGCGAAGCCCACGCCAACATGCTCGACTACGAAACCCTCCTGCGCGACGCCACACCAGTCCCCGACGCCGTGCGCCGAGGCGAGGACCTGGCCGGCATCTTCTACACCGGCGGCACCACCGGTTTCCCCAAGGGCGTGATGCTGAGCCACACCAACCTCTGCAGCTCCGGCCTGGCCCTGCGCGCGGAAGGGCTGGCCTCGCCCGGCGGCACCTACCTGCATGCCGCGCCGATGTTCCACCTGGCCGACATGGGCATCTCCACGCCGCACTGGATCGAAGGCAACACGCATTCGATCATCCCGATGTTCAACCCCGAGCAGGTGCTCGACACCATCGAGCGCGACCGCGTCACGCACACGCTGCTGGTGCCGACGATGATCCAGATGCTGGTCGACCATCCGGCCATGCAGAAGACGCGTGACCTGTCGTCCCTGGAGGGCATCGCGTATGGCGCATCGCCGATCTCGGAGGCGGTGCTGGAACGCGCAATGGCCGCGCTGCCGAACGTGGAGTTCACGCAGGCCTACGGCATGACCGAACTGTCGCCGGTGGCCACCGTCAACCCGGCCTGGTACCACACGCCCGAGGCACGCCATCTCGGCAAGCTGCGCTCGGCGGGCCGGGCCAGCCACTGCATGGAAGTGCGCATCGTCGACCCCTTCGGTGACGAGGTGCCGCTGGGCACGGTCGGCGAAGTCGTGGTGCGCGGGCCGAACGTGATGCAGGGCTACTGGAACAAGCCAGAGCTCACCGCTGCCGCATTGCGTGACGGCTGGATGCACACGGGCGATGGCGCGTGGATGGATTCGGACGGCTTCATCTTCATCGCCGATCGGCTGAAGGACATGATCGTCAGCGGTGGCGAGAACGTGTACTCGGCCGAGGTCGAGAACGCCATCGCGCAGCACCCTGCCGTCGCGGCCTGCGCGGTGATCGGCATCCCGAGCGAGAAGTGGGGCGAGTCGGTGCATGCAGTGGTGGTGCGCAAGCCGCAGCAGGAGGTCGAGTGCGAGGCCTTGATCGCGCATTGCAAGACGCTGATCGCGGGCTACAAGTGCCCGCGCAGCGTGGACTTTGTCGAGGCGCTGCCGCTGTCGGGGGCGGGCAAGGTGTTGAAGACCAAATTGCGCGAGCCCTTCTGGCAAGGGCGTGAAAGAGCAGTCGCTTGAACCATTTACCCAGGAGCTATCCATGACCCAGGATGTATTTGTCGCCGGTGTCGGCATGATCCCCTTCACCAAGCCGGGCGCGAGCGAGCCCTATCCGCAGATGGCCGCGAAGGCCACGCGCGCGGCGCTCGCCGACGCGGGCATCGGCTACGAGCTGGTGCAGCAGGCCTATGTCGGCTACGTCTACGCGGACTCGACCGCAGGCCAGGCCGCGCTCTACGACGTCGGCATGAGCGGCATCCCGATCGTCAACGTCAACAACAACTGCTCCACCGGTTCGACCGCGTTGTTCCTCGCGCGGCAGGCCGTGGCCAGCGGTGCGGCCGAATGCGTGCTGGCGCTGGGCTTCGAGCAGATGATGCCTGGGGCCTTGGGGGCAGTGTTCAAGGACCGCCCGACGCCCTTCGAGCGCTTCGACAACGCAGCGAACGAACTTGTCGACGAGCCCCAGATTCCGCTGGCGCTGCGCTACTTCGGTGGCGCGGGCCTGGCGCACATGAAGCAGTACGGCACCCAGCTCTCCACCTTCGCGAAGGTGCGCGCCAAGGCCAGCCGGCATGCGGCCAACAACCCGCTCGCGCTGTTCCGCAACGTGGTCACGGAAGAAGAGGTGATGAACGCGCCGGTGATGTGGCCCGGCGTGATGACGCGGCTCATGGCCTGCCCTCCCACCTGCGGCGCGGCGGCGGCCATCATCTGCTCGGCCGACTTCGCACAACGCCATGGCCTGGACCGCAGCGTGCGCATCAAGGCGCAGGCCATGACGACCGACAAGCCGATCAGCTTCGAGGCGCGCGACATGCGCGAGGTGGTCGGCTTCGGCATGGCGCAGGCTGCGGCGCAGCAGGTGTATGAAGCGGCCGGCATCGGACCCGGCGATGTCGATGTGGTCGAGCTGCACGACTGCTTTGCGCAGAACGAACTCATCAGCTACGAGGCGCTGGGCCTGTGCCCGATCGGCGGCGCGGAGCAGTTCATCTGCGATGGCGACAACAGCTATGGCGGCAAGGTGGTCACCAATCCTTCCGGCGGCCTGCTGAGCAAGGGGCATCCGCTCGGCGCGACCGGACTCGCGCAGTGCACGGAGCTGGTCCAGCAACTGCGCGGCACCGCCGACAAGCGACAGGTCGAAGGCGCGCGGCTCGCGCTGCAACACAACCTCGGCCTGGGCGGCGCCTGCGTCGTCACCCTCTACGAACGCGTCTGAAAGGGACATTGAATGATCGACAAGAAATGGATCGGCCACCAGTTGCCTGCATCGGTGCTCCCGATCGAGCGCAGCCGCCTGCAGTTCTTCGCCATGGCCATCGGCGAGACCGATCCCGTCTACACCGATGCCGAAGCCGCACGCGCCGCCGGCTATCCGGACCTGCCCGCCCCGCCCACCTTCCTCTTCGCGGCCGAACTCGACTCCGGCGCCTCCAACCAGTTGCTGACCGACCTGCAGATCCCGCTGGCCAAGCTGCTGCATGGCGAGCAGGGCTTCAGCTACCACCGGCCCGCCTGCGTCGGCGACGTGGTCACGGTGCGTTCGACCATCGAGGACATCTACGACAAGAAGAACGGCGCACTCGAGTTCGTCGTGAAGACCTCGCGCGCCACCAACCAGCGCGATGAGCTGGTGGCGGAGCTGCGCACCGTCATCGTCTGCAGGAACTGAATGCGGGAGCCGGAACCCACCATGACCACCCTCACCTTCGACACCGTACAAGTCGGCGACGAGCTTCCCGCCGTGCAGCTGCCGCCCGTCAACCGCACCGCGCTGGCCCTCTTCGCCGGCGCCTCGGGCGACCATAACCCGATCCACATCGACACCGACTTCGCGCGCCGCTCCGGCATGCCCGATGTGTTCGCGCAAGGGATGCTCGGCATGGCCTGGCTGGGCCGCGTCGTCACCGGCTGGGCGCCGCAGAGCCGGTTGCGCAAGTTCGAGGCGCGCTTCCAGGGCATCACGCACCTGGGCAATGCGATGCGCTGCAGCGGCCGCGTGGTCGAGAAGCTGGCGGACCACCACGGCGAGCGCTGCGTACGCATCGAGGTGCACAGCGCCAACCAGTTCGGCCAGACCAAGATCGCCGGCGAAGCCATCGTCGCATTGCCCTGAAACTCCAAGAGAAAACACACATGACACGCAAGCTCGAAGGCAAGGTCGCCCTCATCACCGGCTCGGGCCGCGGCATCGGCCGCGCGATCGCGCTCAAGCTCGCCAGCGAAGGCGCGCGCATCGTCATCAACGACCTCGACGCGGAGCCGGCCAACGAGGCAGTGCAGGCCATCAAGGACATCGGCGGCGAGGCCGTGGCCTGCACCGGCAACGTCACCGCACCGGACTTCGCCGAGCGCTTCGTCGGCACTGCCGTGAGCGAGTTCAAGGGCCTCGACATCGTCATCAACAACGCCGGCTACACCTGGGACAACGTGGTCCAGAAGATGACCGACGAGCAGTGGTACGCGATGATCGACTGCCATCTCACCGCGCCCTTCCGCATCCTGCGCGCCGTGCAGCCGGTGATCCGCGCACTGAGCAAGGCCGACACCGAGGCCGGCCGGCGCGTGGTGCGCAAGGTGGTCAACATCTCGTCGATGGCGGGGCTGTTCGGCAACGCGGGGCAGACCAACTACTCCGCCGCCAAGGCCGGCGTGGTCGGCATGACTCAGACGCTGGCCAAGGAATGGGGGCGCATGAACGTGACCGTCAACAGCGTGGCCTACGGGTTGATCAAGACGCGGCTCACCGGCAATGCAGCGGAAGCGGGCACGGCCAACATCGACGGGCGCGAGATCAAGGTCGGCGTCAACCCCGGGCTCATGGCGATGATGGAGCAGACGATTCCGCTGGGCCGCGGCGGTACGCCGGAAGAAGCGGCCGGCGCGGTCTACATGCTGTGCATCCCGGAGTCGGACTACGTGAGCGGGCATACGCTGGTGTGCAGTGGTGGCCTGAGTGGAATCTAGGCCATGAGCACGCACGTCCGCACCACGCTGAAAGACGGCGTTGCCACGCTCACGCTGGACAGGCCACAGGCGCTCAATGCCTTGAGCCCGGCACTGATCATCGACCTGGCTGCCGCGTTGAAGGCAAGCGCCGCGAACGAAGGCACCCGCGCCATCGTGCTGACCGGCACGGGCCGCGCATTCTCTGCGGGCGGCGACATCGGCTGGTTCGGCGAAGTGCTCGGCGGTGGCCGCGAACATGCGCAGGCCCAGATCGCGGGCTACATGGAGAGCGAAGGCAATCCGCTGACGCTGGCCATCGCGGACTGCCGCGTGCCCGTGGTCTGCGCCGTCAACGGTCCGTGCGTCGGTGGTGCCGTCGGCATCGCGCTCGCGGCCGACATCGTGATCGCGGCGCGCTCGGCCTATTTCCTCGTGCCGCAGGTGCCGCAGCTGGGCGCGGTGCCGGACCTCGGCGCTACGTGGATGCTGTCCCGCCTGGTCGGGCGCAGCCGCGCGCTCGGCATCACCTTGCTCGGCGATCGCATCGACGCCACGCAGGCAGAACAGTGGGGATTGATCTGGCGCAGCTTCGATGACGCGGCGCTCGCCGATCAGGCACATGCGATCGCGCAACGCCTGGGCAACGCGTCCCCTGCCGCCGTTCGCGACACGCGGCGGCTCATCGACGAAGCACCCGCCCACACGCTCGCGCGCCAACTCGACGAGGAACGCGACGCCCAGCGCGCGCATGTGGGCGCCGACTTCTTCAACGCGGCGTGCACGCGTTTCCTGGCCCGCACGGCCCGCGACTGACACATCGGCGAGACAGCGTTTACATCACGCCGTCGCGCCCTCAGAATTCGCTCTCCCTCAACAGGAGAGCTCGCATGGATCTCGGACTCAAGGGCAAGCGCGCCGTCATCACCGGCGGCAGCCGGGGCATCGGTCGCGCCATTGCCGAATGCTTCGCGGACGAAGGCGCGCACACCTCGCTGTGCGCGCGCAAGGCCGAAGAGGTGCAAGCAACAGTTGCCAGCCTCAAGGCCAAGGGCGTCAACGCCTTCGGCCAGGCGGTCGACGTGGCCGACGCGGCCGCCCTGAGCGCATGGATCACCGCCACCGGGGGAGAACTCGGCGGCATCGACGCACTGGTCTGCAACGTCAGCGCACTCGCCGTCGGCGACAGTGCAGAGACCTGGGAGAAGTCCTTCCGCACGGACATGATGCACACGGTCAACGCCGTGGCCGCGGCCGTGCCCTTCCTCGAGAAATCCGACAGCGCATCGATCGTGCTCATCTCCAGCGTCTCCGGCTTCGAGGTCGACTTCGCCGCCGGCTCCTACGGCGCGATGAAGGCCGCGCTGATCCACTATGCCAAGGGCCTGAGCCGCCAGCTCGTCGCCAAGGGCATCCGCGTCAACTGCGTGTCGCCCGGCAACACCTACTTCGACGGCGGCATCTGGCAGACCATCGAGAACAACATGCCCGACCTCTATGCCTCCACGCTCAAGGTCAACCCGACCGGCAAGTTCGGCAGGCCGGATGAGGTGGCCAAGGGCGTCGTCTTCCTCTCCAGCCCGGCCGCCAGCCGCATCTCCGGCACCAACCTCGTGATCGACGGCGCGCTCACCGTCGCGGTGTAGCAGCAAGGAGCACGCAGTCATGGGCCACACGATCCACAAGGACCACATCCACCACGGCTGGAACAACGCCTTCGCGCCGGTGTTGAAGATCGCCCCGGGCGAGAGCATCGAGTTCGAGACGCTCGACGCCTCCTCGGGCCAGTTGAACAAGACCTCCACCGCCGCCGACCTGGAGAAGCTCGACCTCGGCCGCGTCAACCCCGTCACCGGCCCGGTCTACATCGATGGCGCAAAGCCCGGCGATGCACTCAAGGTCACCGTGCTGTCGCTGAAGCCCTCGGGCTGGGGCTGGACCGGCAACATCCCCGGCTTCGGCCTGCTCACCGACCAGTTCCCCAACGCCCGCCTGCACCACTGGAACTACGACCCCGGCCTCACACCCGCGATGTACGGCCCCGGCGGCCGCGTGCCATTGCGCCCCTTCACCGGCACCATCGGCGTCGCGCCCGCGGAGCCCGGCCTGCACAGCATCATTCCGCCGCGCAACGTCGGCGGCAACATGGACGCGCGCGACATCGCCGAGGGCTGCGAGCTCTACCTGCCGATCGAGGTCGAGGGCGCGATCTTCTCGGTCGGCGACACCCATGCCGCGCAAGGCGATGGCGAGGTCTGCGGCACAGCCATCGAAAGCCCCATCGACGTCGCACTCAAGTTCGAACTCATCAAGGGCGCCAACCTGCGCATGCCGCGCTACGTCACGCGCGGCCCGGTCACCGATCACTTCGACAAGAAGGGCTACGAGGTCACCACCGGCATCGGCCCCGACCTCATGGCCGGCGCGCGCATGGCGGTCTCCGAGATGGTCGAACTGCTCAGCAAGCGCTACGGCTACGAACCCATCGACGCCTACATGCTCTGCAGCGTCTGCGCCGACCTGCGCATCAGCTCCATCGTCGACGTGCCCAACTGGGTCGTCTCCTTCTATTTCCCAAGGATCGTCCTGGAATAGCCGCGTCGCCCGTACGACAGACCTGAGGGCAATCCCGCGAAACGATTTCCCCCTGCTGATGTAGTGTTCGCATGCGCGCCGGGAGGCTCGCAGCCCGGCCGCAAGTTCAACATCACATCGGAGTTATCGATGAAGTATTTGCATGTGTGGAGCGTGGCCGCCGCGGCGACCCTGTTGACGGCTTGCGGTGGTGGCGATGACGGCCCCCGCTTCTTCTTCCCGCCCGCCGGCGTGACCCCAGTCACCCCGGTCAGCACCGGCACGCTGGTGGAACCGCAGGCCACGGTCACGACGCTCACCAAGGCCCAGATCGACGCCGGCACCAAGTCCAGCGGCCTGCAGGCCCTCAGCGGCCTGGCGCAGTGCGATGTCAGCGTGATCGCGCTCAACTACACCACGCTGGGCGCCAAGGGGGAATCCACCAATGCATCGGGCGTGCTGTTGGTGCCCGCCGGCGCGTGTGCCGCCAATGCTCTGCCGCTGCTGGCCTATGCCAAGGGCACCGACGTGCAGAAGCCCCGCACGCTGGCCAATCCGGCCGATCCTGAGACGCAACTGCTCGCCGCCATGTACGCCGCGCAGGGCTATGCCGTGGTGGCCACGGACTACCTCGGCTTCGCCAAGTCCCAGTACGCGTTCCACCCCTACCTGCATGCCGATTCCGAAGCCCGCTCGGTGCTCGACGCCGTCCGCGCGGCGCGTGTGGCCGTGACCAACCTGCAGGGCACCCTGTCGGGCAAGGTCATGTTCACCGGCTACTCGCAGGGCGGCCACTCGTCCATGGCGGCGCACCGCGCGGCCGAGCGCGACTACCCGCTCGAATTCAACGTGGTCGCCGGCGCGCACCTGGCCGGGCCGTACAACCTGTCCGGCGCGACCAAGCTCGGCATTGCGCCGCTGGGCTACCAGTTCTTCGTGCCCTTCCAGGTCACGTCCTACCAGAAGGTCTACGGCGACATCTATGCCAAGACCAGCGATGCCTTCAAGGCGCCCTATGACAGCTACATCGAGGGCCTGCTGCCGAGCGCGACGCTCAACTACACCACGCTCGTGACCAGCGGCGCGCTGCCCGGCGCCAACGGGGAATCGCCCGAGCAGGCGCGCGACCTGATGTTCCAGCCGGCCTTCCTGAGCGACGCGCAGACCAACTCGTCCAACACCTTCTACCTCGCCGCGAAGAAGAACGATCTGCTCGGCTGGAGCCCGCGCGCCCGCACCCTGCTGTGCGGTGGCGCCGGTGATCCGACCGTGCCGCCGATCGTCCATCAGATCCCGATGAAAGCCGACTTCGATGCGCGCGGCGTGACGACGGTGACCTCGGTCGACGTCGACCCGCAGATCCAGGCGACGTACGGCCCCGGCGGTGCCGCGCCCACGGACCAGACCTCGGCCGCCTTCAGGACCTACTACGGCTCCTACCACGGCACCTACGAGCCGCCCTTCTGCCACGCCGCAGCGCGCCGGTTGTTCGACGCGCTCAAGTAGGCGGCGAAGCTCAGCGCGTGCCGACCACGCGCCCGATCCACGCGAGGAGGACCGCGAACACCTCCTCGCGGTTGGTCTCGTTGAGCGTCTCGTGGCGCGCGCCGCCGAAGACATGGCAGGACACATCGCGCAGCCCCGCCTCGCGATAGCGTTCGACCAGGGGGTAGAACCACTGCGCCTTGTTGCTGACCGGATCCTGGTCACCGGTGAACAGGAAGACCGGCAGGTCGGCGCGGATGCGCGATTGCATCGCCGCCGGCGCCAGGTCGGCCAGGCCGGCGAACATCGAGCCCATGCCCTCCGCCGTGACCGTGAAGCCGCATAGCGGATCGGCGATGTAGGCATCGACCTGGGCCGGGTCACGGCTCAGCCAGTCGAAGGGCGTGCGCACGTCAGGCAAGGCGGTGTTCATGTCCTCCAGCTTGAAGCCGCTTTGCAGCGCGGCGCCCAGCAGGTCCAACGCGGAGGTGCCCGAGAGCACCGCGCCCGAGAGCAGGTGGCTGTGCTTCACCAGGTAGTACTGCGTCGCGAACGAGCCCATGCTGTGGCCGATGAGGATCAGCGGCAGGCCTTCATGCGCGGCGCGTGCATGGCGGCTGAGTTGCGCCATGTCGTCCACCAGCCCGTCGAAGCCGCGCGGCCCGAATTCGCCCAGCTCGCCCAGCACCTGCGCACGCTTGCCATGGCCCCGGTGCTCGTTCGCATAGACCACGTGACCCGCCTGCGTCAACGCCTCGGCCAATGCCCGATAGCGCAATGAATGCTCGCCCATCCCATGCGCCAGCTGGACCACGGCGCGGGGCGCGTCGCTGCCCAGCCAGCGGTGCGCCTCGATGACATGCCCATCGTTGGCGGTGAGGTCGAAGTGCGTCTCGGTGCTGCTCGTCATGCGATCGGTCTCCGTTTCTTGTGGACGCCCATCCTAAGACCTTGAACCTGCTTCAGATCGCGCCCACCCTCCCCGTCACCGGCAGCACGATCCCCGTGATGTAGCTCGCGCACACCGGCGAGGCCAGGAACACATACGCGGGCGACAACTCCTCCGGTTGCGCCACCCGCTTGAACACCGTGTCGCGGCCGAACTTCTTCACGTCACCGGCCTCCTTGTCGGCCGGGTTCAGCGGCGTCCACACCGGCCCCGGCGCCACGGCATTGACGCGGATGCCCTTGTCGATGAGGTTCTGCGCCAGCGCCTTGGTGAACGCGTGGATCGCGCCCTTGGTGGCGGAATAGTCGAGCAGCTTGCTGCTCCCGGCCAGGCCGGTCACCGAGCCGGTGTTGATGATCGAGCTGCCGTTCTTCAGGTGCGGCACGGCCGCCCGCGCCATGCGCATGTAGCCGCCGATGTTGGTCTGCAGCGTGAGGTCGATGCGTTCGTCGCTGAGGTCCTCGATCTTGCCGGCATGCATCTGGAAGGCCGCGTTGTTGACCAGCACGTCGAGCCGGCCGAAGGCCTTCAGCGTCCGCTGCACCGCGCGCTCGCAGAAAGCGCTGCGTCGCACGTCGCCGGCAATGAGCACGCAGCGCCGGCCCTCTGCCTCCACCGCGGCGCAGGTCTGCTCAGCGTCGGCCTTTTCGCTCAAATAGACGATCGCCACGTCCGCGCCCTCGCGCGCAAACAGCACGGCCACCGCACGTCCGATGCCCGAATCGCCGCCGGTCACGATCGCCACCATGCCTTCCAGCTTGCCACTGCCCTGGTAGTCGGGCGCCAGGTAGCGCGGCTGCAGTTTCATGCCGGCCTCGCCTCCCGGCTTCCTGAGCTTGTCTGGCGGCAGGCGGCTCGGCTGCACCCGCGTTCCGGCCTGCACGGCCTTGCTGCTCGTTCGGGTGGCGGGTGTGGCGCGGTCGCGCGCGTCCTGCTCGCGCTGGATGGCGGCATGCCTGCGCACCAGCGCGGCCCGCGCGCTGGCGGCGGTGGGGGTTGAACTTGCCATGCCCGTCTCCTTCGGTGAATGCGGATGGGTCCGATGTTCGGCACGAGCCCCCCTCCGGCCTGTCGTCCAACACCGATGAACTGCAGCGAAATTTGCCCGCCGTCCTACAGGGAATATCGCGAGAGGTCAGGCGCTGGTCAGTCGATAAGATCGCCTTTTTTGGCCATAGGGACTCCCATGAAGCAACTGCTCGCCTTCACCGCCATCGCCGCCGCCGCGGTGGCCGCCACCTTGCCCGCGCACGCCGAGGATTTCCCGGCCGGCAAGCCCGTCACCATCATCGTGCCCTTCGCCGCCGGCGGCCCGACCGACCGCGTCGCGCGCGATCTGGCCGAGGCCATGCGCAAGCCACTCGGCGGTGTCAGCATCATCGTGGACAACACGGCCGGCGCCGGCAGCACCATCGGCAACGCCAAGGCCGCCCGCGCCAAGGCCGACGGCTACACGCTGTTGCTCACGCACGTGGCCATGGCGACCACGCCGGTGCTCTACCGCAAGCTGCCCTACAACTACGAGACCGACTTCGAGTACCTGGGCATGATCAACGACGTGCCCATGACCGTCATCGGCAAGCCGCAGCTGGAAGCCAAGAACTTCAAGGAACTGCGCGACTGGATCGGCAAGCAAGGCGGCAAGGTCAACCTGGGCAATGCCGGCATCGGCTCCGCATCGCACCTGTGCGGGCTGCTGTTCCAGAACGAGCTGAAGGCCGACATGACCCCGGTGCCGTACAAGGGCACCGCACCGGCGATTGCCGACCTGATCGGCGGCCAGATCGACATCCTGTGCGACCAGACCACCAACACCACCTCGCAGATCGAGGCCAAGAAGGTCAACCCCTACGCCGTGACCACGCTCAAGCGCCTGACCACCCCGGCACTGAAGGACATCCCGACGCTGGACGAGTCGGGCCTGAAGGGCTTCCAGGTCACCATCTGGCACGGCCTGTACGCGCCCAAGGGCACGCCCGCGCCGGTGCTGAAGAAGATCAATGACGCGCTGAAGGTCGCGCTGAAGGATCCGGACTTCATCAAGAAGGAAGAAGGCCTGGGTGCGGTCGTCGTCACCGACAAGCGCGTGGAACCTGCGGAGCACAAGAAGTTCGTGCAGGCGGAAGTGGCGCGCTTTGGTCCCGTCATCAAGGCGGCAGGGCAGTACGCCGACTGATCATCTCCCGCCACGCGTCCCCGAGACTGCCGCCGCACCCGCAAGGGTCGGCGGCTTTTTCCTGATGCCGATGGACCGTCGCGTTCGACGCGTTGCGCGGAACCCGGCGCTCGCCCGCTCGCCCGCTCGCCCTGTCGACCTGTCCACCTGTCGACCTGTCGACCTGTTGGCCTGTTGGCCTGTTGGCCTGTTGGCCCGTTGGCCCGTTGGCCCGTTGGCAAGATCAGTTCATCGCCGCGGATTCAATTCAAGACCCGTGGCACTGCCTGCATGGTGCACGACGCGTCAAGGCCCGCGCCGCTCCACCGTGGCGCGCTTGCGGCCCGTCACCATCGACGCCGCAAGGTTCTCGCGATGGCGCCAGCTCATCCACAACACCGCTGACACGTGGATGCAGGCCAGGCCCAGCACCGCCCAGGCCGCGCCACGGTGCAGCAGGTCCAGCCAGGCCATGCCCCAGAACGCGTCCAGCGTGTAGAGCCAGCCCGTGAGGCACGCCACCAGCGTGCAGGCCAGCAGCGCCACGACCATCCAGCCGCCGAGCGGGTTGTGGCCGAGGTACCGGCGTTCGCGCCCGCGCAGCACCTCCCCGGCGTAGCGCAGCACGGCAGCGGGCGCGCGCACGAAGCTGGCAAAGCCCGCATTGCCGCCACCGGCCAGCCCGAGCAGCACCCGCACCGCGACCGCCGCAAGCGCCAGGTAGCCTGCACCGTTGTGCAGTGTCTGGCGTTCCTCGCCGAAGCACCAGGCGACCACGATCCCGGCCACCAGGCACCAGTGCAGCAAGCGCTGCAGCACGCTCCAGGTGCGGACCCATGCGCCCTCGAGGCGGCTCATGACAGCCGCGCCCTCAGGACGGCTGCGCGATCTCGCCCACCTTCTCGAAGGTCTTCGGGTCGAAGAACATCTCGACGCGACGGCCCGTCGGGTCGAAGCCATAGACCTCGTAGCAGCCGTTGAAGGTCTTGACCTGCCGCACCTTCCAGCCTTCGCTGGTGAGCTTGCGCTGCAGTTCCATCTGCGGCTTCATCTCTTCCTTGGGCACGGCGGGGCATTTCACCGCGTTGTGGTCCACGATCTGGGCGGAGGCCGTGCCGATCGAGGCTGCGGCGAGCAGCGTGGCGAGCAGGCGCTTGCGGGGGGAGTTCATCGGGTTCCTTTCAAAGCGATGCAATGCGTGACGGTCACCGGTGTCACTAGACATCCAGCCACATCCGCAGGAGGTTGTGATAGGTGCTGGTGAGGCCGATCACGCCGGCATCGGTCTCGCCATAACGGCTGCGCAAGTGGCGCAGGTGGTTGTCCATCTCGTAGAGCAATCGGCGTTGCTCGTCGCTGCGCACCATGCTCTGGATCCAGAAGTAGCTGGCCAGCCGATGACCGCGCGTGACCGGCAGCACGCGGTGCACGCTGGTGCCGGGGTACAGCACCATGTCGCCGCAGGCCAGCTTCACCCGCTGTTCGCCGAAGGTGTCCTCGATCACGAGTTCACCGCCGTCGTAGGCGTCCGGGTCGGCCAGGAACACGGTGCAGGAAATGTCGGTGCGCACGCGGCCGGCGCCATTGCGCAGGAAGCGCACCGCGCTGTCGACATGGTTGCCGAAGCTGTTCGCGGTGCCGCCATAGCGGTTGAACAACGGCGGCGAGATGTGCTTGGGCAAGGCCGCCGAGAAGAACACCTGGTGTCGCTCCAACCCGCGCAGCAGCAGGCCTTGCAGTTCGCGCGTCTCGTCGCAGTCCTCGCGCAGCTGCTCGTTGTTCTTGGCCTGGGCGGACTGCTCGCCCGCGGTCAGGCGGCCGTCTTCCCACGGGGCCCGCGCCAGGATGGCGGCGGCCTGCGTCGCCTCGGCGGGGGTCAGTACTTCCTTGATGTGTAGCAACATCGCTCGACGATACCTCTGCAAGAACCAGAACCGAAGGCCGCGTGCCCTCTTGCGTGCCTTCTGCGTCCCGGGAGCGCCTGCCGCGGGCCGGCAGCGCAACCCGCGGAACAAGGCCGCGCCCCCTGGGCGCGCCAGGTCAGAACCGTGCGCCCACCGTGAACAACACCGAGCGCTTGGCGCCGGCGATCACGAAGCCCGGATACAGCTGGTCACCGTACAGCTTGTTGGTCACGTTGTTCACGTTGAGCTGCGCATACAGGTCCGGCGTGAACTTGTACTCGGCCATCACGTCGCCGACCACGTAGCCCGGCGTGCTGGCGGTGCGGCTCGCAGCGCCCGAGCCACCTTGCAGCGGCCGGTTTTCCGAAGCGCCGTGGATGCCCGCGCCGAAGCGCAGCTTGGGCGTGGCCTGGTAGCTGACCCACATCGCGCCGCTGTGGCGCGGCGTCAGGCCGACGGGCGAGCCGACGATGCCGGGGCCGACAGTGCTGCCGGCCGCGTCGATGGTGGCCTCGTCGATGTACGAGTAGGAGAGATACACCTCCCACTGCGGCGTGAGGCGGCCGACCACGTCGATTTCCACGCCCTGCGCATGGCGCTTGCCGGACAACAGGTAGGAGCTGCCGGCGAAGTCGGAGTCGGTGGTGCGCTCGTTGGTCTTCTCGGTCTTGAAGATCGCGGCGCGCGTCGACAGCTTGCCGTCCAGCCAGTCGAGCTTGGCGCCGATCTCGAAGTTGCGGCTCTTCTCCGGTGGCGTGTTGGCGGTCTGCGGCGACACGTACTGGTAGGTGTCGGCCGACGAGTTGAACGAAGTGCCGTAGGAGATGTGGTACGACTGCGTCGGCGTGGGCTGGAACAGCACGCCGGCACGGTAGCTCCATGCGCCTTGCGACAGGTGCGTGGTGGTGGTCACGGGGAACGGGCTGCCCGGGCGGTAGAGCTGCACGCCGCCGGTGCACCCGTTGGTCGGGTTGGCGATCGTGGCGTTGGTGTTGCGGTTCACGCACGAGGGGTTGGTGTAGGTGTACTGGTCGAAGTCGCCGGTGAGCTTGTCGTACCGGACGCCGCCCAGCACCTTCCACATCGGCGCCACCTCCACCAGGTCCTGCGCATAGACGCCCCAGGACTTGGCCGAGTAGCCGCTCGAGTCGCGGTAGACCGGCGTCAGGCCGGTGCCGGTCAGGCCCGCGCCGTTGTCCGGCGTACCGACCAGGGTGTTCGGCCGCGTGCCCAGCGCCAGGCCGCGCCCGCTGTTGTTGAAGAGGTAGGCGTTGTTCTGGTAGCGGTCGGTGTCTTCCTTCGAGCCATCGATGCCGGCGAGCAGGCTGTGCTTGGTGCTGCCCCAGTTGAATTCCTTGCTGTAGTCGCTCTGCACATAGGTGCCCCTGTACTCGTCCTTGCGCGGCGTGAGGCCGGCGCGCTGCAGCACCGTGAAGTCGTTGAGGTTGGCGGCGGTGGTGGGCTGGCCGAAGGTGGCGAGGAAGCCGGCCACCGTCGTTTCCTGCTGGCGCTTGAAGGTGCCGCTGCGCAGTTGCGTGCGCAGCGAGCTGCCGTCGTCGAAGATGTGGTTCCAGGCCGCATTGGCGTAGTTGGCCTCGCCCTTCAGCTTGTCCTGGGTGGTGCCGTAGAAGTTGCCCGGCGGGATGTCCGCGATGGAACTCATTGGTCCGATGGTCGGCAGGCCCGCGGCCGTGAAGCCGGAGACGCCGTAGCGGCCGTTCGGCAACCAGCGGATGGCCGACAGCGGGATGTTGTCCACGTCGAGGTGGAACGCGCCGATGGTGAACTCGTCACGCGTACCGATGCCCCAGCTGTACGAGGGCGCGATGCCGTTCTTGTCGATCTTGGCGCCGCCGTTGTCGGACGTGTTCCACATGGCGTTGATGCGCAGGGCCGAGGTCTCGGTCAAGCGCTTGTTGAAGTCGGCGGTGCCGCGCACGTAGCCCTCGGAGCCCACCGTGCCCTGCAGGTCGGTCTGGTCGGCCAGCAGCGGCTTCTTGCTCACCTGGTTGATCACGCCGCCTGTCGACCCGCGGCCGAAGATCATCGAGGCTGAGCCGCGCAGCACTTCGATGCGGTCGAGGTTGAAGGTGTCGCGGTCGTACTGCGAGGGGTCGCGCATGCCGTCGATCAGCAGGTCGCCGGTGGTGGCCACCGGAAAACCGCGCAGGCGGATGTCCTGGTCGGTGCCGTTCTCGGTGGCGGCGAAGGTGATGCCGGCGGTGTAGTGCAGCGCATCCCTCAGCGTGTCCATGCGCACGTCGTCCATCAGCTTCTCGGTGACGACGGTCAGCGATTGGGGGACGTCGCGGATCTCCTGCGTGCCCTTGCCGATGTTGGTCTTGGTGGTCTGGACATCGTTCTTGTTGTCGGTCTCCCCGGACCCCGTCGCCGTGATGGTGGGCAGTGTGCCCGCAGGCTTGGGCTCGGCAGCGGCCGTTGGCGCCGGCGACTGCGCCCAGCTGCTGACGGACGCGGCCAGCATCAGCGCGCCGAGCGGAAAGGCGGAGGCCTCGCGCGCGATGGCACCAATGGTGGATGCGGGGGATGGGACGGAGCGCGAGACGCGCAGACGACGTGAACGAGCCATGAGGCCTCCAGAAGAGCCGCTTTTTGTCAGCGGCAAGGTGGAAGGCTGGCTGGCACACACGCGGTGGACGCGGAGGCTCTGGCTCGCCAAATGAGAACTGTTACGGAGTATATCGATCGACTGGCGAAAGTAGTCCTTTCGGGGACAACGGCCTGGCGAAAACCGAAACGGGTGTCGCTTTTACAAGACTGTCAACCTGGGAACGGCGGCGCGAGGCGCCTGAATGTGCCCTGATTGGCGATTCAGCACGGTTCGCCGCTTTTTCCACGATGCATGCGAAGCACGCCCAATTGCTGCGCCATGGACACGAGACAGCGTGCTCCCGGGGGCGCCGCTGGCGGCTGGCGGCTGGCGGCTGGCGGCTGGCGGCTGGCGGCTGGCGGCTGGCGGCTGGAGGGAGCGGCCGGCAGGTCGCCGCGTCGAGCGCCGCCGACACCCAGCGCCTGCCGCAGACCGCCGGCTACTTCGGCCGGATGGCGTCCGCCGTCCCCTGGATGAAGGCCTTGATCGCATCGATGTCCCCCGCCGACAGCTTGCCGGTGAAGTCCGGCATGCCGCGCGACATCGCCGGGCCGGCGAGCACGGACTTGTCCAGGTTCTCGATGAAGGACGCGTCCATGTAGCCGAGGTTGGGGATGTTGCCGCCGCGGTCCACGCCCGGCACGCCGTGGCAGAACACGCAGTTGCTGACGTAGAGGTAGGTGCCGGCCTCGACCTTGGCCGGGTCGTACTTCACGCCCTGCACCAGCTTGTCCATCTTGTACTGCACGAAGTCGGGCGCCTTGGCGGTGCCACCGATGACGAAGGTGTAGACCGTGCCCGGCCCCTGCCGCTCGGTGGCCCGCTGCGCGAGCCCGTAGACGCCGCCCCAGCCCACCGCCACCGACACGTACTGCTTGCCATCGACCAGGTAGGTCGCCGGCGCGGCGACCACGCCGGTGCCGGTGGGCGTTTCCCAGAGCTTCTCGCCGGTCTTGGCGTTGTAGGCGACCAGGCGGCCGTCGGCCGTGCCCTGGAACACGAGGTTGCCGGCCGTGGTCAGCGTGCCGCCGTTCCAGGGCGAGGCGTGCTCCACGCCCCAGGCTTCCTTCTGCGCCACCGGGTCCCACGCGACGAGGCGGCCCGAGGGCTTGCTCTTGGGCGGCTCCGCATTCGCGAACATGCCGGTGTTCCAGCCCAGCGCCGCATGCGGCCGGCCCGCCTTGTTCTCGTCGAACTTCCAGTCCTTGTCGTCCATGAGGTTCAGCGGCACGTTCTGCGACGGCAGGTAGGCCAGCCCGGTCTGCGGGCTGTACGACATCGGGTGCCAATTGTGCGCGCCAAAGGGGCCCGGGATGCTGTCGCCCGGCTTCTCGTTCTGGCGGGCGGCGGCCACCTCGATCGGCCGGCCGTTCTTGTCATAGCCCGTGGCCCAGTTCACCTCGGTGAAGTTCTTCGCCGAGATGAACTTGCCGTTGGTCCGGTCGATCACGAAGAAGAAGCCGTTCTTCGGCGCATGCAGGATCACCTTGCGCGCCTTGCCGCCGACCTTGATGTCGGCCAGGATCATCGGCTGCGTGGCGGTGTAGTCCCAGTTGTCGCCCGGCGTCTCCTGGTAGTGCCAGACGTACTTGCCGGTGTCGGGATTCAGCGCGACGATCGACGACAGGTAGAGGTTGTCGCCGCCCTTGGGGCTGCGCTTCTTGTGCGCCCACGGCGAGCCGTTGCCGGTGCCGACGTACATCAGGTTGAGCTCGGGGTCGTAGGTGATCGAGTCCCATGCGGTGCCGCCACCGCCGGCTTTCCAGTACTCGCCCGACGGGTCCCAGGTCTTGGCCGCCTTGGCCATCGACGCATCCTCGAAGGGCTTGGACGGATCGCCCGGCACCACGAACCAGCGCCACTTCTGGTCGCCCGTGTTGGCGTCGTAGGCCGTGACGTAGCCACGCACGCCGTATTCGGCGCCGCCGTTACCGATGACGACCTTGCCCTTGAACACGCGCGGCGCGCCGGTGATGGTGTAGGAGCCCTTCTGGCCCTCGATGGTGTTCTTCTCCCAGACCACATTGCCGGTGGCCGCGTCGAGCGCGATCAGGCGGCCGTCATAGGCGGCGACGAAGACCTTGCCCTGGTAGAGCGCGACGCCGCGGTTGACCACGTCGCAGCAACCACGAAAGCCCTTGGATTTGTCGACCTTGGGGTCGTAGCTCCAGATCTTCTGGCCGGTGCGCACGTCGATCGCATGCACCACGCTCCACGACGCGGTGACGTACATGATGCCGTCCACCACCAGCGGCGTGGCCTCGACGCCGCGCGTCGACTCCAGGTTGTAGGTCCAGGCGAGGCCCAGTTGCTTGACGTTGCCGGCGTTGACCTGGTCCAGCTTGCTGAAGCGCGTCTCGGCATAGTCGAGGCCGTAGCTCGGCCAGTCGGGGGTCTTGGCGGTGTTGGCGCGGATGAAGTTGCCGTCGACCTTCTGCGTGGCGGCCTTGATGGCCTCCGGCGAGCCCTTGGCCTGCGCCTGCACGACGCCCGGGGCGCCAAGACAAAGCAACGCACCGAGCAGCAGCCCGGCATTGAGTGTTCTCATCGAGTCGTCTCCGGTTGTTTGATCCGAGCATCGTTTGATTGAGACCTTTGTTCACCTTGGGGAATACCCGATGGGCGCTCGACAGCACCGCCACGCTGCACTGGGAAACTGGACGACGCTGGCTTTCAAATGATCGTGCAGCGGCTCTCCGGCACAGTCCTGCGCATCGAAAATGCCCCTCATGTCCCCTACCTTCGCAACCTTCGTCCGATTCGAATTGCCAGAGTCCTGCCATGCCTGACAAGCTTCCGATCAACATCAACGACCTGCTGCGGCAGCGTACGGTAGAAGGCGAGCGCATCGAATACAAGGCGGGCTGGAATCCGGATCCGATCCTGCGCACCATCTGCGCGTTCGCCAACGACTTCGCCAACCTTGGTGGCGGCTATGTCGTGATCGGGCAGGACTGCGATGACAACGGGCAACCCATATTTCCGCCAGTGGGCCTGACGGTCGACCGACTCGACAGGATCCAGCAGGAGTTGTTGGCCCATTGCCAATTGATCCAGCCGCCCTACTTTCCAATGCTGAGCGTCGAGGTTGTGGAGGGACGCCATCTCATCGTGCTTTGGGTGCCCGGTGGGCAGACGCGGCCCTACAAAGTGCCGACATCGGTCACGGCCAGGCACAAGAACTGGCACTACTACGTGCGCCGATATACAAGCACCGTCGAAGCCAAAGGCGAGGTCGAACAGGAGTTGCTGAGCCTGACGGCGAAGGTGCCATTCGACGATCGCTTCAGGCAGGCTGCGCGCATTGGCGATCTGTCGCCCCGGCTGATGCAGGAGTTCCTGGCGGAGGTGGGCAGCGATCTGGCCGACGACGCGCCCGCGCTGTCGCCCGAAGCGCTGGGCCGGCAGATGAACGTGGTCGGCGGTGCGGCGGAAGCGCCCATGCCAAAGAACGTGGGGCTGTTGTTCTTCAACGAAGCGCCAGAGCGCTTCTTTCCGGGCACGCAGATCGACGTGCTCTGGTTCCCCGACGGCGCGGGCGGTGATCGCTTCGAGGAAAAGACGTTCAAGGGCCCGCTGGGACGAATGACTCGCGAGGCGCTCGACTACATCCAGCGCAACTACCTGGCGCAGACAGTGACCAAACATCCGCAGCGCGCAGAGGCCGAGCGGGCCTGGAACTTTCCTTATGCCGCGATCGAGGAAGCGGTGGTCAACGCGGTCTATCACCGCGCCTATGACGAGCGCGAGCCCATCGAGGTGCGCATCGACCGTGCTGAACTCGTCGTGCTGAGTTTTCCGGGGCCAGATCGCTCGATCAAGCTGGCCGACTTGCAAGCGGGTCGTGCGGTGAGCCGCCGCTATCGCAACCGGCGCATCGGGGAGTTCCTGAAGGAACTTGAACTGACCGAGGGGCGCGCGACCGGCATTCCGAAGATCCTGAAAGTAATGGCCGCCAACGGCTCGCCGCCTCCGGTGTTCGAAAGCGACGACGAGCGCACGTCATTCGTGATCCGGCTGCCTGTGCATGCGAGCGCGAAAGTGACAACCCCGGAATTCACCGACCAAGTCACCGACCAAGTCACCGACCAAGTCCTGAGCCTGCTGCGGCTGGCCGCGGGAGGTGAGCACTCGCGCCGCTCTTTGCAGGAAGCACTCGGATTGAAGCATCCCCCACACTTTCGTGAAGCATATTTGCAGCCAGCAGTTGCAGCGGGCTTGCTCGCAATGACCTTGCCGAACCAACCCACGAGCCGATTGCAACGCTATCGGCTCACTGTCAAAGGGCAGGCCCTGCTGGCACTGACCGCCGCGACCAGGCCGTGAATCAAACCGCACAGTGCTGAAGGTCGTCTCGCATCGCTGATCGGACGAAAAAAAACCGCCGTGGCCTTCGGGGCCCGGCGGCTTCCTTGCAAGCAGCCCATCGGCCGCCCGCTTGAAGACCCCTCAGGGTCAAGCGTCGATCACTTCGGCCGCACCGCGTCGGCTGTCCCCTGGATGAACGCCTTGAGCGCATCGATGTCGCCCATCGACAGCTTGCCCGTGAAGTCCGGCATGCCGCGCTCGGTGGCCGGTCCCTTCAGGATGAACTTGTCGAGGTTCTCGATGTAGGCCGGGTCGAGGTAGCCGAGGTTGGGGACCGTGCCGCCGTTGTTCACCGCGGGCACGCCATGGCAGGCCAGGCAGTGCTCCACGTAGAGGTAGGTGCCGAGTTCGGCCTTGGCGGGGTCGTACTTCACGCCCTGCACCAGCTTGTCGGCCTTCTTCTGCACATAGTCCGGCATCTTCGCGGTGCCACCCACCGCGAAGGTGTAGACGGTGCCCGGTGCCAGCGTGTCGGTGTGGCGCTGGGCGATGCCGTAGTTGCCACCCCAGCCCACCGCCACGGAGACGTATTGCTTGCCGTCCACCAGGTAGGTCACGGGCGCGGCGAGCACGCCGGTGCCGGTGGGTGCTTCCCAGAGCTTCTCGCCGGACTTCGCGTTGTAGGCGACCATGCGCCCGTCCGCGGTGCCCTGGAACACGAGGTTGCCCGCCGTGGTGAGCGTGCCGCCGTTGCTTGGCGCCCCGTAGTCCACGCCCCATGCTTCCTTCTGCGCCACGGGGTCCCAGGCCACGAGGCGGCCGGCCAGCTTGCTCTTCGGCTGCTCGACGTTGAGGAGCTTGGCGGTGTTCCAGCCGGTGCCGGATTGCGGCTTGGCGGGCGCAGCCTGGTCGAACTTCCAGTCCTTGTCGTCCATCAGGTTGATGGGGATGTGCTGCGACGGGAAGTAGGCCAGCCCGGTCTGCGGGTTGAACGACATCGACTGCCAGTTGTGCGCGCCGTACGGGCCCGGGATGGCGTCGTAGGGCTTGCTGCCGTCCCGCGCGGCCGGCACCTCGATCGGGCGGCCGTTCTTGTCATAGCCCGTGGCCCAGTTGACCGGGACGAAGTTCTTCGCGGAGATGAACTTGCCGTTGGTGCGGTCGATGACGAAGAAGAAGCCGTTCTTCGGCGCGTGCATGATGACCTTGCGCGACTTGCCCTCGATCTTGAGGTTGGCCAGGATCATGGGCTGGGTCGCGGTGTAGTCCCAGTTGTCGCCAGGCGTCTCCTGGTAGTGCCAGACGTACTTGCCGGTGTCGGGGTTGATCGCGACGATCGACGACAGGTAGAGGTTGTCGCCGCCCTTGGGGCTGCGCAGCTTGTGCGACCACGGCGAGCCGTTGCCCGTGCCCACGTACATCAGATTGAGCTCGGGGTCATAGGTGATCGAGTCCCATGCGGTGCCGCCGCCGCCAGCCTCCCAGTACTTGCCCGAGGGGTCCCAGGTCTTCACGGCCTTGGCCATCGACGCGTCTTCCAGGGGCTTGGACGGATCGCCAGGCACGACGAACCAGCGCCACTTCTGCGCCCCGGTCTTCGCGTCATAGGCCGTGACGAAACCGCGCACGCCGTACTCTGCACCGCTGTTGCCGATGACGACCTTGCCCTTGATCACGCGCGGTGCGCCGGTGATGCTGTAGGCGCCCTTCTGGCCTTCGACGGTGTTCTTCTCCCAGATCATCTTGCCGGTGGCCGCGTCGAGCGCGATCAGCCGGCCATCGAAGGCGCCGAAATACACCTTGCCTTCGTAGATCGCGACGCCGCGGTTGACCACGTCGCAGCAGCCCTTGTAGGCCTTGGTCTTGTCGACCTTGGGGTCGAAGGTCCAGAGCTTCTGGCCGGTGCGCGTGTCGATGGCATGGACCACGCTCCAGGAGGCGGTGACGTACATGATCCCGTCGACGACCAGCGGCGTGGCTTCGACGCCGCGCGTGGACTCCAGGTTGTACGACCAGGCCAGGCCCAGTTGCTTGACGTTGCCGGCGTTGACCTGGTCGAGCTTGCTGAAACGCGTCTCGGCATAGTCGAGGCCGTAGCTGGGCCAGTCGGCGGTCTTGCCCGCACCGTTGGTGCGGATGAAGTTGCTGTCGACGCGCTGGGTGGCGGCGAGGCGGGCTTGCGTGCCCGGGTCCGTTGCCTGCGCCTGGGCGATTGGAGCGCCCATGCCAAACAACGCCGCGAGTGACATCGCGGCGGCGAGTTTATTCATCGATTGGTCTCCTGCATGAACCTCAAGGATCCTGAGATTCCGTTTCTTGTTCACCCTCGGGAAATCCCGCAGGGCACCCCTGTTCCAATTGGGAACATATCACAGACTTTTTCGCGTCGAAGGAAGCTCCGATGCGCTTGAACATGCCAGTAGCAACTACTCCACCATTGCAACTTTTCGCGAGCACACGGGTGCAGCGCGTGGCCTCGGCGCGCAGGCAATTCTTCGAGGAAGGGGTGCGCCCCTCCGGGCTGGTCGGCGAGGCCGTGCTGCAGTCGTGGATGCGATGCAGGCGCGGCCATACCGACACCCAGCGGCCGGTGAAGATCGCGCCCGTCACGTCGAGCCGACTGCATGCCGCGATGGGGCGCAATCGCCAACTGCTCGATGTCGCCCGGCCCGAACTGTCGGCCATGGAAGGCGCGCTGGGCGGTACCGACTGCCGCGTGATCCTGACCGACCCTTCCGGCGTGGTGCTGCACGTGACCCGGCACCACGCGGGCGTGCACCAGCCCGTACTGGGGCACGCCCGCGTCGACGTCAACGTCTGCGAGACCGTCGTCGGCACCAGCGCGCCGGGCATCGTGGTCGCCACCGGGCAGGCCTGCGCCGTGTCTGGCGGGGAACACTACTTCGACGCACTGGGCCAGATGCAGTGCGCGGCCGCGCCAGTGCGGGATGTCCATGGCCAGTTGGCGGGCGTGCTCGACCTGACGACGGAAGGTCGGCCCTTTGCTTTCGACGCGGCCTCGCTGGTGGCCCTGCATGCGACGACCATAGAAAACCAGTTGCTTCAGGCGCAGTCGCGCGACCATCTGGTCCTTTGCTTCCAGGCCAGCCCGGCACTGCTGGGCACGCCACTCGAGGCACTGGCCGGCATTTCCGGTGCTGGCACCGTGGCCTGGCTCAACGATGCCGCCAGGCGACTCACCAGTGGCCTGCAGGGAGATGAGCGCGAACTCGAAAGCCTGTTCGGCCTCGACCTGGCCAGCCTGCTTCGGCTGGCCCGTCAATCGACGGCACAACCGGTGCGGCTGGGCAACGGGCTGGGCGTGTGGATGCAAGCCCGCCTGACGGCGGCGGATGGCATTGACTTCCGGCATGCCGTTGTCCTGCCCGACGAGACGCCTGACCTCGTCGTGGCCGAATGCACCGGCACGCTCGCGTCCGCCTTGCTGCCGCAGGTGCAGCAGCCCGTTGACGAGCCTGCGCACAGCGACAAATGGAAGCCCGGCACGCTGCTCGACCACAACCGCAAGCTGATCGAAGAGACCGTTGCAGCGTGTGGCGGCAACCTGTCGGAAGCAGCCCGGAAACTGGGGGTGTCGCGCGGCACGCTGTACCGGCGCCTGCGTGCGTCGCAACAGCCTGAGACGACTTCGCAATAACGCATAACTGCATTGAATCGCCTTGCCGTGCTATAGCACTGTCTGCGGCGATCCGCCTTCTTCTGCGCCTGATTGCAAAGTCGTATGAGACTTCGCAAGCAACCGCATGACTGCGCCAGATCGCCATCGCGTGACCCGCGACGCATGAAGCCAGATGCGGTCGACAGGGGCCGGTGCGGTCCTCAGACCCGGCGCGTCAGCAATCGCGGGCTGGCCTTTTCGCGCCGCTCCACCGTGTTGGGGTGCATCGGCCGCAAGTAGTCGTGCAAGGCCAGCGCAGCCGCGCCCACCGCGGGCGCCAGCAATCCGTGGCGTGCGGCGCGCACCACGGGCGGCGGCATGCCTGCGGCCTCGGCATAGCGATGCACCGTGTCGATCGCGCCTTGCAGGAACTCGGGACGGTTCACGCAGGTGGCGCCGCCGACGACGATCGCGCGCGGATCGAAGGTGATCCACAGGTTCTGCAGCAGCACGCCCAGCATCTGGCCCGCGCGGCGCTCGTCGCCCGGCTTGCTGCCCAGCATGCGCGAGCCGAAGAAGGCTTCGGCACAGCCGCGCCTGCCGCAGGAACACAAGGGCCCATCGGCCTGCAGGATGGTGTGGCCGATCTCGCCGGCCATGCCCTGCGCGCCGGTGAAGAGGCGGTCGTTCAGCACGATGCCGGCGCCCACGCCCACATCGCAATCGACAAAGATCAGTGGGTCTTCGCCCTCGCCGTCGCAGAACTCGTATTCGCCGAGCGCGGCGACGTCGGCTTCGTTCTGCAATTGCACCGGCACGCGCGGCAGGCCGGCCGCGGCGAAAGCCTCGGTGAGCAGCGGCAGCAGGTCGAGCCGGCGCCAACCCAGGTTGGGCGCGAACAGCACGATGCCGGTGGCGTCGTCCACTGCGCCCGGCACGCCCACGCCGATGCCCGTGATTTCCAGCCCTCGCGCAGCAATCGCGTCCCATGCCTGCGCGCACATGGCTGCCGCTTGCGTGCAGGCGGCCGCTGGCTGGGTGCTGTGCAAGGTCTGTGCGTCCGAATGCAGCACCTCGCCGAGCAGCGACACGCACACCACGCGCATCGTTTCCACGCCGATCTCGATGCCCGCCAGCGCGCGCACCTGGTCGTTGATGAACAAGGGCGTGGACGGCCGCCCCAACCCGTCGACGACGGCCGCATCGGATTCGGTAAGCCAGCGGTCCTCGATCAGTTCGCGCACCAGTCCGCTCACGGTCGACTTGGTCAGCCCGCTCTCGCTGGCCAGCCGCGCCCGCGAAAGCCCCGGCCGCGCACGCAACAGCCGCAACAAGACACTGCGGTTGATGCGCTTGAGCAGTTGCTGGTCACCGATGGTTTTCATGATCCGGATTTATCAAGAGTCCTGTTCCAGAAGCACCGCGGTACCGGCTTTGCCGGGCTGCTGGTGGCGCCCCCGGTGGGGGGTGGTCGGCCTCTGCGAAGTGAGGCCGACCTGGGGAGGAGCAACATCCTTTTGGACTGCTGGTGTTGCCCCCCGGTGAGGGGTGGGAGTGGCGACACGAAGCATCGCCACCACCTGGGGAGAGCAACAAGTTCACGCGTGCTCGGCCTGCGGCTTTCCTTCCGGCCGCTTGCCCGCGATGATCATTCCCAGCACCTCGTCCTCGGTCACATCGGCGGTGCGGTAGGTGCCCACCAGCTTGCCGTTCTTCATCACCGCGAGGCGATCGCTCAGGCCGAACACATCGGGCATGTCGTGCGTGATCAGGAAGATGCCGACGCCATCCGCCTTGAGCTGCTTGACCAGCCCGCCGACCATCGCCGTCTCCTCCGGCCCGAGCGCCGCGCAAGGCTCGTCCATGATCAGGATGCGCGCATTGAAGTACAGCGCCCGCGAGATCGCCACCACCTGCCGCTGCCCGCCCGAGAGTCCTCGCACCGGCACGCGGATGTTGGTGAAGTTCTTGTTGAGCCGGTTGAACACCTTGCGCGCTGCACCTTCCATGAAGTGGTCGTCCAGCGTGCGCCACGGCGTGAGCTTCTCGCGGCCGAGGAACAGGTTCGACACCGAGTCCAGGTTGTCGGCCAGCGCCAGCGTCTGGTAGATGGTCTCGATGCCCTGCGCTTGCGCCTCGGAAGGCGTGCGGATGTGGACCTTCTCGCCCGCGATGATGGTGTCGCCCGAGTCGATCGGGTAGGCGCCCGCCAGCATCTTCATCAGCGTGGACTTGCCCGCGCCGTTGTGGCCCAGCAGCGCCACCACTTCGCCGGGATAGAGGTTGACGCTGACGTCGTCCACCGCATGCACGCCACCGAAGGCCTTGCGGATGTTCTTCAGCTGGACCAGCGGTTTTGATTTGTCGATCGTTGCCATTTCAGCGGTCTCCGAACTTCTTGCGATAGAGGACGTCGAAGACGACCGCGATGATGAGCACCTGCCCCACGATCACCATGCGCTTGCCGATCGCCACGTCCAGCAGCAGCATGCCGCTGTCGAGCGATTGCATGATCAGCGCGCCCAGCACCGAGCCGAAGATCGTGCCGCTGCCGCCCGCGAGCGCCGTGCCGCCGATGACGGCCGCCGCGATCACGTACAGCTCCATGCCCGTGCCCAGCGAGTTGGTGCCCGCATTGAGCCGCGCGATCGACACGATGGCCGCGATGGTCACCAGCACCGCCAGCAGCGCGAACAGCATCAGCGTGACGCGCTTGACCGGAATGCCCACCAGCTCCGCCGCATCCGGGTTGCCGCCCATCGCGAACACATAGCGCCCGAAGCGGGTGCGGTGCACGAGGAAGGACAGCACGATCGCCACCGTCGCCCAGATCAGCACCGGGATCGGGATGCCTTGCGCTTCCGTCTTCGACGAGATCTGGTAGTGGTTCATGGCCCAGGCAAAGGCAGCCAGCACCACGATCGGCACTGCAGTGAACATCAGGTCGATGGCGATCGGTTCGGTCGGCATCTCGTAGCGTTGCAGCGCCTTGCGCTTCTGGACCATGCGGAACAGCAGCACCAGCGCGACGATGCCCGTCAGCACCCAGGTCGCCGTGACGCCGATGCCGCCGTCGTAGCCGCCGCCCAGCGTCTGGAAGAACTCGTCGTTGACCGGCTGCGTCTTGCCGTCGGCCACCAGGAAGGCCGCGCCGCGGAAGGACATCAGGCCGCCCAGCGTGACGACGAAAGATGGCACGCCCAGCACCGCGGTGAGCCAGCCCTGGTAGATCGACACCAGCAGCGCCACCGCGAGGCCGGCCAGGCACGCGGTCGGCCACGACCAGCCCGAGGTGTATTGCAGGTAGGCGATCAGCACGCCCACGAAGCCCATCACCGAGCCGACCGACAGGTCGATGTGCCGGGCCACGATCACCAGCACCATCACCGTCGACACGATGCCCACCACCGCCGTCTGCTGCGCGATGTTGTAGAGGTTCTCCGGCGAGAGGAACACCCCGCCCGACAACACGTTGAAGACCACGCCCATCGCGATGAGCAGCATGCTCATGAGGATCAGCCGCAGGTCGACGCCGCTGCGGCGCCATATCGGCAAAGGTTTGTTCATTTGGATGACTCCCATCAAGAAGAGGATTGCGAGACCGGTGTCCGAAGCTGGACGTTGCGCAGACAGGGTGGGACCTTGTTGCGGTGCTTGCCCTCACCCCAACCCTCTCCCCGAGGGGAGAGGGAGTTGCACGCGAGGGCCCTGTGCAGCCAAATCGCGTGAAACACCGCGGAACCGGCTTTGCCGGGCCGCTGGTGTTGCCCCCTCGAGGGCCGAGGGCCGCGGCTCCAAGTCTGCCTGCGCAGACTTGGACGGCCCGCAGGAGCAGCCGCCTCTGGCGGCCGCCCGTTGCGCCGCAGGCGCTGCAGGCGTGGGTCTATTTACATGCGGCCGGGGCCTTGTCTCCGCTCACGCCCTTGCACAACTCGGCCTTCTTGATCCAGCCAGCCTTCACGATCACGTCGAGGTTGTCCTTGGTGATTGGCACCGGCGTCAGGAAGCGCGATTGCAGCGCGATCTTCTTTTCGCCCTTGTCCCAGCTGGTGGCCTTGTCGACAGGCTTGCCGGCGGCGAGCGCGAGGGCTGCGCCGGCAGCTTCCTTGCCCAGTTCGCGCGAATCCTTCCACACCGACACGGTCTGCGTGCCCAGCGCCACGCGGTTGAGCGCCGCGAAGTCCGCATCTTGGCCGGACACCGGGATGCCCTTGATGCCCTTGGCGGACAGCGCCGCGACCACGCCGCCAGCCGTGCCGTCGTTGGCAGCCACGACCGCATCGACCTTGCCGCCGGCCTTGGTCAGGATCTGCTCCATGTTCTTCTGCGCGACCTCGGGCTTCCAGCCTTCGGTGTACTCGTCGCCGACGATCTTGATGTCGCCCTTCTTCACCGCGGCGTCGACCACCTCTTGCGCACCGGCGCGCAGGAAGTTGGCGTTCGGGTCGGTCGGCGAGCCCTTGATGAACACGTAGTTGCCCTTGGGCGCGAGCTTGAACACTTCGCGAGCCTGCATGCGGCCCACCTCGACGTTGTCGAAGGTGATGTAGAACACGCCCGGCGCTTCGATCAGGCGGTCATAGGCGACGACCGGCACCTTCTGGCGCACGGCCTTGGTCACGGCCGGCAGGATCGCGTCCTTGTCCATGGCGAGCACGATCAGCGCCTTGGCGCCCTTGGCCATCAAGCCCTCGATGTCGCCCAACTGCTTCTCGGGCGAGCCGCCGGCATCCGCGCTGATGTACTTGGCGCCGTGCTTCTCCAGTTCGGCCTTGATCGCGGCCTCGTCGGTCTTCCAGCGCTCTTCCTGGAAGTTGGACCAGCTCACGCCGACCACGGTCTGGGCGCAGGCGCCAAAAGCAGCCAGGCCCAGGGCGACGGCTGTGAGAGTGCTCTTGAATTGCATGTGGAAGTCTCCGCTAGAGGAAGTTAGTAAGTCACCGCTCAATGATTAGTTCGGCTGACAAACTAACTATCCCATCGCCACGACTTTTTGCACATCAGGGTTAGCCCGAGGCTGGCGCGCTTTCGTGGGCACCGGGATCTTGACGTCGCATGACGGTTGCTTGGTGGCGCTGCCGCCAGCGCTGCAAGCTGCTACGGAAACCGCACCACTGGCCCACTCGCCTGCGTGCCCGGCGGCGCATAGGCCGGCGCCGCCACGCCCGCCGCACCCAGCGAACGCGTGTAGGCATAAATGGCCTTGAGGTCCGCATCGGTCATCGCGCGCACGTTGAACCACGGCATCGGCGGACGCGGCTCCATGTTGCGCGCATGGTGCAGCCATTGCTTCTCGCTCATGCCGGCCAGCAGCAAGCGCAGGTTGGTCGGGTAGGTCGTGCCCCAGGGTCCGGACCAACCGAGCGCATCGCCGGTGAGCCACAGTTTCTCGTCGACCTTGCCGTTCTGCGGCGCATAGCCCGGCGTGTGGCAGTCATTGCAGCCGGCCACCTGCACCAGATAGCGTCCGCGCTGCAACTGGCTCGCGGGCGCCTTGGACAGCGCGGCGGTTTCGGCCAGGGCGACCGTGCAAGCGCTCATGAGCAGCAGCGCGGCGATGGTTGGCATGTGCTTCTTGATCATGGTGACTTCTCCTGCTTGGGGGTTGGCAAAGCGGCATTGACCAGGGCGCGGATGGCCCAGCGGCGAACCTTGCGCGCCGCGGCGTCGTCCAGGCGCAGCACGTCCTTGAAGACGATCATGGATTCCGTGCCCATGACCAGCGCGAGCGCGTGCTGGAGGTTTCGCAGCCCGGCGGGGCTGAAGCGAGCACGCGCGGGGCCGAGCGCCGCCTCGATCAGCGGCGAGCGGCGGTTCTGGCGTGCGGGCAACTCGGGGTCGGCCTCCCCGCGCGCGCTGCGCGCCAGCGACTGCGCCAACATCATGCGCAAGGGCACTTCATTGGCCTGCGTCATGGCATGCAGCGCGTCATCGATGCGCTCCAGCCGCGCGATCGGGTTGCCCGGCGGTACGCCGGCCAGGATCTGGTCGGCCTGCGGCGTATCGATGTCGATCGAGGCCTCCAGGTACAGCGCCTCGACCTTCGGAAAGTAGCGGTAGGCCGTGGCGCGCGACACCATCGCCTGTGCCGAGACTTCCTCCAGCGTGGGCCGGCCGCCCTGGCGCATGAGTTCCGACGCGGCCCGCAGCAAGGCTTGGCGTGTGCGCTGCTTCTGCTGGTGCCGCAGGTCCGGCGGCGTCATGCGGCGACGGCCATTTCGTCCTGCGGCAATTGCTGCAGGATGGCGGCCATGTCGACCCACACGTTCTCGCGGCAGATCTGGCCCGTGGCGGAGAACTCGATGACGTGCAGCAGCCGGAAGCTCAGCGGCCGGCCGTGCCCCTCCAGTCCGAAGGGCCGCCCGGGCGCCTTGCCGCTCCACAGCGAGTCGTCGACCATGAAGTTGTCGCCGTACAGCCGGCGCAGCGACTTCGCATGGCCGTCCGTGAGGTCCGCAAACAGGGCTTCATAGAAGGGCCGCGCGGCCTCGCGTCCATGACTCGGGCCGGTGGGCCAGCCGACGATGTCGTGCTCGACGGCCGGCGCCAGCGTGGCCAGCACGCCGGCCACATCGTCATGCGCCTCGAAGCCGAAATGCTCGTCGAGCTTGCGGTCCATTTCCTCGGGGGTGAGCGACATGGGAATTCCTTTCGTGGTGGAAAGAGACTCCCTGCTCATGAGATACAAATCTCATGACAAGAATGTTAGATCGCGGACTCGGGTTTGCAAGTGAACTGGGTCACTCCGGCGGGGCGGCATTTTCAACCTTGCACCTTCCCGAACCACCGCTCGCGGATGCGCCGCGCGTCCGCCTGGCAATCCTTCACCTGCCGGGCCAGCCAACCGCGTGTCGGACGCAATCATCTCGGGCGGCGGCATCGGGCCATGCAGCAGGTGGCCGATGACGACACGGCCAATCGACACTACGATTTGCGGAACAGGTCAACGCGAGACAAGACGCCTTGATGACGCGCGGACGCGCGGACTTGCGACCGGCCTTGTCCAGCCTGGCCACAGTCCATTCACGACGTTTCAACGCGCCGATCCATGCGCATCCGGTAGGAGCCGCCATGTCACTTGTGACCTTCGACGTCGATGCGGACATCTGCATCATCACCATCAACCGTCCAGGGAAGCGCAACGCGGTCGACGGCCCCACGGCGCGCGCACTTCGCGATGCGTTCGAGCGCTTCGAGGCCGATCCGGCCCTTCGCGTCGCGATCCTGGCCGGCGCCGGCGACCACTTCTGCGCTGGCGCGGACCTCTCCGCAGTGGGCGACCCCGAGCTGCGCAACGAACTGGACCCGGAGGGCGGCGGCACGGGCCCGATGGGCCCCTCGCGCATGGCGCTGTCCAAGCCACTGGTCGCGGCCCTCAGCGGCTACGCCGTGGCCGGTGGATTGGAACTCGCCCTGCTGGCCGACCTGCGCGTTGCCGACCCGGGCACGGTGCTGGGCGTGTTCTGCCGGCGCTGGGGCGTGCCGCTGATCGACGGCGGCACGGTGCGCCTGCCGCGCATCATCGGCATGGCCCGCGCGCTCGACCTGATCCTCACGGGCCGTCCGGTGGCTGCGCCGGAAGCGCTGGCGATGGGCCTGGTCAATCGCATCAGCGCACCGGGCAGCGCGCTGGCCGATGCCAAGGCACTGGCCCGCGACATCGCCGCCTTTCCGCAGCAATGCATGTTGACGGACCGCCATTCGGCCTACGCGCAGTGGGACCTGCCGCTGGCGGAAGCGCTCCGGCAGGAAGGCGCGCTCGGCGTGCCGGTGGTGGCGGCAGAAGGCAAGGCCGGCGCCGAGCGATTCGCCAAGGGTGCGGGGCGCCACGGCACGTTCACCGGCAATTGACGAGGACCTTGCCCGTACCTGATCCGCCGCGGAGCGCTGCAACCCGAACCCGCGCACAGTGATCGCCTTCGGCGAGAAGTCGCTGACCCTCAACGGGCTCGAACGCCTGAGCAGCCAGCTGGCGCATGCGCTGCACGCCTCGGGCACCAAGCTGTCGGCAAGATCAACCGCCAAGTCCTTGCCCAGCGTTTGCCAACGATCCAGGCCCGTTGCGACTACTACGTTTGAGGGATGTCGAGGGTGCATCGATGCAAGCATCATGACGGTCGTTCAGCCAGGACGCCGCATGCACTGCTCGTCTGAAATTGGTGGCTGCACGGGACGGTTTGAGCGCCTGGAACATGCGCTGAGCTGACGATTCGACACTTGCCTGCGGCGCCCTCGACCGATGGCCTGCTCGCGCGGAACGAACAAGATAAAAAGGTGAAACGCGATGCCCGACACCATCCAGATCAAGCTTTCGGGACGCGAACTTCCGCCGCGCCTCCCCGCCCTGCTGACCAACACCGCGCGATCGGGCAGCGCTGAAGCCGACCCGTTCCTGCCGCCGGGGTACCTGACCCCCAAGTCGACCTTCGACGTCAGCTCCAGCGCGCGCAGCGCGCCCGACTCGACGGCTGAAATGCAACGCCCAGCGGCCGACTCCGATGTCGTCTGGCTCGAACTGGCCGACGGCAGCACCTTCATCACCAGCGCTGCCCGGCTGCGCGCGTCATTGGCATCGAGCCATCCCGAGCTCCTCGGGCCCAATGGCGAGATCCTCATCGACAAGCTGAGCGACGAAGGCGGCGACTCCCGCAACGTCTTCACGAAAGCCGCCGGCAGGTTGGTATCGAAGGTCTTCACCTTTGTGGTGGGAGGCGGCGCAGCCGACCCGATCGCCGACTCGGTCAAGGATGTGGCGCAGCTGGGCATCAGCTGGGCAGGCACAAAGGCCCTGATGTGGGCGATCGAACGCAAGCTCGGCCATGAGCCGGGCCTGTACCGCTGGGTCGGGTCCAACGGCAATGCGTCCGACTTCCTGCCCGAAGCGTTGACGGCCGCGGCGGATCCTGCCGAAGCGGCCAAGAAGCCCTTGCTGGTGTTCGTGCACGGAACCGCCTCCAGCACCCTGGGCAGCTTCGGCGACCTGCGCTCGACCGGACAGGATGTCTGGGCAGCGCTCGAAGCCCGCTTCGGCCAACGCATCTATGCCTTCGAGCACAAGACGCTGTCCGAGAGCCCGATCACCAACGCGTTGCAACTGGTCCGCGCCCTGCCCAAGGGCGCCCACGTCAACCTCGTTTCGCATTCACGCGGTGGCCTGGTGGCGGACTTGCTGTGCCTGACCGACTTCGACAAGCTGATCGACCGCTATCGGTTCGGCTTCGAAGGCATCGGCGATCCGGACGAAGATGCAACCCAACGCGTCATCAAGGAACTCGACACCGCACATGCCGAGCACCGCGCCGACCTGCAACTTCTCGCGAAGGAACTGCGCGAGAAGCAACTCGTGATCCAGCGCTACGTGCGCACCGCCAGTCCGGCGCACGGCACGCTGCTGGCGAGCGGCAACTTCGATCTGTTCCTGTCGGGCATCCTCACGTTGATCGGCCAGGTGCCTTTCCTCTTCGGCAGCCCGTACTACCTGGCGTTCAGGCGCGTCATCATCGACATCGCCAAGAACCGGACCGATCCGCACCTGGTGCCAGGCATCGAGGCCATGCTTCCCGATTCGCCGATGGCCTGGCTGCTGCGCGAATCCCCGGTACGGCCCGGCATCCAGATGGCCGTGATCGCCGGTGACATCCAGGGCGGCAACCTGCTCAAGCGCCTGGGCGTGCTGCTGACGGACTTCGTGTTTTTCGACAACGTCGACAACGACCTCGTCGTCGATACGCCGGCCATGCTCGCCGGCATCGCACCCAAGGCAGGCTCCCGCATCCTGTTCGATCGCGGCGCCGATGTGTCGCACTTTCGTTACTTCACCAACCATGACACGCGCGCCGCGCTGCGCGATTGGCTGACCGTCGAGAAGCCGGCTGAGCTCGGCGTCTTCCGGCCCCTGCCGGATCGCGCCGCGGACTTGCAGGCGCTGCAACGCTCGACGAGCCGCGATGCGCAGGCCGCAGACAGGCCGGTGGTGGTGGTACTGCCGGGCGTGATGGGCTCGCACCTGCGCGTCAACGGAGACGATCGCGTCTGGTTCGATCCGCTCGACATCGCGAAGGGTGGGCTCGAAAAGATCAGTTGGGGAAAGAGCAACGTCGAGGCCGAAGAGCTCTTCGGCATGTCCTACGGCCGGCTGTGCGACGAGTTGGCGAAGACCCACCGTGTCGAGACCTTCCCGTACGACTGGCGCCAGCCGCTGGACGTCCTGGCGGAGCGACTGGGCGAGTTCCTCGTGCGGCTCATGAAGGAGACCGACAAGCCGATTCGCCTGCTGGCGCACAGCATGGGCGGATTGGTGGTTCGCGCCTGCATCCACAAGCGTCGCTCGGTCATGGATGAGTTGATGGCACGCAACGGCGCCCGTTTCGTGATGCTCGGCACGCCCAATCAAGGCGCCCATTCGATGGTGGAGAACCTGCTGGGCAAGGGTTCGACGCTTCGCATGCTGGTGCGACTGGATCTTCAACACAGCATGCAGGAGGTGCTCGACATCGTCGCCGGCTTCCGCGGCGCGCTGCAACTGTTGCCGAAGAAAGGCTTCAAGGATACGTTCCAGGGGCAGGACGAAGGCGGCGGCACCTACGACTACGCCAGCGCCCAGACCTGGGTGGATTTCAACGGCAAGATTCGCGACCTGTGGTTCGGCAATGGGCGCTCGGGCAAGCCCGATCAACAGACACTCGACTCCGCCAGCTGGCTCTGGCGTGCCGATGGCGATGACAAGCCAAGGCTGCCGCCTGAATACGAGAAGAAGACCACCTATGTGTTCGGCGTCGCGCCCAACACACCCTGTGGCATCCGCGATGACAAGGGCCGCCTGCGCATGGTGGGCACGACCCGTGGCGACGGCACGGTCACCTGGGACTCGGGCCGGATCGATGGCATCGGCCAAACCTTCTACATGCCGGCCGAGCACGGCGACCTGGCGGCGACGAAGGAATATTTCCCGGCGCTGGTCGAATTGCTGGCGACCGGCACCAGCGGCCAGTTGCTCACGACCCCGCCCGCCACGCGCGACATCGCCCTGCCCAAGCCCTTGCTCTATGACGCCGGGCCGCCAACCATCAACGACCCCGATTCGATCGAGCGGACCTTGCTCGGCGGCTCGCAGCGCATGCGCGCCCTCCCCCGTGCGAAGCGCAGGCTCGAGGTGTCGGTGCGCGCGGGCGACCTGCGCTTTGTCTCGATGCCGATCATGGTCGGGCACTACGAGCAGGACCCGATCGTCGGGCCGGAGGGCTTGATCGACCGCGAACTGCTCGGAGGCGATCTCAGTGAACGCAAGAGCCTCGGGCTCTACGCGGGGCCGCGCGGCACCGCAACGGTGGTGCTGCGCTTGCCGAATGCCGTCGAGAGTGCGCGCGGGAGCATGCGTGGCGCCATCGTCACCGGCCTTGGCACCTACGATGTGCCACTGAATTCGCCGGACCTCACCGAGGCCGTGCGCATTGGCGTGTTGCGCTACTTGCTGCAGGTGGTTGACGTGCTTGGCAAGGAGCCGCGGGAAGTCTCGCTCGCCACGCTGCTCCTGGGCTACAACTCGACGGCCAACCTCAGCATCGGTGCATCGGTGGAGGCGCTGGTCCAGGGCGTGATCGACGCCAACATGCGCTTCCACCAGGCCACGCGCCTCAACATCCGGGTCGGCCGTCTGGAGATCATCGAGCTCTATCTCGACACGGCGATCACCGCGGTCTACGCCTTGCGCCAGATGAGTTCGTCGCTCGACGCGCATGCCGAGGCTTCCGGCACGGCGCTCGTGTGCCGCAGCGAATTGCGGCACGACGAGAGTGCGCGACAACGCCTTTTCGACGACCGCGCGATGAACTATTGGCCGCGCTTGATGGTCACCGATGCCGACCGCCGCGACGACCTGTGCCCACCGGAGTGCTTCACGCCCCCCTGCCCGCCGGACAACCGCAACGGCCCGCGCACAGACGACGATGGCGATGACGCGGACGGTGGAAGCAATTCGCGCGCGCCCATCGCTGAACGGCTGCGCTACATCTACATCGGGTCACGTGCCCGCGCTGAGTCGGTGATGCAGCAGCGCCAACCCGGCCTGATCGAGACCTTGATAAAGCGGCAGATCCACGAAACCCGCTATCAGGGTGACATCGGCCGGATGCTGTTCCAGTTGATGGTGCCGCACGACCTGAAGGACGCCGCCCGCCAACTCAGCCGCCTGGTGCTGGTAGTCGACAGCTACACCGCCAACCTGCCGTGGGAATTGCTGCTGGCCGACGACCCGACGGACCCCAGCGACGACCCGCGCCCGCTCGCGTTGCGGACCGCGGTGGTCCGCCAGTTCGCAACGTCGAAGTTCCGATACCAGGTGCGGCAGGCCATGAATCGCTGCGCGCTCGTGATCGGCAACCCGTCGGTGGAGGGCTTCGGTCGCGCATTTCCGGGGCCCCAGGGCGATCGGGCAGACCCGAAGCCGCTCGGCCAGGCGCAGGCTGAAGCCGAGGCCATCGCCCAGGTGTTGAACGGGCTGGGCTATACAGTGACGCCCTTGATCGGGTCGGGTACCGGTGCGGTCGAGGTTTTTGCGCAGCTGTATCACCAGCCCTACCGCATCCTGCACATCTCGGCGCACGGGGTGTTTGGCGTGCGCCATCGCGACGGCCGGTTGCGCAGCGGTGTCTTGCTGTCCGACGGCTTGCTCATTACCGCGGCCGAGATCGCAGCCATGGAATCGGTGCCCGAACTGGTTTTCCTCAACTGCTGTCACCTCGGCACCGTCGACCAATCCTATGGCGGAAACGCCAACAAGCTGGCCGCCAGCGTCGCACGCGAACTCATCGACATTGGCGTGCGCTGCGTCATCGTTGCCGGCTGGGCGGTCGATGATGCCAATGCGTCGGTCTTCGGGCAGACCTTCTACCAGGAGCTGCTGCGGCGCCGGCGCAGCTTCGGCGAAGCGGTGTTCACCGCTCGCAAGGCCGCCTGGCAGGCAGGCAACGGCGACATCACGTGGGGCGCTTTCCAGGCCTACGGCGAGCCTGGCTGGATGGCGGAACCAGGCGGCGATGGCCCGAGCGACACCGATGGCGATCCCACCTACGTTTCGCCCGACGAATTGCTCGACGCGCTCGCGCGCGTTCGGGCCTCCATCTCGCAAAAGCTCGAGCGGCAGACCGAGTCGGAACTCGCGCGCAGCGTCGAGCACGTACTGGAACTGCGCGACAAGCGTGCGATGCCCGCGTGGCTGGCCTTGCCCGAGGTGCAGTCCGCACTCGCGGCGACGTGGCGCCAACTCAACCAGCTGGAAAAGGCGCGCGAGTCCTACCTTGCAGCGATCCAGGCGGAGGGGGATCTGGGACGTGTTCCGGTGCGCGACATCGAGCAGCTCGCGAACGTGGAAGCGCTGCTGGGCGAACGCACCGCGAAGAGTGACGCGAGCGGCAAATCCGACGACGCCGGGTTCCGCCTCATCGACCACGCCATTGCACGCCTGACCCGCCTTGGCGAAATCGTCAGCGGCAAGGTCGATGGCGACGCGTCGACGGATGCCATCGATGGCAGCTCGGAACGCAACGCCATCCTGGGCAGCGCGTGGAAGCGCAAGGCCGGATTGTTGGCCCGGCAGCTCTTGTGCGGCGACCTTGGCACCGCCGCAGCCGCACGCGTCGGAACCCAGATGGACGAAGCGCTGAGGATGAGCGCAGCGGCCTATCAAAGAGCCGAGGGAAGCATCGCAGGGGGGCGCCTGAAGCCGTACCTCGCGCTGAATCACCTGGCGCTCGACCTGCTCACCCCCTGGGACACGCCAGCGCTGAAGGAGGCCGCGCTTGCGCTCGCCCGGCACTGCCGGCAGGCCGTCGCGCAAGAGTTCGCGGTCAGCCTGAGTGTCTGGGACGCGGCGATGCAGGCCGACGCGCTGCTGGTTGAAAAACTGATCGACGGCAGCTTTGCTGCAGCCGATGCTGTCGCGCGCCAGGTGGCATTGGATGAGGTCTTCAAGAGCTACACCGAATCGTTCTCGAACCTGACGGTCAAGCCCTCGGAACTCGAATCCATCGTCGCGCAGATCGAATTGCTCGCGCGGTTTTTCGCGGCCAGGGATGCGGCGCAGCATCAGGCAGTCCTGCGGCGCACTTCCAGGCAACTCGGCAAGCTGGTGGCGCTGTTGCAGCCAGCGCGCAGTCAGGAAAAACAGGGCAGCGACAGTGAGGGAGTCGACGAACCGGACGAAGAAGACCGCAATGGCGCGCCTGCGGAGCAGGCCGCGGTCGCGGTTGCTGCCTACGTTGCGGAAGTCCCGGTGCCGAGCGCTCCGATCCAGGCGCAACAAACCCCGGCAAAACGGAGCCCATCGGTAAAGGGCGCCAAGAAGGCACCGGCGAAGCAGCCCGCAGCAAAAAAGGCGGCTCCCGCAAGCCGGCGAGGCAAGGCGGGGAAACCGCCCAAGTCCTGAGGCCGGCAAGCCCCTCGCTTCGGGGCCGGCCCGATCAAGCCCCGAAGCCGCCGTCGATCGTCAGGCTCGCGCCCGTCACATAGCCACCATCCGGCCCGGCAAGGTAAGCCACCATGCCGGCGATGTCCGCAGCCTTGCCGAAGTGCGGGATCGCCATCAACGAGCGCAGGCCGTCCGCGTTCGGCCCGTCGGCCGGGTTCATGTCGGTGTCGACCGGGCCGGGCTGCACGTTGTTGACCGTGATGCCGCGCGGGCCGAGATCGCGCGACAGGCCCTTGACCAACCCGACCAATGCCGCCTTGCTCATCGCATAGGCGCTGCCGCCGGCAAAGGGCATGCGCTCGGCATTCGTGCTGCCGATGTTGATCACCCTGCCCCCCTGCGGCATGTGCGCCGTTGCGGCTTGGGTGGCGACGAACACGGCGCGCACATTGACGGCCAGCGTGCGGTCGAAGTCTGCCAGCGAGAACTGGTCGACCGTGCCGAGCGCCAGCACGCCGGCACTGTTGACCAGGATGTCGAGGCGACCGAATTCGGCGGCCACCTTGTCGATGCCTGCCGTGAGCGCAGCGGCATCGGCGCTGTCGATGCGCACGGCCTGGGCGCGACCGCCCGCGGCTTCGACGCTGCGCACCAGTTCGTCCGCCGGCGCTTGCGAGGCGGCATAGCTGAAGACGACGTTGGCGCCGTCAGCAGCCAGGCGACGCACGATGGCGGCGCCGATGCCGCGTGAACCGCCGGTGACGAAGGCGACCTTGCCAGCGAGCGGGAGGGTGTTGTTTGCGGAGGTGGTCATGAGGATCTTTCGAGGGAATGTGTTGAACAGGCCTCCAGTTTGGGGAGTTCCACCTGTTCCCGGTAGCCATCAAAAATCTCAATGACTTGCAACCACGGGTTGAAAATCGCCCCATGGAACCCCTCAGCCACCTCGAATCCTTCGTCCAGAGCGCCGAGGCCGGCAGCTTCTCCGCCGCCGCGCGACGTCTGGGCCTCACGCCGGCCGCCGTCAGCAAGAACGTCGCGCGGCTGGAGGGCAGCCTGGGCGTGCGACTGTTCCAGCGCAGCACGCGCCGCCTCGCGCTCACCGAAACCGGCGAAGGCTTCCTGCGCCAGGTGAGCGGCGGCCTCGCCACCTTGCAGGACGCGCTGGCCAGCGTGGCCACCGTCGGCGGCCAACCGGCCGGCACGCTCAAGGTCAGCATGGGCCAGGCCTTCGGTCGCGCCTACGTGGTGCCGCTGCTGGGCGACTTCCTCGCCCGCTACCCGGCCATCGTCCCTGACTGGCATTTCGACAACCGCCAGGTCGACCTGATCGGCGAGGGCTTCGACGCGGCCATCGGCGGCGGCATCGAGTTGTCGCCAGGGCTGGTGGCGCGCGAGCTGGCGCGCGTCGACGTGGTGGCAGTGGCCTCGCCGCGCTACATGGCGGGTCGGGCCGCGCCGCTGCATCCCTCGGAACTCGCGAGCTTCGACGGCATCGTGCGGCGCTCGTCACCGACCGGGCGCGTGCGCAGCTGGACCTTGCGCAACGCGGCCGGCGACGAAGGCGCGGCCGACCTGCGCGCCCGCATCGTGTTCAGCGACCCGGAGGCCATCGCGCAAGCCGTGCGGATGGACCTCGGCGTGGCGCTGTTGCCGATGCCCTTTGCCGCTGCCGGCCTGGCCAGCGGCGAGTTCGTGCGGCTGCTGCCCGGCTGGGCCGCCGACATGGGGCAGTTGTCGCTGTACTACCCGAGCAAGAAGCTGCTGCCGGCCAAGACGCGCGTGTTCGTCGATTTCGTGGTCGAGCGCTTTCGCGAGGGCGGCTTCGCGCCGCGGATGAAGGGCGACTGAGCGTCGACAGAGCCGTTTACCGGCCGTCGCCTGGCTTGGGTAACTACGAGCAACGGATCGATCGCTTCGCGCTTACAACGCGCGATGACCTCCCCGCAACCCACTTCCTTGAAAGCCGGCATGACCCTCCACTCCAAGCCGAATCGCCGCACCGCCCTGGCCGCGAGCGCAGCGGCCGCACTGCTGATGCTCACGGGCCCTGTTGCAGCACAAGACAAATGGCCCTCCAAGCCGGTGCGCATCGTCGTGCCCTTTGCGGCCGGCGGCACCACCGACATCCTGGCGCGTGCCGTGGCGCCCGAGTTGTCGAAGGCTTTCGGCCAGCAATTCATCGTCGACAACCGCGGCGGCGCCGGCGGCAACATCGGCGCCGAAGTCGTGGCCCATGCACCGCCCGATGGCTACACGCTGCTCATGGGCACCGTCGGCACGCACGGCATCAACCGCGCGCTCTACAGCAAGCTGCCCTATGACCCGATCAAGGACTTCGCGCCGATCACGCTGGTCGCCGCGGTGCCGAACGTGATGGAGATGAACGCCGACAAGGCCAAGGACATGGGCATCAAGAACGTGGCCGATTTCATCAAGTACGCCAAGAGCCATCCGGGCAAGCTCAACATGGCGTCCAGTGGCAGCGGCACGTCGATCCACCTGTCGGGCGAGTTGTTCAAGAGCATGTCGGGCAGCTTCATGACGCACATCCCGTACAAGGGCTCCGGCCCGGCATTGATGGACATGGTGGCCGGCAATGCCGACGTGATGTTCGACAACCTGCCTTCGTCGATGCAGCAGATCAAGTCGGGCAAGCTGCTCGCGCTGGCGGTGACGAGTTCAAAGCGCTCCGCCGCGCTGCCCGACGTGCCGACGATCGAGGAGGCCGGCGGCCCGGCGCTCAAGGGCTACGAGGCCAGCTCGTGGTTCGGTCTGCTCGCACCGGCCGGCACCCCGCCCGACATCGTCAACCGCATACAGCAGGAAGTTGCCAAGTCGTTGAACACCCCGGCGATCAAGGAAAAGATGCTCGCCCAAGGCGCCATCCCGAGCGGCAACACCCCGGCCGAATTCGCCAAGCTGATCGCGAGCGAGCACACCAAGTGGGCGAAGGTGGTGAAGGACTCCGGCGCGAAAGTGGATTAGAAGGTTTGAGCCCAGAAAAAGCAGTTGACCGCGCTCAAACTTTGGAAAAAGCAGCTATGGAGCCTGAAACTTCTGCCTTCGATCACGTTCGCCGCCAGGGTGAAAGCGCTATGCACCCGATTGCACCGCGCTCGACGCGCCATGCGGCGTTGCTCGGCCTTGCGGGCATGAGCCCGCCGCGTTCTCGCGCCTTGCCTGGCACGCCGATCACGGCGCACTCGGGCGCATCCAACTGCTTGTTCTAGGCTGAGTCTTTCGGCTGCGGCCACCCGTCTCGCGCTCGGTGACCACCGGACTGGCGTACGGATCCGGTCCGCGGGCCGGGCCTTCCGGCTGGCGCATTCGCCACGACATCTTCACGCTTTCGGATGACCCGTCTGGATGGAAACGGCACCGGCACTTTATTGCAAAGTAGACATATGCCGACAGCGTGAACCTCGGCCTTGACGCAGAGTCGAAGGTTGATCGTGTGAGGAGTGGGTTCATGACGACCGCTTGCGGTATCTGCGGAAAACTCAATCGGAAGAATGCCAGGTTCTGCGTCGGCTGCGCCGCGCGGCTTGGCATCGAGCCGGTGGGCCATTCCATTCCCGGGCCGGCGTTTGCGGATTCGCGGCGCGACGCGAGCTTCGACGCGACGCGCACAGGACATTCCCGGTCGATGCCCTTGCGCGCTTCGGCGCCAGCGCGCGAGCCGGCCATGTTCTGGCTGCGTGCCGGGATCGCCGGCCTGGTGCTCCTGATCGGCTTCGTGGGGTGGTGCATGTACGTGCTGACCTCGCACAAGGCGGTGGCGCCGCTGCAGGCCGGCACCAACGCGTCGGTTCCGGCCGTGCAGGCTGAATCTCCATCCGATCCGGCGGCGACTGCGGTTGCGCCTGTCACCCCTGCGCCGCTGGCACCGTCGACACTGGCAGGGTCTGCAGCACCGGCATCGTCGAACCGCGCCCCAACCGCCGCGCCCCTTGCCCCCATCGCGAAGCCCTACGCAGCAACGGGCACGGAAGCTGACGCGTCCATCGCCGCAACACCGTCCTCTGCCGCCAACTCAGCGCCCATTCGATCCACGGCCACGCCGGGCGCCACGCCACGCAACTACGCACGCGAGCGCAACCGCCGCCAGGAGTCACCGGACACCGAGACCAGCAGCCTGCCCTCCAACTACAGTTGGGTCGAGCCTGCACGCCAGCCGGCGAACACCTTGAACCCGGGCTACGTCGATGCGGGCCCGCCCGTGGTCCCTGGCCCCGGCCCGCGCTACGCCTCGTCGATCCCCTCGCCGGTGGGCGTCTCGCCCAATTACGAGAGCACGGCCCCCATGCGCGGCCCCGACGCAGGACCACCGATCGTGCCTGGGCCCGGACCCCGCTACGACTTTTCAAGCCCGGGCGCTATTCCAAGGTAAATCAAGGCCGGGCGATCTTCATTCGGGAAGCACCCCGGAACCGGCGCTGCCGGGCCGCCGGTGTCAGCCCCGGCGGGGGTGAGAGTTGCGCAGCGGCGAGTTGGCGGCGCTTATTTAGCCGCCCAGATCACATCCTTGCCGTCGGCCTGCGAGTCTTTCAGCATGTGAATGATCGGTGCCGCGCGCTGGTGCAGCCCGATGTGCTGCCGCTCCGCCTCTTCCGCATGCCCCTCGACCGCGAGCGAATCGTGGTTGTGCCTGTTGGCGCCCTCCGTGCGCACGGCGGCCTCCAGCGCAGCGAGCGCCGCCGGAATCTGCTCGACCGTGATGATGCCGCTCGCACCGCCGGATTTGCCCATGATCTCGAGCAACTGGCGGGCATTGGCTTCAAGCATCACGACATCCTGGGTCGCTTGTGATTTGAATTTGTAAAGCATCTGGTCTCTCAACGGTAAATGTGGTCGCGGACGAAAGGGTACGCTGAATGTGCGCCGGGCATCAAGCCCGTATCTTTTTTGCCGTCCGGCTTGATGGCCAGGATCTGGTGCAGCGAGATCCAGCCCTGTTCGAAACTCATGGCCGATCCGGCCAGGTAAAGACGATAGGCTCGCAGGATACGCTCGGCGCGTTCGCGGCTGCCGGCGGACCGCTGCAGCACTGCCAATGCCGCGTCCAGCTTGCTTTCGAGGCCGTCCGACCAGTTCCACAGCGTGCGCGCGTAATGCGGCCGCAGGTTCTCCGTGTCGACCATCTCCAACCCCGCCACGGCCATCTCGCGCAGCACATGCGTCACGTGCAACAGTTCACCGCCGGGGAAGATGTATTTCTCGATGAAGTCGCCCATGCCGTTGCCGAGTTGGTCCTGGTCGAGCCGTCCCGACGTGATGCCGTGGTTCATCGCCATGCCGCCGGGCACCAGCAGTTCGTTGATGCGGGCGAAGTAGCCCGGCATATTGGCGGCGCCCACGTGCTCGAACATGCCGACGGACGCGATGCGATCGAACGGCTTGTCGGTGGTCAGCTCCCGGTAGTCGCGCAATTCCACGCGCACGCGCCCACCCAATCCCTTGGCGTCGATGAGCCGCTGCACATACGCGTGCTGGTTCTTCGACAGCGTGATGCCGGTCGCATCCACGCCGTAGTGCTCGGCCGCCCAAAGCAGCAGCGCGCCCCAGCCTGAGCCGATGTCCAGGAAGCGCTGGCCGGGCGCCAGCATCAGCTTGCGGCAGATGTGGTCGAGCTTGGCCTCCTGCGCCTGCGCCAACGTCATTCCGGGCGCCTTGAAGTACGCGCAGGAATACACCCGGCGCGGGTCCAGCCACAGCGCGTAGAAGTCGTCCGACACGTCGTAGTGGAATTCGACCTGCGCCGCATCCTTGTCCAGTGAATGCGCGCCGCGGGACTTGGCCCGCCGCAGTAGCCGCCCCCACCAGCCCGTGTTGGTTTCCACCGGGTTGCCCGGTAGCAGGCCGACGGCCACATCGGTCAGGTCGCGCATCGCGCCCTCGATCTGGACCCTGCCCTCGACGTACAACTCGCCGAGCGCACCGATCTGGCTGGCCGCGAGCTTGGCCAGCCCCGACCAGTCCGAAAAGGCCAGCGTCACGCGCGACCCCGGTTTTGCAACGCGCCGTCCATCCGGCAATTCCAGTGCGATGGGCACGGCCAGCGTGTCCAGGCGCGACTCGATCTTCGGTATCAAGCTTTGCATGCGAAAGATTCTTGCGACCCGTCAACCGATCCTAAATCGATCGCACCCGAACACGCTGTAGTCCATTGACATCTGATTGTTTAGGCTTAAACTATTCGACCATGAATTGCCCAAAGCTGCCCTCTCCCGCCCTCCGCCGCGTGTTGTGCATCGGGGGTGGCCCCGCCGGCCTGTACTTCGCGCTGCTGATGAAAGCGCGCTGGCCCGACCTGGCCGTCACCGTCGTCGAGCGCAACCGTCCCTTCGACACCTTCGGCTGGGGCGTGGTGCTCAGCGACCAGACGCTTGGCAACCTGGCCGCGGCCGATGCGCCCACCGCCGCCCTCATCGGCGACGCCTTCAACCACTGGGACGACATCGAGGTCTTCTTCAAGGGCCGCAGCGTGCGCTCCGGAGGGCACGGCTTCTGCGGCATTGGCCGCAAGCGCCTGCTCAACATCCTGCAGGAGCGCTGCCTCGAACTCGGCGTCGAACTGGTGTTCGAATGCGACGCCACCGACGATCAGGCCTTGGCCGCCCAATACGACGCCGACCTCGTGATCGCCAGCGACGGCCTCAACAGCCGAATCCGCACGCGCTACGCCGACGTGTTCCAGCCCGACATCGACACGCGCCAGTGCCGCTTCGTCTGGCTCGGCACAAAAAAGCGCTTCGACGCCTTCACCTTCGCCTTCGAAAAGACCGAACACGGCTGGTTCCAGGCCCATGCCTACCAGTTCGACGCCGACACCTCCACCTTCATCGTCGAGACGCCGGAGGAAGTCTGGAAGGCCCACGGCCTCGACCAGATGGAGCAACCCGAGGCCATCGCCTTCTGCGAAAAGCTCTTCGCGCCCTACCTGGACGGCAACGCGCTGATCAGCAACGCCACCCACCTGCGCGGCTCGGCCAACTGGATCCGCTTCCCGCGCGTGGTCTGCGGGCACTGGACGCATCGCGTGGACGTCGGCGGCAAGACCGTGCCGGTCGTGCTCATGGGCGACGCCGCGCACACCGCCCACTTCTCGATCGGCTCCGGCACCAAGCTGGCGCTGGAAGACGCAATCGACCTGGCCAACACCTTCGTCGAGCATGGCGACGTCGAGCAGGTGCTCGAAGCCTACGAAGGCCGCCGCAGCGTCGAGGTGCTGAAGATCCAGAACGCCGCGCGCAACTCGACCGAATGGTTCGAGAACGTCACGCGCTACAGCGGCATGCAGATCGAGCAGTTCGCCTATTCGCTGCTGACCCGCTCGCAACGCATCAGCCACGAGAACCTGCGCCTGCGCGATGCCAAGTGGCTCGGCGGCTACGAAGAATGGCTGGCCGGCGGCAAACGCGTGCCGCCGATGCTGATGCCGCTGACCGTGCGCGGCCTCACGCTGAAGAACCGCATCATCGTCTCGCCCATGGCCACCTACAGCGCGGTCGACGGCGTGCCGCAGGACTTCCACCTGGTGCACCTGGGCGCACGCGCGCTCGGCGGCGCGGCGATGGTGATGGTCGAGATGACCAGCCCAACCCCCGAAGGCCGCATCACCCCCGCCTGCACCGGCCTCTACAACGACACGCAACAGGCGGCCTTCAAGCGCATCGTCGACTTCGTGCATGCGCAGAGCAGCGCGCGCATCGGCATGCAGCTGGGTCACAGCGGGCCCAAGGGCTCGACCCAGGTCGGCTGGGAAGGCACCGACGAGCCGCTGCCCACCGGCAACTGGCCGCTGCTGTCGGCCAGCGCACTGGCCTACGGCGAACAGAACCAATTGCCCGCCGAAATGAGCCGCGCCGACATGGACCTCATGCGCGACCAGTTCGTCGCCTCCACCCGCCGCGCTGCGGAATGCGGCTTCGACTGGCTCGAACTGCACTGCGCGCACGGCTACCTGCTGGCGTCTTTCATCAGCCCGCTGACCAACCTGCGCACGGACGAGTACGGCGGCGGCATCGACGCGCGCTGCCGCTACCCGCTCGAAGTGTTCAAGGCCATGCGCGCCGTCTGGCCGGCCGACAAGCCGATGAGCGTGCGCATCTCCGCCCACGACTGGGCGCCCGGCGGCAACACCGGCGACGACGCCATCGAAGTCGCGCGCCTGCTCAAGGCCGCAGGCGCCGACTTTATCGACGTGTCTTCCGGCCAGACCACCCGTGCCGCCAAGCCCGTCTACGGCCGCATGTACCAGACCCCCTTCGCCGACCGCATCCGCAACGAGGTCGGCATCTCGACCATCGCCGTCGGCGCCATCACCGACGCCGACCAGGCCAACAGCATCATCGCCGCCGGCCGCGCCGACCTCTGCGCCGTCGCCCGCCCGCACCTGGCCGACCCCGCGTGGACGCTGCACGAAGCCGCCAAGCTGGAAAGCCGCGCGGTCGACTGGCCGAAGCAATACCTCAGCGGTCGCGACCAGATGTACCGCGAGATGGCCAAGCAGAAAGAGATGGCTGCGGCCACGCAAGCGCAGGCCGCCAAGCCTTTGCCAGTGGAGTGACCATGGACCTCGAAGCCCGCGCCCACAGCGAACACCCCGACGAACTGCGCCTCTGGCTGCGCCTCTTGACCTGCACGCAGCTCATCGAGAAGCAGGTGCGCAACAGCCTGCGCGAGCAGTTCACCACCACCCTGCCGCGCTTCGACCTCATGTCGCAACTCGAGCGCGCGCCCGAGGGCCTGAAGATGAACGAGCTCTCGCGCCGAATGATGGTGACCGGCGGCAACGTCACCGGCATCACCGACCAGCTCGTGACCGAAGGCCTGGTCGAGCGGGTGGACGTCGCCAACGACCGCCGCGCCTGGCGCGTGCGCCTCACGCCGCGCGGACGCAAGCTCTTCAACGACATGGCGCAAAAGCACGAAGCCTGGATCGTCGACGCCTTCGCCGGCCTCAACTCGAAAGAGATCGCGCAGTTGCACAAGCTGCTCGGCAAGGTCAAGCAAACCACACCCACCACGGAAATCGCATGAAGCACTACATCGGCGCCGGCAACCCCATGCACGCGCAGTTCGAACCCAAGGCGTCGTATTCGGCCAGGCACTTCGCCTGGTCGTTCACCGAAGGCATCGGCACCATCACGCTGAACCGCCCCGAACGCAAGAACCCGCTCACCTTCGACTCGTATGCCGAACTGCGCGACCTGTTCCGCGCCCTCAACTACGCCACCGACGTGAAGGTCATCGTCATCACCGGCGCCGGCGGCAACTTCTGCTCCGGCGGCGACGTGCACGAGATCATCGGCCCGCTCACGAAGATGGAGATGCCCGCGCTGCTGGAATTCACGCGCATGACCGGCGACCTGGTCAAGGCGATCCGCGCCTGCCCGCAGCCCATCATCGGCGCGATCGACGGCATCTGCGCCGGCGCCGGCGCGATGATTGCGCTGGCTTGCGACATCCGCTACGGCACGCCCGCCACCAAGACCGCCTTCCTGTTCACCCGCGTCGGGCTGGCCGGCGCCGACATGGGCGCCTGCGCCCTGCTGCCGCGCATGATCGGCCAGGGCCGCGCGTCCGAACTGCTGTTCAGCGGCCGCGCCATGACCGCGACCGAAGGCCACGCCTGGGGCTTCTTCAACGCGCTGCACGAAAGCGACGCCCTGCTGGACGCGGCCACCGCAATGGCACGCGACCTGGCCGCCGGCCCCACCTTCGCGCACGGCATGACCAAGACCATGCTGTCCCAGGAATGGTCGATGACCATCGACCAGGCCATCGAGGCCGAAGCGCAGGCCCAGGCGATCTGCATGCAGACCGAGGACTTCAAGCGCGCCTACGAAGCCTTCGCGAACAAGCGCAAGCCGGCGTTCCAAGGGGACTGATCAGGATGAACACACCACCACCCGCTCCCCCATCGACCGCGCACCTCGCGCTGCCCTTCTTCGACGACGCGCATCGCGCCCTCGCGCGAGGCCTGCTGCCCTGGGCCGCTGCACAGGACGTCGACGAAAGCGACGACCGCGCCGCCTGCCGCGACTGGGTGCGCCGCCTCGGCGAAGGCGGCTGGCTGCGTTACTGCGTGCCGGCCGCATCCGGTGGCGCACTGGAGCGACTCGATTCGCGCGCCCTTGTCCTGCTGCGCGAGACCCTCGCCTACCACTCGCCCCTGGCCGACTTCGCGTTCGCCATGCAGGGCCTCGGCAGCGGCGCGATCACGCTGGCCGGCAGCCCCGAGCAGCAAGCCGCATACCTGCCCGCAGTCGCCAACGGCAGCAAGATCGCCGCCTTCGCCCTGAGCGAGCCCAACGCAGGCTCCGACGTCGGCGCGATGGCCATGCGCGCCGACGCCACGCCCGACGGCTGGAAGCTCGACGGCACCAAGACCTGGATCAGCAACGGCGGCATCGCCGACTTCTACTGCACCTTCGCCAAGACCGACCCGACCGGCGGCACGCGCGGCATCACTGCCTTCATCGTCGATGCGACGAGCCCCGGTCTCGACACGTCGGGCCACATCCACGTGATGGCGCCACACCCCTTGGCCACGCTGAAGTTCAACGACTGCAACGTGCCCCGCACCGCGCAACTCGGCGACCTCCACGGCGGCTTCAAGCTCGCCATGCGCACCCTCGACATCTTCCGCGCCTCCGTCGCCGCAGCCGCCCTCGGCATGGCCCGCCGCGCATTGGCCGAGGCCGTTGCCCACGCCCAGCGCCGCCAGATGTTCGGCCATTCGCTCGGCGAGTTCCAGCTCACGCAAGCCAAGCTCGGCGACATGGCCGCGCTCGTTGACGCCGCCGCCCTGCTCACCTACCGCGCGGCCTGGATGCGCGACGAATCCGAGCGCACCGGCCAGAAGCCTTCCGGCGACCTCACCACCGCCGCCGCCATGGCCAAGATGACCGCCACCGAGAACGCCCAGCGCGTCATCGACATGGCGCTGCAGCTGCACGGCGGCCTCGGCGTGCAAGTCGGCACCAAGGTCGAAAGCCTCTACCGCGACATCCGCTCGCTGCGCATCTACGAGGGCGCAACCGAGGTCCAGCAACTCATCATCGGCAAGTCCGTGCTGAAGCACGCGTGAGCGCGCGCACGGCACAAAGGTGACGCAATGACCGCACAGATCGACCGCTTCGTCCACGACCGGCTGCCGCCGCCAGACCAACTCCCGATCTTCCGCTACGACCTGCCGGAACTGCAGTTGCCCGACCAGTTGAACCTGGTCGAGGAGCTGCTCGACAAGGCCCCGGCCAAGGGCTTCGCCGACAACCCCATGCTGCGCTCCCCCACGCGCACCCTGACGTACGCCGAGGCGGCCGTCGAGGTCAATCGCATCGCCCAGGTCCTGACCGAGGACCTGAACCTCGTCCCCGGCAACCGCGTGCTGCTGCGCGGGGGCAACTCGATCCAGATGGCCTTGTCCTGGCTCGCCGTCGTCAAGGCCGGCCTGATCGCCGTCGCGACCATGCCGCTGCTGCGCGCCAGGGAACTCGGCGACATCATCGACAAGTCGCAACCCGTGGCCGCCCTCTGCGACGGCAAGCTGCTGGCCGAACTGGAGGCCGCACGTGCGGACCATCCGGTGCTGAAGACGATCATCGCCTTCAACCAGCCCGACCAGCCCACCTCCCTCGAGGCACGCGCCGCGTCGAAGTCCGGCCGCTTCAAGGCCTGTCCCACCGCCGCGGACGACATCGCCCTGCTCGCCTTTACCTCCGGCACCACCGGCAAGCCCAAGGCGCCCATCTCCACCCACCGCGACGTACTCGCCATGTGCGAGACCTGGCCGCGCCACGTGCTGCGTGCACGCCCCACCGACATCGTCCTCGGCTCACCGCCGCTGGCCTTCACGTTTGGCCTCGGCGGCCTGCTGATCTTCCCGATGTGGGCAGGCGCCTCGGTCTTCTTCCCCGATGGCAGCTACACGCCCGAGGGCATGGTCAAGCTGATCAACGATTCCGGCGCCACCATCACCTACACCGCGCCCACCTTCTACCGCCAGGTCGCCCCCTTCGCCAAGAAGATCGGCGTGCCCAGCCTGCGCATCAGCGTGAGCGCCGGCGAAGCGCTGCCCGATGCCACGCGCCAACTCTGGAAGGAAGCGACTGGCATCGAGATGCTCGACGGCATCGGCGGCACCGAGGTCTTCCATATCTACATCTCCGCTGCGCCCGAAGAAGTCCGCCGCGGCGCCATCGGCAAGGCCGTGCCCGGCTTCACCGCCAAGGTGGTCGACGATGAAGGCAAGGAACTGCCGCGCGGCACGGTCGGCAAGCTCGCGATCATCGGCCCCGTCGGTTGCCGCTACCTGGATGACTCCCGCCAGGCCGCCTACGTGAAGAACGGCTGGAACTATCCCGGCGATGCGTTCACGGAAGACGAGGACGGCTACTTCTTCTACCAGTCCCGCGCCGACGACATGATCGTCACGGCCGGCTATAACGTCGGCGGCCCCGAGGTCGAAGACGCGCTGCTGCAGCACCCAGCGGTGGCCGAATGCGGCGTGATCGGCAAGCCAGACGATGAGCGCGGCATGATCGTCAAGGCCTTCTGCGTCCTCAAGCCCGGCAATGCCGGCGACGACGCCTTGGTGAAGACTTTGCAAGACCACGTGAAGGCGACCATCGCCCCCTACAAATATCCGCGCGAAATCACTTTCGTCGACGCCTTGCCGCGCACCGAGACCGGCAAGCTGCAACGTTTCAAACTGAGGAGTCTTTGATGAGCATGATGCAATTCCTGCAACCCGCCGGCTGGCTGCCCCCCAAGGGCTATGCCAACGGGATCGCCGCACGCGGCACGCAAGTGTTCGTGGGCGGCCAGATCGGCTGGGATGGGCAACAGCAGTTCGTCTCCGATGACTTCATCGAACAAACCGGCCAGGCGCTGCGCAACATCGTCGAGGTCCTGCGCGAAGCCGGTGCCGGACCCGAGCACATGGTCCGCATGACCTGGTACATCACCGACCGCGACGAATACAACGCCCGCCTGCGTGAGCTCGGCCCGGTCTACCGTGAAGCGATGGGTCGTAACTTCCCTGCGATGACCTGCGTGCAGGTCGCTGCGCTGGTGGAGAAGCGCGCGAAGGTGGAGATTGAAGTCACCGCCGTCGTGCCGGACTGACGGCCGTCGTGCGAGAGCCGGCGGCCGTCGCGCAAGGCGGTCGGCGGGAGTTCGGTGCGCGTCAAGGTAGTTGTCGCCTCGTTCATGCAGCCAGGGGCTGTATGTTTGGCTCCCTCGCGTGTGTCTGAGCGATGCAGTCACGTTCGGGGTTGAGGGTCACAGCGCCGACGGGCGTCCAGTCGCGAGTAGTCCCGGACCAGCGCGCCGGGTTGAGTGCGCGGGCACGGGTGTACAACTCGTGGCGAGCAGCGAGGATGGCCTGGTCTTCACCGTCGTGGCGCTGCGCAGGGCTGACGTAGCGAATGCCGCTGTGTCGATGGTCCTGGTTGTACCAACGCACGAAGCCGGCCGCCCAGGAGCGCGCGTGGTCCAGGCGGCGAAGCCCTTGACGGGGAACTCAGGGCGGTACTTGGCCGTGCGGAACAACGATTCCGCATAGGCGTTGTCGTCGCTCACGCGAGGCCTCGAATACGACGGCTTCACGCCCAGCCAATTGAGCATCGCCAGCACTGTCGTGGCCTTCAACGTGGAGCCGTTGTCGCCA